>JBEKSB010000198.1:0-7835 GCA_049517455.1 Xanthobacteraceae bacterium
GCATGCGGCGGAACAGGTCGAGGTTTTCCTCGACGCCGCGCCCGCGGAAGGGGCTTTCGGTTCCGGCCTCGGTCAGGGTGCCGCGCGTCAGTCGCGTCTCTTCCTGGGTCTGGTCGTCGACATAGGCTTTGCCGGCGCGGATCAGGTGCTCCGCCCATTCGTAGAGCTGCTCGAAATAGTCGGACGCGTGATAAAGATTTTTCCCCCAATCGAACCCGAGCCAACGCACGTCCCGCTCGATAGCGTCGATATATTCCTGCTCTTCCTTGGTCGGGTTGGTGTCGTCAAAGCGCAGATTGCAATGGCCGCCGAATTCCTCGGCAACGCCGAAATTCAGGCAGATCGATTTGGCGTGGCCGATATGCAAATACCCATTCGGTTCGGGCGGAAAGCGGGTGACGATCGTCTTGTGGCGGCCGGACGCAATGTCGGTGCGAATAATGTCGCGGATGAAATCCTGCCCCGCTTCCCGTGCCGCCGTTTCCGTAACCGCCATGACCTGATCGCTTCCAAATCGCCGCGGCGGAAGCCGGCGGCGCGCCCGGATTGGACAAATTGGCTTGCGCGGTCAAGCCCACAGGCAACACCGGAACCGCGCGTTACTTCTTTTCATTCCTAGCTGTGCTACACGGGCGCGCGCCCGTGAGGATCAAGACCGAGAATGACTGTCGTCACCCGCTTTGCCCCCTCGCCGACCGGCTTTTTGCATATCGGCGGGGCGCGCACCGCACTGTTCAACTGGCTTTACGCCCGCGGACGCGGCGGGAAAATGCTGCTGCGGATCGAGGACACCGACCGGGAGCGCTCCACGCAAGCCGCGATCGACGCCATCCTCGACGGACTCGGCTGGCTCGGCATCAATTGGGATGGCGAAGCCATTTATCAATTCTCACGCTCCGCCCGGCACCGGGAAGTCGCCAAGCAGCTCCTGGCCACGGGTCACGCCTACCACTGCTATGCCAGCTCCGAAGAGCTTGCGCAGATGCGTGAGGCAGCGCGCCGCGAAGGTCGGGGCAGGCTCTATGATGGTCGCTGGCGCGACCGCGATCCGAGCGCCGCGCCGGCCGGCGTCAGGCCAACGATTCGGCTCAAGGCGCCGCTGACGGGCGAAACCGTCATCGAGGATCAGGTCCAAGGGCGCGTGGTCTGGCAGAACGAGAACCTCGACGATCTGGTGCTGCTGCGCTCCGACGGCACGCCAACCTACATGCTCGCCGTCGTGGTCGACGATCACGACATGGCGGTGACCAATATCATCCGCGGCGACGATCATCTGACCAATGCCGCGCGGCAGAAACAGATCTATGACGCGCTCGGCTGGCCGGTGCCGGTGATGGCGCACATTCCGCTGATCCATGGACCGGATGGCTCCAAATTGTCCAAGCGCCACGGGGCGCTCGGCGTCGACGCCTACCGCGCCATGGGCTACCTGCCGTCAGCCTTGCGGAACTACCTGGTAAGGCTCGGCTGGAGTCACGGCGACCAGGAGATTTTTTCCACCGAGGAAATGATCGCAGCTTTCGACCTGCCGCAGATCGGCCGCTCGCCGGCGCGATTCGATTTCGCCAAGCTCGAAAGCCTCAACGGCCACTACATACGAGGGAGCGCCGATGCGGCGCTGCTGCAGGCGATCGATCAGCTCCTGCCGCACCTCGCGGGCGGCGACAACATCGCTGCCAAGATGACGCCGCGCCTGCGGGAACAGTGGCTGGCAGCCATGCCGAGCTTGAAGGAGCGCGCCAAGACCCTCGTCGATCTCATTGAGAGCGCACATTTTTTGCTGGCCGACCGCCCGCTCCCCCTGGATGATAAGGCGACCGCTTTGCTGACGCCGGAGACGAAGGCGCTTCTGCGCGACGTGGGTGTCGAACTCGCTGCGGTCGAACCCTGGACGGCGGAAGCGACGGAGCGGGCGGTGCGCACTTTCGCCGAGCGCAAAGGCGCGAAGCTTGGCGCCGTGGCACAGCCGCTGCGCGCTGCACTCACCGGCCGCACGACGTCACCCGGAATCTTCGAAGTATTGATCGTACTGGGCAAGGCGGAAAGTCTCGCGCGCGTCGCCGACCAGGTCCGGCTTGAGGTGGCGCAGCCGCGCGTCGGCTGATCCGAGCCTACCGTTTGCGCGTCTGCGACAGTTTCGTCGCGCGGCCGTCTAGCGCGGCGCTCGATCTGGGCCTATTTTCTTGCAGTGCACACGCCGTTGCGCTACGCCAAAGGGCCGGATCGGCAGTGCTCGCAATGCTTTTTGGCCCTGGGCCGCGTGCACCGCACTGTTGAAACTGTCACACATCGAGGTGCGATCATGGACGCGAAAACCAGCACCAACACCAAGACCGGTAAGCTGACACTCGGCGACAAGAGCTGGTCGTTTCCGCTCTACGACGGGACAATCGGTCCTGAGGTGATGGACGTCAGCAAGCTCTACAGCCAGACGGGCATCTTCACCTACGATCCCGGCTTCACATCGACCGGAAGCTGCGAGTCCAAGATTACCTACATCGACGGCGACAAGGGCGTCCTTCTGTACCGCGGCTATCCGATCGAGGATCTGGCCGAGCACGGCGATTTCCTCGAGACCTGCTACCTTCTACTTTACGGCGAACTGCCGACCGCTTCGCAGAAGGAGAACTTCGACGACCGCGTGGTCCATCACACGATGGTCCACGAACAAATGAGCCGGTTCTTTCAGGGCTTCCGCCGCGACGCTCACCCGATGGCGGTGATGGTGGGCTGCGTCGGCGCGCTGTCGGCCTTCTATCACGACTCCACCGACATCACGGATCCGACCCAGCGCATGGTCGCCTCGATCCGCATGATCGCAAAAATGCCGACGCTCGCCGCAATGGCCTACAAATATTCGATCGGCCAGCCGTTCGTGTATCCGAAAAACGAGCTCGGTTATGCCTCGAATTTTCTGCGCATGTGCTTTGCGGTGCCGTGCGAGGAATATGCGGCCAATCCGGTCGTCGCCCGCGCCATGGACCGCATCTTCACTCTGCACGCCGATCACGAGCAGAACGCTTCGACGTCGACGGTGCGGCTCGCCGGCTCGACCGGCGCCAATCCGTTTGCCTGCATCGCGGCCGGCATTGCCTGCCTCTGGGGCCCGGCGCATGGCGGCGCCAACGAAGCGGCGCTGAAAATGCTCGGCGAGATTGGTACGGTCGATCGCATCGCCGAATACGTCAAGCGCGCCAAGGACCCCGACGACTCGTTCCGACTGATGGGCTTCGGCCACCGCGTCTACAAGAATTACGACCCGCGCGCCAAAATCATGCAAAAGACCTGTCACGAGGTCCTGCACGAACTCGGCGTCGACGACCCGCTGTTCGACGTCGCCATGGAGCTCGAACGCATTGCGCTGCACGACGAGTATTTCATCGAGAAGCGGCTTTATCCGAATGTCGACTTCTATTCTGGCATCACGTTGCGCGCGATGGGCTTCCCCACCGCGATGTTCACCGTGCTGTTCGCGCTCGCGCGCACGGTCGGCTGGATCGCGCAGTGGAAGGAAATGATCGAGGACCCGCACCAGAAACTGGGGCGCCCGCGCCAGCTCTACACCGGCTCGCCGCGGCGCGACTACCAGCCGATCTCACGTCGGAAGTAGCATCGGCCGTCAATACGAGCGACGCGAGGCAATCCAGTCTGTTGGACCGAATGCTGGATTGCTTCGTCGCTTTGCTCCTCGACACGGTCCATCGTTTCTAAAAATGGCTGTACGAAGGGCGCGCAAATTCTAGCGCTTTGCCGTCATGAATGAAGCGGGCACCCTCTCCCGCTTGCACCCGTCCGATCTCGGTTACCGGAACGCCGGCGGCCTGCGCCGCCGCGCGAAACGCGGGAAGTTTTTCCGGCGCCAGCGTCAATACGATTTCGTAATCGTCACCGCCGGTGAGCACCGTCTCGATCAGCGCCGGCGCGGCACCAAGCGCGGTACGGGCCGCGTCCGAAAGCGGGACGCGCGCCACCTCGATTTCGGCCGCGACCGAAGAGGCGCGGCACAGCTTGGCGAGATCGCCGGCAAGCCCGTCGGAGACGTCTATCGCCGCTGCGGCATGATGCAGGATCGCCTCCGCGAGCGCATTGCGCGGCTCCGGCAAGAGGTAGCGCTGCTCAAGGTGCACAATCATGGCTTCCGTGAGCCGCCAGCTCTTGGCGAGCTTGCGGTCGCGACGCAGCTTTACCCCCAGCGCCGCGTCGCCGATCGTGCCGGTAACGACGACGCAGTCGCCGGCCTTGGCAGTCGAGCGCCGCACCATCCGTCCCAGCGGCACCGCGCCGAATGCCGCGATCGAAACCGACGCCAGGCCGGGCGTATGGTCCGTGTCGCCGCCGAACAGCGGACAGCCATATCGCATGGCATCCTCGCCAAGCCCCGCGGCGAACGCGGCGATCCAAGCCTCGTCGGTTCCCGCCGGCAGCGCGACGGAAAGCAGAAAGCCGATTGGCTTGGCGCCTTTGGCGGCAAGATCGGAAAGATTCATGCGCAGCGCTTTGCGGCCGATGTATTCGGGCGGATCGTCGGGAAAGAAATGGACCCCGGCGATGACGCCGTCGGTTTTAAGAACGAGATCGCATCCCGGCGGCGGCGTCAGCACCGCGGCATCATCGGCGAGACCTAGCGCGCCCGGCGCGGTGGCGAGCGGCCGGAAATAGCGCGCGATCAGACGGTCCTCGGCCGATTCAGTTGAGCTCGACATCGCACGGCGCACCATCAGATTGTGCTAATTGTGTATCAGCGTCGGGACCCTGAGGAAATGCCGTGGAGCCGTTCGACCTTTATTCGCCTCTGATCGATGCCGACCCGTTTCCCTATTACGCGGCGCTTCGCGAAAAATATCCCTGCTACTGGAGCGACGGCGCGCAGCTCTGGATCTTGTCGCGTTACGACGACATCGTGGAGGCGGCGCGCGACTGGCAAACGTTCTCCTCCGCCGCCGGCAACATGATTGACGAGCTTCCCGGGCGCGCCGGCGCGACGCTGGGAACGACCGATCCGCCGCGGCATGATCGGCTGCGCGCGTTGAGCCAGGCCGCTTTTCTCAAGCGAAATCTCGACCGGCTCGCCGAACCGACGCTGGAGATCGCCGATCGCTCGCTCGAGCGCATCGTCGAACAAGGGACGTTCGAGTTCATCAACGACTTTTCCAGCCAGATCACCGTCGGCCTGTTGTTCCGCACGATGGGCCTGCCTGACCGCGATCATGCGGAGATTAGGCGCAAAGTCATCCTCGCGGTGTCGACCGACAAGACGGTAAAGGGGCGCACGCCGGAGCATATCGCCGCGTTCAAGGATTTAAGCGACTTCTTGACCGCCGAGGTCGCCGCGCGGCGGGCCAATCCCACCGACGATCTGATTACGCACCTCGCCGAAGCCGAGATTGACGGCGACCGCCTCTCGGAGCGCGAGGTCGTGCTGACCACAGCGACCTTCGTCATGGCGGGAGTGGAATCGTTGTCGAGCTTCATGAGCATGTTCGCGCTCAACCTTCACGACTACCGCGACGCGCGCAGGCGGCTTGTCGCCGACCCGGCGCTGGTCGCGCCGGCGATCGAGGAATCGCTGCGCTTTAACACTTCGGCCCAGCGCTTCAAACGCGTGGCCACGCGCGATACCGAGCTACACGGCGAAACGATTCATGCCGGCGACAAAGTCGCGCTCGCATTCGGCTCGGGAAATCGCGACGGCCGCAAATTTCCCGATCCGGACATTTTCGACATCGACCGCCGCCCGCAAGGACACCTGGGATTCGGCTCCGGCAAGCATTTCTGTCTCGGCAGCCAAATGGCGCGGCTTGTCACCGAAGTCGCCATGCGGCGCTTCCTCGAGCGCGTGCCCAACTATCACCTGACCGTCGATAAGGTCACGTGGAATTCGTCGTCGAACTTCCGCAGCCCGACTGCGCTACCGTTTGCGTGCGGTTGAGAATTAATCGTGAGCGCGGTCGAATTCGTCGGCGCGCAGCTGGTGGGCGAGCTGATCGAGGACGGCGTTGACCATGCCGGTTTCCTCCTTGTCGACGAACGCTGAGGCGACATCGACATACTCCGACATAACGACGCGCGCCGGCACGTCGCGCCGGTATTTAAGCTCGTAAGCGCCGGCGCGCAGTACCGCACGTAGCACCGCCTCGATGCGTTTGAGCGGCCAGCCGCGCGCCAGCGCATCGTCGATCTGCGGATCAAGACCGCTTTGCTCACGAACGACGCCGCCGACGATGTCGCGGAAGAAGGCCGCTTCCGCAGGCCGATATTGCGCGCCTTCAACCTCCCCGCCGAGCCAATGGCTCTCGAACTCCGCCCAAATCTCGTTCAAGCCGGTGCCGGCGAGGTCCATCTGGTAAAGCGCCTGCACGGCGGCGAGCCGTGCCGCACCGCGCTTGTTCGCCTTCCGGGGTTCGCCTGCCGCCGCGCGCGCCATGGCTTACTTCCCCGCCAGCCGATGCTTGATAGCGACGAGCGCCAGAGCGGCCCGCGCGGCGTCGCCGCCCTTGTCCTGCTCTTCCATCCGGGCCCGGGCGATCGCCTGCACCTCGGTGTTGACGGTAACGATGCCGTTCCCGATCGGCACACCACGCGCGATCGATAAATCCATCAAACCACGCGCGGATTCATGCGAGACGATCTCGAAATGGATGGTATCGCCGCGGATGACGCAACCCAGCGCGACCACCCCGTCATAGGGCCGGCGCTTGCGTTGTGCCGCGTCGAGCGCGATGGCGATCGCGGCGGGGATTTCGAGAGAGCCGGGCACGCTGATGCGGTCGATCTCGGCCCGCGCTGCCTCAAGCACTTTCATAGCACCGGCAAGGAGCGCATCGGCGATGTCGTCGTAGTAGCGCGCCTCGACGATCAGGATACGCGCACCCTTGGCGTGGCCATCCTCACGCTTGCCTCGCCGCGGCCCCGCCATCACTGCACTCCAATCGAAGCATGATCTTTTCCGAAAACCGGTTCCCACTTTTCGGGATCATGGCTTATGCGCGTGGTAGCAAGTGCACGGAGCGCGAACAAGCGCGCTCAATGCGGTTGCGCAGCCTCCAAGAGGCGCGCGGCATAGCGCGCCATTTGGTCAACTTCGAGATTCAACCGCGCCCCGGCGCGAAGGCCCCCGAACGTGGTGACCTTCAGCGTGTGCGGAATGATCAGCACCGAAAACGTCGCGCCCTCGACCTCGTTGACCGTAAGCGAAACGCCATCGAGGGCGACCGACCCTTTGGGAGCGATGAATCGTGACAGCGCGGCTGGCAAGCGCAACGACAGTCGCGCCATATCAAGCAGGTCCTCGCGGGCGACGAGTTCGGCGATGCCGTCGACATGTCCGCTGACCAGATGCCCGCCCAGTTCGTCCCCAAGCCGTAGCGATCGCTCGAGGTTGAGCTTGGTGCCGCGTTGCCAGCTACGCGCATTGGTCACGCGCAACGTCTCCGCGGCTACGTCGACGGCAAAGAAAGTGCGATTACCTCGACGCCCCCGCTCCACGACCGTTAGACACGGCCCTGAGCAGGCGATCGACGCGCCGATATCGATTGTGGCGGGATCGTAACCGCAGGCGATCGTCAGGCGCCGCAGGCCGTCGGCCTGTTCGTTGACTTCAAGAACGTCGCCTAACTCATTGATAACTCCGGTGAACACGGCCATTCACTTTCGCTCGAAAACTTCGCATATATCGGCGCCGACGGCCGCACTTTGCACGCAGGTCAGCCGCGACGATTGCGTGAGCGCCATGAGCGGCAGGCCAGCAAGCGCATCGATGCCGTCGGCGCCAACGACTTTCGGTGACCGGAATAACACGGCCTCGTCGACGAGGTCGGCCCCAAGGAAGGCCGCCG
>JBEKSB010000199.1:0-7748 GCA_049517455.1 Xanthobacteraceae bacterium
GACGCGCACGGTTCTTAGGTTCGTGCGCGCTGGGCAAGTTCGATGCGTGATTAACCCCTTCGACCTGCGAGGAACTTCTCCAGGAGCCAATCGAAAACGGCAGCGTGATAGACCGCTAAGGCGCCCATCTGGCAGTGGCCAGCGCCACCCGATGGCTGATCGAAAATGCTAATGGTCACGCTGCGGGCGTTGACCAGCGCTTTCTCGAAGTCCGCGGTCTGGTGAAACGGAATGAAATGATCCTCCGTGCCTGCCAAGATCAATACGTCTTGCCGGATGCGATCGGCGACAGGCGCGAGAGCGTAAGCGGCGCATGCCTTGGCAGTGTGGTCGACTCGGCTGGCATGCCGAGCCCGCGTGCAGGCCTGATGCAGACGATCGGCATCAGACCTGCATCAACCCGGCGAACCGTCGATCAAGCTCGGGAACCGTCAACGGCGTTACCGCTTTGGGACGAGGTCCTGTGGGATTCGGAGCGCGTCGGCGAGGAACGGGTTGAACTTCTCCGGGACCTGGACGTTGGCGAAATGGCCTTCACCCTTGATGACGCGGAGGGTGGCGCCGGGGATCCCCTTGGCGAGGGCTTCACCGGCGAAGAGGGGCACTGTGGCGTCCTTTTCGCTGTGGATGACCGTGGTCGGCAGGTGATATCTGTCAGAACCCAGTCGCCAAGCCTGGGCGTGGGCTGAACTACCCGCGCGTACTTGAACTCAGTTTTGTGGCCGCGGATAACGTTGCGCACCGTCGCGCGCGATACCGACAGCGTGCGCACGATCCCCTTGATGGAGCCATGCTGCTCAAAATAGGCGCGTCGTATCAGGCCGATCAGGTCCACGCCAATCATCCCCAAAAGCCCTTCCCGGCCCCTCAGGGCCAAAAGGAAGGACGCTGACACAAGACGTCGGCCAGGACCGGCGGACCAGGATTCGCCGCGCCGCTCGGCGCCCACCCGCCAACGGATAAAGAGCACGATCCCGCCAGCCTGAAATGCCAGAGCGCACACACGCCGGAGACGCCCCCCGCCGCTGATGACGGCATGAACCGACACTTTTGGCGGGCTACCCGGGAGCGGCGCAAAAAGCGCTTAAATTCCAAATCTTTACATTTAACCTTTTTGCCCCCAGCAATGCCTTTTGGACTGCTTTTTGTGGTCGGCAGATTCTACAACTCCGACGACTGAAACACGACCAACGCGGCCGATGGTGTAGATACAATATTCGACTCCGGACGTCTCACTGCAACGTCGCTTCGGGCCATTCGCTCCATTTCGCCCGCAGAAAAACAGCGAGCCTTAACGCCATCGATCCCTGTGAAGTCGGTCACAGAATATCGTATGATGGAAACTTCTAGTAGGGTGGTCGACAATCGAAGGAGCAAAACATGTGTAGCGGTATATCTCGGCGGGCCTTGATCCTTATAGCTTGTCTGGCATCAGCTGCTTGGGCGGGGCTGGCGCAGGCTTCGCCGCAATCCTTCACGGTGCCGCTCACCGGGGCCGAGCAAGTGCCGGCGGTCGAGACCGCCGGCACAGGAAGCGCCGCTCTCACGTACGACCCGGCCACGCGGGTCGTTACTTGGACGGTCACCTATAGCGGGCTTTCGGGTCCGGCCACTATGGCGCATTTCCATGGACCCGCGGACAAGGGCAAGAACGGCCCGGTGGTAGTCTGGCTGTCCACCAAGGGCAGTTCGGCCGAGAGCCCATTCAAGGGCGAGGCCACGCTGACGCCCGAGCAGGCTCAGCAATTCGCCGCCGGTGAGTGGTACGTCAACGTGCACACGCAGGCGCATCCGGGCGGTGAAATCCGCGGTCAGGTCGTGCCGCCGAAGGGCTGATCGGACCTCATAGGAAATTTGCCAGCGCGGCTGCGGCGAGAGCGCTGCAGCCAAAGAGAAGAGCAGCGCGTGCCGCGCCCGCCAGGCGCGGCCGCTTTACATCTTGCGGAAGGGTCTTGTGGCCGGTGATCATCGGGGTCAACAGGTTGTGCCGCTTCGCCACGGCATAGACCAGTATCGCCAGCACGTGCAGAATCACGGCACCTACTAGGGCGTCCCAGAAATACAAGTGCAGATCGGTGATGAGGTTGGCGATCGGTGCGGGAACCAGTTCGGTCAAGGGCCCCTCGTTCGCCACGTCATTGGCGACATAGATCCCCGTCAGCGTCTCCGCGAGCAAGAACGCGAGCAGGAGCAGCACCATCCAGCCGCCGGCTGGATTATGGCCGACTTGGCGATCGGGTTCGCGACGAAGCCCATCAGCGAGTTGGAGAGCCGCCGCGCGCGGTGAGGCGAGAAAGGCTGAAAAGCGCGCCGTCTCGCTGCCAAAGAAGCCCCAGAGCAAGCGGAACAGCAGCAAGGCGAGCAGCGTGTCACCGGTCCACGCGTGCCAGTCCATTAAATTCATCCGCCACGTCGTATAGGCCGCGATCACCAGCACCACGGTCAACCAATGGAAGAGGCGCGTGGGAGCGTCCCAGACGAGAACCTTGCAGTAGGATAAGTTCATCCTCCAGAGCTACCTAGGGAGTTTGGCGGGCGAGCAGGGCGGCGATCTTTTCCAGTAGGCGTGGCAGCTCAACGGGCTTGGTATCGTAGTCATCGCATCCAGCCGCGATCGCCTTTTCGCGATCGCCTGCCATCGCATGGGCCGAGAGCGCGATCACTGGAATGTTCCGCGTTAGGGCTTCGGCCTTGAGCCGCCGCGTCGCCTCCCAGCCGTCGATCACTGGCAGGCTCAAATCCATGAGAATGAGCGCCGGCGCCTCGCTGGCCGCCATCGCGATCCCCTGCTCGCCGTTGCGCGCCGACACGACCTCGTAGCCCCGCCGCGTCAGGCGGTTGGACAGCATGTAGAGATTGTCCTCATTGTCCTCGACGTAGAGAATCTTCACCATCGTCAGGCACCCATCACGCTCAAGTCCGCCACGGTGGCATAGCGCGCGACGAGATCGCGAATCTGCCGCAGGAAATCCTCCTGCTCGGAGGCCGCCTTCTGAAGGATGTGCTGGACGCCGCCGTCGAGACGGCGGCGGTCCGCAAGGCTGAGATCGGCCGCAGTGACGACGATGACCGGCGTCGACACGAACTTGGGGTTCTTGCGGAACTCGGCGAGGAACTCGAACCCGTCCATTTCCGGCATCATAAGATCGAGGAGGACGAGATTGGGACGTTCGGCAATCAATCGGTCAAGCGCTTCTCGTCCATTGGAAGCAACGCTGACCCCCCACCCTTCGCCGACGAGCAGCCGCCGCATCATTTCGCGGGCGTTGAGATCGTCCTCGACGACGAGCACGCGCGGCGTTCCCACCTGGTTCTTGAAGCGGTCGAGCAGTTGGGCAAGTTGCGCGCGATCGACTGGTTTCGTCAAATATCCCGAAGCGCCAAGGGTGAAACCCTTCTGCTTCTCATCGGAGATCGTCATCATGATGACCGGTATGCTGTTTAGCTCCGCGTCCTCTTTGATTGCCTGAAGGACGCTCCAGCCATCCATGTCCGGCATGAAGACGTCGAGCGTGATCACCGAGGGTTTAAGCTCGCGCGCAAACTTGAGCCCTTCCAGCCCGCCGCCAGCGGTGACCACGTCGAAGCCCTCGCGACTCAGATAGCGGCGCATCAGGTCGCGCACGGTGGCATCGTCGTCGATCACCAGGACGCGGTTGGTGCGCGCGGGCGCGCGACCTGCCAAAGCGGGTGCTGTCTTGATCGGCGCAGCGTCCGGTATACCGGGTCGGTCGGCCGGCAGCCGCACACTAAAGGTCGTGCCGACGCCAGGTTCGCTCTCGACGTCAATCGAGCCGCCCATGATGCGGCAGAGGCGGTCGCTGATCGCGAGGCCCAATCCCGTGCCGCCATATTTCCGGGTCGTCGAGCTGTCGGCCTGGCTGAATTCCTGGAAGAGTCTGCCGAGCTGTTCGCTTGTCATGCCGATGCCGGTGTCGACGACGCGGATCGAGATCCAGTCGTCGCCGTCCGCGCGGCTGCGGCCGACCGACAGCGATACGCTGCCCTGCTCGGTGAACTTGCAGGCGTTGCTCAGGAGATTGAGCATGATTTGGCGCAGGCGCGTCGGATCGGTGCGGACGGTGCCGATGTCGGGCGGACAATCGACCACCAGCCGGTTGCCGTTCTTCGCCGCGAGCGGCTCGGCCTCGCCGACGACATCGCCGACCAGCGACGCCAGAACGACCGGCTCATAGTTCATCTCGAGCTTCCCCGCCTCGATCTTCGACAAGTCGAGAACCTCGTTGATCAGTTGCAGCAGATGCTTGCCGGCACGTGCGATCCGCTCCAGCGGCTCGCGCGCGCCCTGGTCGCCGGAATCCTCGGCATCCTCCATGAGCATTTCGGTTATGCCGATGACGGCGTTCAGCGGCGTGCGCAGTTCATGGCTCATATTGGCCAGGAACCGGCTCTTGGCGACCGTCGCCTCCATCGCAACGTCACGCGCTTCGGCCAGCCGGTCGACGAGCTGTCCAAGCTGCAACTCGCGATCCTTAAGCTCGGTGATGTCGGTGAACACGCCAACGATTCCCCCATCCGCCGTCCGCCGCTCGCTGATCTTGAGCCACACGCCCTGGCCACCCTGCTGTTCGAAGGCACCCTTGGGATTGCGGTGGCGATCGAGCCGCTCGACGACCCAGGCGTCGCGCCCGTCCGAAGCGGCGGGGATGACTCCCGTCCCGGCCTCTGCGCGCAGAATGGTCTCGTATTGCGTCCCCGGCAGGATTTTGAGAGCGACGCCCGCGTACATCTCCTTGAAACGGCGGTTGCAGACGACCAGCCGGTCGTCCGCGTCGTAGAGCGCAAATCCCTCGGAGATGGCCTCGATCGCCTCGCCGAGCTGAGCCTGCGCGCGCCGGGCGTCGGCCTCGGCGCGCTGGCGCTCCTGTTCCAGCCGATGGCTCTCGATGAGACTATCGCGCAGCATCGCCAGTGCCCGCGTCATACCGCCGATCTCGTCTCGCCCGGCCCTTGGGATGGGAACGTCAAGCCGGCCCTGCGTGATGGCGCTCATGCTGCGCTCAAGCTCACGCAGAGGAGCGTTGATGGAGCGCACGATGAGTGCCGTGATGCCCAGCGCAAGAGCGAGAACGATGATGCCGCCGGTTACCGACAAATCGACCGCGCGTCGGGCATCGCGCATTGATGCATCGCGTCGGGAAAGCGCTTGTCGCTCAACCCGATCGACGATCTTTTCGATCTCCTCGTTGACATTAAGAATGCGCGACTGAGCCTGCGCCATGTGGGCGTTTCCGCCGGCGCTGTCGTCGCTCGAGTATGCCTCGGACGCCTTTAGCGCTAATTCCCACAGCGAATTGACGTCGTGTTGGATGGTGGCGACGCCCTCCGCATCGACGGGCGCGATGGTCTTGAGGTCTCCATCGAGTTGTGTTTTAGCCGCGTCGGCATTCTGTTGCGAGCTGGCGAGCAGGGTCACCGCAAGATTGGTCAGCCAATACTTCAAATCCCCGAAATGCTTGCTCGCGTTGTTCGCATTTCTAACGATAGAGACGAGCCGCGCTTCTTCGGCAAGCGCCTCCGAGTCGCGCGCGAGCTCGCGTGTCAGGAGCGCCGACGCCACCGCCAGGATCGCGAGCAGCATGATCGCAAGGAAGATCAGTCGCACGCGGATTGAAAAATACGACATCGGATCTTTCCTAGGACGGCCTTTGCCTCAACCGCGCTACCAACCCCAAACGGGCACTATGTTTTTCCAGTGCGCCAAGCAAGAAGCGCTTGCGGTTCGACAGGCAGCGTCCTGTCACGGGCCGTCCGCTCGCCGCGCAACAAGTAAGTCTCCATCTGGCCTTTGCCCTTGATCTCGATCGCGCCGCGCGGCTCCAGAACGAAGCCTTCCGAAAGGCGCATAAAGCTCGCGTGGGACACCTGGATCTCGTTAGGAATGCCGTGCGATTCCATCGCGCTTGCCGTGTTGACGGTATCGCCCCAGACGTCGTAGGCGAATTTGTGCATGCCAATGACGCCTGCAACCGTGTTCCCTGTGTGAATGCCGATCCGGATTTTAAGATCCTCGCCATGGCCCTTCGACACTTCGCCGACCACCTCGCGCATGGCAAGCGCGAGGCGGGCGATCGCTTGCGCATGATCGTCGCGCGGCTCTGGCAGGCCGGCCACCGCCATGTAGGCATCCCCGATCGTCTTGATCTTCTCGATGCCGTATTGAAGCGCCAGACGGTCGACCGCCGAGAAGATCGCATTGAGCAACGCCACCACGTCGCTTGCCGAGCGGCGTGTCGACATCCGCGTGAACCCTACGATGTCGCTGAAGAGGATGGACACGTCCTGGAAGCGGTCGGCGATGGGCGTCTCGCCGCGATGCATGCGTGCTATAATTGACTTGGGCAAAATGTTGAGAAGCAGCGTCTCCGACCTTTCTTTCTCGGCCCGGAGTTCGGCAATGGCCGCCTGCTCGCGGTCGCGCAGCCGCGTTTTCTCCAGCGACGCGCCGATGCGCGCCCGCAGCAGAACCGGGTCGAAGGGCTTCGGCAAATAGTCCTCAGCGCCCGCCTCGATGCAGCGCACTACGCTATCGATCTCGTCGAGCGCCGAGATGACAATGACGGGAATGTGGCGAAAGCGCGGGTCGGCTTTGAGTTGCGTCAATACCTCATAGCCGTTGATGTCCGGCATCATCATGTCGAGCAGGATGAGATCGAATGTCTCCACCGCAATGCGCGCGAGCGCGGACCGACCGTTTTCCGCCTCGACGATGCGGTGGCCTTCGCGTGCCAGACGCCGCGACAGCAGCTCGCGTGTCGATTCCGTATCGTCGACGACTAGGATACGGCTCGAGCCGGCTTCGCCGGAAGCGGCCGGCGCCAGCGGCCGGACCGATTTGAGGACTGCGCTCACCGCCGCCGACTCGGGGTTGCCGCCGGTCGCCGCCGGAACCGACGTTCCGGTGAAGTCGACCAGCGTATCGATCTGCGCCAGGAGGCGTGACCCCGCTTCCAGCATCTTTTCGAGATCGTGCGCCAGCGCCTCGTTGTTTGCCTCCTGAGCGTCCTCGAGGAGCATCTCGCCGAAGCCCTTGATAGCGCTGATCGGTGTCCTCAGGTCGTGGCGCAAATTCCGCCGAAAATCGGTGAAATCCTGATGCATGGCAGTTGGATCGAGCAGCCCCGAGACCAGCTCCTTAAGCTTCGATCCAGCCTGATGAAGCCGCCTGAGGTCGCCGAGAATCGAATGATGCCCCTGCTGCTCGGCGTCCTCGAGCATGATCTCGGCATAACCCAGAATAGCGCCGACCGGCGCCTCGAATTCCTGGCGCACGTATGCGAGAAGCATCCGGTGGAGGCGGTCGTCTTCGGTGCTCGATGGATTCGGTTTCGTCATTGCCGCTCGATTTCGCCCATCATGGGCATCGGAGAAACTAGCACACCGAAGAGGCCAGGGCGTGAGTTCAACACTTGTCGTTGAGTAGCGGCTAATGCCGCATACGGGTCCGCGGCGCTTTGCAAGGAAACCGAGGTCCCAGCCGCGAGGCGGCGGCCGAGCGGCGCGCCGGATCCGGGCCGAGCTTTGGGTCGCGCGGCGGTCGATTTCTCGTCCCCTGGCCGTGCTGTTGCGATCGGCCTGTTGGCGAAGCCTACCGCCTCACATGGGGCTTAGAGGCTGACTGAAAAATAAATTGGGTGATTTCAATCGGTTGTGATTCCGTTGGGTTGCGAAGCTCAATGGAGGTCACGATGGCTTGGACTGAAATCACCCGCCGACACTATCGGCGC
>JBEKSB010000200.1:0-7667 GCA_049517455.1 Xanthobacteraceae bacterium
TCGCCGATGCAGATCGCGACGTCGTTCGGATCGAGCGCGCCCTTGACGGGGAACAGCCAATTGCCCTGCTCGTCCCGCTTGCCAATGCAGACCGGCTGGTTGGCGGTGCCGTACAACTCTTCGCGCACCTGCACTTCGATGAGCGAGCGCTTTTCCTCGACGACGATGATGAGGTCGAGCCCAGTGGCGAATTCCGCAAGCTCACGCCGGCTGATCGGCCAAGGGCAGCCCACTTTGTAGAGGCGGATGCCGAGTTCGTTGCATTTGACTTCGTCAATGCCAAGCTCGTCGAACGCCTGGCGGACGTCGAGATAGCTTTTGCCGGTGGTGATGATGCCGATCTTCGGATCGCGGCCGCCCGAAGTGATGGTGTGATTGATCTTGTTGGCGCGCAGAAATGCGAGCATAGCGTCGCGCTTGAAGTCGTGCAGCCGCGCTTCCTGCGCCAAGATAGGATCGTTAAGTCGGATATTAAGACCGCCATCCGGCATCTGGAAATCGGTCGGGGTGACAATCTTGATCCGTTCGAGGCTTGCATCGATCGCCGCGGTCGACTCGATCGTCTCGTGCATCGTCTTCAGCGCGACCCAGGAGCCGGTGAAGCGCGACATCGCCCAGCCGTAGAGACCGTAGTCGAGAACCTCCTGCACGCCCGCGGGATTCAGGATTGGGATCATCACGTCGATGAAGTGATATTCCGACTGGTGCGCTGTGGTCGAAGATTCGGCGGTGTGGTCGTCGCCCATGAGCGCCAGCACGCCGCCCTTTTTCGCGGTGCCGGCCAGATTGGCGTGGCGGAAAACGTCGCCGGTGCGATCGACGCCAGGCCCTTTGCCGTACCACATGGCAAAGACGCCGTCGTATTTGCCCTCGCCGCGCAGCTCCGCCTGTTGGGTGCCCCACACCGCTGTCGCGGCAAGGTCCTCGTTGATGCCGCCCTGGAACAGGATGTCATTCTTGGTCAGGATAGGCGCGGCGCGAAGGAATTGGCTGTCGAGGCCGCCGAGTGGGGAGCCGCGATAACCGGTGACGTAGCCAGCGGTATTGAGGCCGTTGCGGCGGTCTAACTCCTTCTGCATCAGGCAAAGCCGCACCAGCGCCTGGAAACCGGTGGCGAACACGTGGCCGTGGCCGAGGTCGTATTTGTCGTTGAGATTGACGTCACGCAGCGCCATCGGGGGTGGCCTTCCACTCGTATGGGGAGGCAGTTTGCCCTCCCGGTCTCGATTCTGCCAGAGGGCGCGGATAGTCACATAAGGCTTGGCGGAGCGCGGAACAATGCCGCGACGCCGGTCAGTTGGCCAAGCCAAACACCATTTGCGGCGCAGCGAAGCCGGCTACCGAATGCTCGCCGAGTTGCCTGAAATCATCCTTGAAATAGCCGGCAAATTCCGCGGATGCGACGATCGCTTCGCCGAGCTTGGCGGCAACTTTCTCCAGTCGGGCGGCGAGATTCACCGCCGGTCCGATACAGGTGAAATCGAGCCGGTTGCCGCCACCGATATTGCCGTACATCACCTCACCGAGGTGAAGCGCGAGTCCGAAGCGGATGGCTGCTTCACTCTCACTGGGAGGCAACGCGGCGATGCGCGCCCGGAATTCGCGCGCGCAAGACAGCGCGCCATGGCAAACCTCGCTTCCATCGCCGTCGCCGGCGATTGGAAAAATCGCCAACAAGCCGTCGCCCATGAACTTGAGCACTTCGCCCCCGTGATCGTGGATCGCCGGAACCTGGCAGCCGAAATAGAGATTCAACCGATCGATCAAAGCCTGCGGCGGCAATTGTTCGGACACCGCCGTAAATCCGCGCATGTCCGACAGCCAAATCGCGGCGCGGATCGCCTCGACATAGCCTCGCCGGATCTTGCCGGAGAGAATCCGCTCGCCGGTCTGATGACCCACATAGGTATCGATCAGATTCCCTGCCGTGCGCCGCAACGCGCGGATTTCGGCAACCCGCGCCAGCGGCGCGATGACCGATTCCAGATCGGAAAACTGTTTCGGCGTAAAACCTCCCGGCTGTCGCGTCGACCAGCTCGCCACATGGATGCTGCCGTCGGTAAACAACAGCGGAAATGCGGCATAGTCCGTTGCACCCTCGGCGCGAAGCTCGCGAAGTATGGGGAAATCATCGGGACAACCACTATCGGCGATGCGGCGGCGGATCGGCTCTCGGGTCTTGTACACCGCGACTACGGGACTCGTGCGAAAGTCGTCGGTGTCCACGAGACTATACAAAGCGTTCGAAGCCGTTACACCGGACTCGGCCTGCCACAAGAACCTGCGGCCCATGACATCCGGATGCAGCGTCGTGACAAACACCGCGGCCCGCCAGATTGGTACGCCGCACGCGACCATCCCTTCGCACAATTCCGCCAAAACGTCCTCGGAATTTGGGCCGGATAGCGCACCGCCCGCGAGCCAGTCGAGGACTTGACGGATATTCTTCATCTGAGCCATCGCATCCTCATGCCTTGGCGCTCGGGCGGGCGGAGACCTGAGAATGCCACCGGCGCAGATGCTCGCACTTTTCCGGAATCAGCATTCTGGCCCGCCCCGCGAAATCGATCGTCACCAGCGCGGTGATGTCGGCGACCGTATAGCGCGCGCCGGCGACGAACTCGCTTTGTGCGAGGCGGGCGTCCATCTGCTCGAAAAAATGCGCCACGCGCAGGCGTCCGCGCTCGGCCAGCGCCGGGATTTGCTCATAGTCGTGCGGCCCGGGAAGCGCCCTTCCCTTGAGACCGGGCGCCGAATTGCGAAACGCCTCCATCACCCCGTAGAAGCCGTTGCGCTCCACTTCGCGCTGCCAGGCGGTGACGAACGCCTTTTCTTCGGCGCTGCGGCCCATCAGCGGCGGCTGCGGGTGGATCGCTTCAAAATAGACGCAGATGCCGATCGCATCGTTGATGCGCGTGCCGTCATCGAGTTCGAGCGAGGGCACCGTCGCATCCGGGTTGATGGCGCGAAATGCCGGCGTGAGCTGCTCGTTGTTGCGCAGGTCGACCTGCACGGTCGGCACGGTGATGCCCTTCTCCGCGAGAAAAATACGAACCCGTCGCGGGCTCGGGGCGGTGGTGCAATCATAGAATTTCATGGCGCAACTTCACCCGATTACGATTTCGCACGCGGCAGCGAAACGAGAGTATAGCACCGCGACGCTATTTTGACTCCCAAGCCTGCAGCAAATCAGAAGAAAGGCAGATGCGGGTCGCGCGGCACTGCGAGCTCGCTGCGGCCGAAATGCGCGAAGTTCTGCTCCGGGTTGAGGGCCACATGCATGGCGGCGAAATGAATGTCGCGCCACGCGCGCTGAATCGGATGTGAGGCGGCGAAGACCGCGGTGCCGCTCATTGCGATCAATGTATCGATGGCGCCGACGCAAAATTCGGCCGCGCGCGAGCAGTCCCGCATGGAACGAGCGCGTAACGCCAGGGACGGCGGCGTCTCAGCCCGGGCGACGTCGATCGCGCGGCGCAGAAGCAGTTCGGCGGCGTCGAGGTCGGCGGCCGCACGCGCCAAACGCACCTGGACGCTGGTAACCTCGGCAATGGCGAACCCGCCTCTGCCCGAGCGTCGGCTCTTGGTCCAATCGCGAAAGATCTCGTAGGCGCCTTGCGCCGCGCCAAGCATCGGCGTGGCAAAAGTCAACGGCGCGTAGCTGATCCACGGCGCGCGATAGATCGGATTTGCGTGGAGCTTTCCGCCCGGGGTCTTGCCCTCTCGGACATCCGACAACGCAAGCGTGTGGCTTTCGGGTACATAAACGTCGTCACATATTGCGGTATTGCTGCCGGTTGCCCGCATCGCGTTGGTGAACCACGTATCCTTGATTTTGAAGTCCGTCGGCCCGATCAGAAGGAACATCGCTTCCGCTTCGACCATGCTGCCGACGATGAGCCACCGGCTGTGGTTGATTCCGCTGGCGAACGGAAACTCGCCGGAAATTCGATATCCACCTTCGACCTTAGTCACGCGGCCAATCGGCTGGATCGAAGCCGCGATGGAAATGTCGATCCCGTCGGCCCAGACCACGTTCTGCGCGGCCTCGGAGAATTGGCTGAGATAGTGCGGGTGGTGGATCATCAAGCTCGCGCACCAGGCGTGCGACGCATCGGCCTTGCCGATTTCACGCACGACTTCGAACCAGGTGTCGAGGCTGAGCCCATAGCCGCCATATTGCGGCGGGATGAGAATGCGGCTGATGCCGGCGGCCAGCAGCTTATCGATCGTTTCCCGCGGCACCGTCCGCCCCTCTTCTGCCGCCGCGGCGCCGTCGCGGATGCCCGAAGTCAGTGCCCGCACGCGCGTGAGAACCGCGTCATGGGTGCCACCCGCTGCATCATTCCCACCACTTGTCATAATTTCCTGCCATGTTTCCTCGATGAACTCTGCCCTCGATGGCGAAGGTTATTTTTGCGGCCGCAAAAATCTTCTGAATAGGACTCGGACCGCAGCACGTTTTACTCGATTAAAGCGCGCCCGCGCACACGAAATTCTTCGGTCTCGCGCGGCAGGCAGAGCCCGTTATTGCGGCATACAATACGACGACCTATTCTTTATTCCACTGCGCGATCGCGACAAATACGTCGCCGCGTTTCCACGTTCGCCGACGAGGCAAAAGCTATGGCCAATTTCACGCCGATCTCCGCCGCCATCGGCGGCGCGTTGATCGGGTTCTCTGCCCTACTCTTGATGCTGCTTAACGGCCGCATTGCCGGAGTGACCGGAGTCTTTGCCGGGCTCATTGATCCGCTCGGCACCGATCGCGGCTGGCGCGCGACCTTCATCGCCGGCTTGATCGCGGCGCCGCTCTCTGCCGCGCTCATCGGCTACACGCTTCCCGTTCCGCAAATGCCGACGAGCCTTCTCGCTGTTGTCGCTGCCGGTCTTCTTGTCGGCTTCGGCACGCGGCTTAGCAACGGCTGCACGTCCGGACACGGCGTCTGCGGCATCGCGCGGCTATCGCCACGCTCGATCACGGCGACGGCGGTTTTCATGGGCGCAGCGATCGTCGTCGTCGCCCTGACACGCCATGTTTTCGGAGGCTAAGATCATGCGCGCTCTCGCAAGCCTTCTCTGCGGTTTCGTATTCGGCTGGGGACTATTCATCTCCGGGATGATGCGCCCCGACAAGGTTTTGGGCTTCCTCGATGTCTTCGCCATCCCGAGCGGCAATTGGGATCCGAGCCTCGCTGCGGTGATGGCGGCCGCGCTTGTCGTGACCGGCATCGGCTACGCGCTCGCCCGACGCCGCACGCCGGTTTTCGAGGCGCAAAACCAATGGCCGACGCAAACGGCCATCGACCGGCCGCTCATTGCCGGCTCGGTGTTATTTGGCGTCGGCTGGGGTCTGGTTGGCCTTTGTCCGGGACCGGCGATCGCGAACCTGGCGACGTTGAGCTCGCCTGTCATCATTTTCGTCATCGCCATGGCGGTCGGTACCGTCGTGCACGACCTCTGGTATGCGCGCGGTGTTGCACCAGCGTCGCCTTCGCTTGCGCAAGCGAACGCCGCAGACGGCTGAACTACGACCTGATTGCCTACCCACGCGGGGAGCATTCGGCGACCGCGGGCAACTAACCTCTCGCTCATTTATTTGATGAGCCGCAATTGGCCGTCACTCTCCACTGGCGGAGCCGGCCTTTTGTTTGAGCGTTGAAAGTCCAAGAGGATCGTGGCGGCGATCTCGGACGCGGGGACTGGCCGGCCGAAGAAGTATCCCTGAGCCTGATCGCCCTCTGCTTCCTTGACGAAATCCGCCTGTTTGGCGGTCTCGACGCCCTCGATGGTGACGCGCATGTTCAGTTCACGTCCGAGGGCGATGATCGTCCTTACGACCGTCTCGGCATTTCGCCCGGAGCGGTCGAGCCCGGTCAGGAAGCTTCGGTCGATTTTGATCTTGTCGAACGGAAAGCGCCATAGATAGCTGAGACTCGAATAGCCGGTCCCAAAATCGTCCATGACGATCGCGAGACCCATAGCCTTGAGCGTTTTCAGCTCCGCCATGATGGCTTCGTCATTGCCGATCAACAGGCTCTCCGTAATCTCCAGCTCAAGCCGATGCGGCGCGAGACCGGCCTGCTCAAGGGCGCCCGCGACAATCGTAGTGACGCTGCCCGCGTCGAATTGCGCTGGTGATAAATTGACTGCGACCGTCAGGGGCTCCGGCCAAGTTGCTGCGGTTTGGCAAGCTTCCCGCAAGACCCATGCGCCGATCTTGTCTATCAGCTGCAAGTCCTCGGCGATCGGAATGAAAGTTAACGGTGGGATCAATGTTCCATCCTCTCCAGGCATACGTATCAACGCCTCGAAGCCGATGAGGCGACGATCAGATATTTCGAAGATCGGCTGGTAGTGTAAAACGAAACGGTCATGGTGAACTGCATCGCGCAGCATCCTCTCGAGCGCGATGCGAGACTGCAGTGCAGCGTCCATCTCAGGCAAGAAAAAGCGGATACAATTGCGGCCGTCGGCCTTGCTCTTGTAGAGCGCTAAATCCGCGCTCTTCAGGAGCCGCTCTGGATTGGTTCCGTCCGCCGGCGCCAATGCAATGCCGACACTGATCGTAGCTGTAGCCCCTTGGTCGTTCGCCTTCGTTGGCGTGCTTACAGCGTAGCTGAGGCGGCGGGCAAATTCCTCCGCCTGATGTTGGTCCCTGACTCCGTATTGGACCACAACGAACTCGTCGCCGCCGAGCCGGGCCACCATGTCCTCGGTCCGGGTCACGGTGCACAGGCGCTCGGCCACCAGCTTGAGCAGGAAATCGCCGCCATCATGCCCAAGGGTGTCATTGACCTCTTTGAAATTGTCGATATCGAGGAAGTGCACCGCGAGGCCGCCACCGCGCAAAGGAAGAGCGGCGAGATCCTTCCCCAATTTTTCGACGAGCTGGGTTCGATTGGCGAGGCCGGTCAGCGCGTCATGATGCGCAAGAAAGCGGATGTGCCGATCCGCTTGCCGCTTTTCCATGGTGCGACGGTACAAAGCGATGGTCGGGATACCCACGGCGCCGCCGATGAGCACGCACAAGGCCAAAGTCGCAAGCAAAAAGGCATTGCGGAAATGTTCATGTTGTTCAGTCAAGTCGACGTAGGCTGCCACGACGGCCTGCGGACGCCCATCGACGATGACCGGCAGATAGGCCTCCGAATAGTATTTCGGGCGAACAGGAGGGGTGCCTTCTTTCACTGAGATGATCGGCTTACCCAGAGTGACGGCAAGTGCAGCGGCGTCGCTATGCACCGCACCGTGAATGTTCGAGATCTTCGAACCGTCCGAGGTGAGCTGGACGTTGCCGTACAAATTGATGATCTCAAAACCGAAAACGTAACGTATCTGCTGCGTCCGAATGAAGAACGCCATGCTGTCCGCGGACGGCTCATGTCCGTCGGCGATCTCATCGAGATCCGTGACATTTTCAACCACGTATCGCGCCCAGCTCTCCGCCGCCGCAGTTGCATCCCCGTAAAGTAAATAGTCGACAGTCGTTTTGATAACCGTGCCGACACCGAAGACGACGACGAACAGCACCGAGCCAGCGAGGGCCATTCGCTTGAGCGCCGATGGCGTAAACAGATTGCGCATGATTGTCTCGATCACTCATCTAATAAGGTCGCGCGCCTAATCAAACAGTCGATGATGTCGAATATGGCTGGCTCGTTTAT
>JBEKSB010000201.1:0-7629 GCA_049517455.1 Xanthobacteraceae bacterium
GTGATTTGAGTGCTTTTTCCAGCCCCCCAATGTCGAATTTTACCCTGTCCTCAGACCAGCAATCCGTATCGATTACTGCGTAGAGCCCTTCTATTTTGCTGAACTTATCGGTCAATTTGATAGGCACTGCACCAAACTCAACAGGAAAGGCCGCGCCCGGCCGATTCTGCTTAAACGTCGTTACGCGGCTAACCATATTTGATTTATCAGATTTAGTCCTCGTGTCGGATATAGCGTGAACGAGCTCACGCGGCGCTAATTGCTCTGCAATTCCGATCACCGATGGAATGAGGTATTGATTTATTTGTTCACCCGGCTTCGGGCACACAGCATCGAGATATCTTATTCCGACACGCTCCGAATAGCTCAAATCGGCGGCGGAATGTACAATGCTAAGACCTTTGACAAATTCCGCCGAAAAAGATTCAAAAACATCATAATCGGTGGTTTGGAATATGATGCTGGCTTGGTCCAACACGAAGCCAGTCGTTCGTTTCTCATTGAGGAATTGATATCGCTTTTGCGGCTGTACCGCCGGAACTGGCTGTTCAGGACCAGCACTTACATTCAGATTGATCGTAGCCATGAATGACGTCTGAAAATCCGTATAACCGGCCTTTCGCAGGTTGTCCTGAATCGCCGGCACGTATTGATCCAGCGCCAAAACTGCGTTGAAGCGAACCTGCGCCAGTGCGTAATACACTGGAGCGTTTTTCATTTTTTTGCCCATTGTTCCCCCTACTTGACAAGTCACTTGTCACTTTACAAGTGCCTTTACACGCATGGAAGGGGTTATATTTTGTCGCACACAATAAATGGTTAATCATGCAATCATTTGATTTCATTAGACTAAATTCAAATTGTAAATGAAGATAATGCTTGACACTCAAGCAAAAGTTTCACATTATAAGGGCATGAATAGGTTGCCCCTAGAGAAACGCGTCCAAATTCTCTCCCTGCTCTGTGAGGGGTCATCCATGCGGTCGATTTCCCGCGTGGCGGACGTATCGATCAATACGGTTGCCAAGCTACTCGTAGACGCGGGAAAGGCCTGCGCTGCCTTCCACGATGAGAAGGTGCGGGGCGTGCGGGCCCGGCGCGTGCAGGTCGATGAAATCTGGTCGTTCACCTATGCCAAGCAAAAGAACGTCCCGGACGCGAAGACCGCGCCGACTGGCGCGGGCGACACATGGACGTGGACTGCGATTGAGGCCGACTCCAAGCTGATCCTCTCTTGGCTCGTGGGCAGACGGGACAGTGAATATGCGATGGCGTTTATGGACGACCTTCGCTCTCGTCTCGCCAACCGCGTTCAACTGACTAGTGACGGCCACAAGGCCTACCTTGAAGCCGTCGAAGGAGCGTTCGGCAGCGACGTTGATTACGCGATGCTGGTCAAGATTTTCGGTGCGGCGCCCGAAGCCATGAAAGGCCGCTATAGTCCTGCCGAGTGCATCGGAGCCCGCAAGGAACGGATCGAAGGCAACCCCGACCCCAAGCACGTCAGCACGTCGTTTGCCGAGCGCCAAAATCTCACGATGCGGATGCAAATGCGCCGCTTTACGCGGCTTACCAATGCATTCTCGAAAAAATTCGAGAACCACATGCACATGGTCGCGCTCTATACGGTCTGGTACAATTACGTCCGGCAGCACAAGAGCCTTCATGGCCTTTCGCCTGCGATGGCCGCTGGTCTCAGCAAAACGCTTTGGGAAATGAAGGACCTTGCCGAAATGGTGGACGCTGCCGCTCCGAAGCCGACGAAACGCGGCCCCTATAAAAAGGTCGCAGAAAATTCAAACTGAGACACTACCCGCAATTGCGTGGGTTTGCCCCAAGGGCTACAAGGTCGCAGGGTGGGAATATCGTGAACGGAACCATAGGCCGATGAGCGTGCAAACCGGAACGAAACGGAAAGAAGGCGGATTCGCCGAGACCGTACGGGTAATATTCCACGCCCTTATCATCGCGCTGGTCATACGCACGTTTCTGTTTCAGCCGTTCAATATCCCTTCCGGCTCGATGATCCCGACGCTGCTTGTCGGCGATTATCTGTTCGTCTCAAAATATTCTTACGGCTACACCCACTATTCTTTGCCGTTCTCGCCGCCGGTTTTTTCGGGCCGCATCATCGGCCAGCCGGTCGATCGCGGCGACGTCGTCGTGTTCCGGCTGCCGAAGGACGACAGCACCGATTACATCAAGCGGGTCATCGGGCTTCCGGGCGACCGCGTTCAAATGATCGACGGCGTGCTCAACATCAACGGCGAGCCGGTCAAGCGCGAGCGCATTGAGGATTTCGTCACCGACGACGACGGCGCGGTCCAGCGCGTCAAGCGCTATCGTGAAACGCTGCCGAACGGCGTGGTCTACACCATGCTCGATCTCACCGAGAACGGCTTCTACGACAACACGCAAGTCTATACGGTGCCGCCGGGCCACTATTTCATGATGGGCGACAACCGCGACAACTCGACCGACAGCCGCGTGCTCAGCGCGGTCGGCTACGTGCCCTACGAGAACATTATTGGCAAGGCGCAGATCATTTTCTTCTCGATCAGGGATGGCGCCCACGCCTGGGAAGTGTGGCGCTGGCCGTGGACGGTGCGCTGGAGCCGGCTGTTCACACTGGTGCGATGAGCGGTCGGGGCAAAGGCAAATCGGTCGCTGCGCCGCAAGAGCCGTCCGCCGCTGATGTCGCCCGGCCGCGGATCGCGCCGGGCGCGACATCCGACGGACAAAAGGATCCCCGCCGTCGCCGCCGTCGCGGCGACGGTTCGCTTGAGGAGCGTATCGGCTATCGCTTCACCGACGCCGGGCTGCTCGACAGCGCACTGTCTCACATCTCCGCGCTCAAGGGCGCCCGCAACCGCGCCGGCAGCTATCAGCGGCTCGAGTTCCTCGGCGACCATGTGCTCGGTCTGGTGATATCCGACATGCTGTTCCGGGCCTTTCCCAAGGCCGATGAAGGTGAGCTGTCGCGTCGGCTCGCCGACCTGGTGCGCAAGGAGACCTGCGCCGAAATTGCGCGCACCATCGATCTTGGCACCGCGATCCGGCTCGGCTCCTCTGAGGCGAACGCCGGCGGCCGCACGCGACCGGCGATTCTCGCGGATGTTTGCGAGGCGCTGATCGGTGCGGTCTATCTCGACGGCGGATTTCCCGCAGCGGCGTCTCTTGTTGGACGTTTGTGGGAAGCGCGCATGCGCACGACAGCGCAGCCATTGCGCGATCCAAAGACCGTGCTGCAGGAATGGGCGCAGGCGCGCGGGCTGCCGACGCCGGCTTATCACGAGGTCGCACGCTCCGGCCCCGACCACGACCCGGAATTCCGCGTCGCCGTGCAGCTTCCTCACCTCGCTCCCACCGAAGGATCGGGACGCTCGAAGCGTGCCGCCGAGCAGGCCGCCGCTGCCGCCATGATGGCGCGCGAGGGCGTGAAGTCCGATCCGGCCAATGGCTGACGCAGCGGAACACGCGACCCGCTGCGGCTTCGTCGCGCTGATCGGCGCGCCGAACGCCGGTAAGTCGACGCTCCTCAACGCGCTCGTCGGCGCCAAAATCTCGATCGTCACGCCCAAGGTGCAGACCACGCGCGCTCTTATTCGCGGTATCGCCATCGAAGGCGTGGCCCAACTCATCTTTGTCGATACGCCCGGCATTTTCGCGCCGCGCCGGCGGCTCGACCGCGCCATGGTCGGCAGCGCCTGGGGCAGCACGCATGACGCGGACATGGTCGCGGTTCTCGTCGACTCGCACAAAGGCGTGCAGGAAGACGAAGACGCAATCTTGCGCGGGCTCGCCGACATCCGCGCACCCAAGGTGCTGGTGCTCAACAAGGTCGACATCGTCGAGAAGCAAAAGTTGCTCGCCTTGACGCAATCGCTCAACGAGCGGGCGGCGTTCGCCGCGACCTTCATGATCTCCGCGCGCACCGGCGACGGCGTCGCGGCCCTGAAAGGCTTTTTCGCTGCCCACGTGCCGGCGGGCCCGTGGCTTTATCCCGAGGATCAGATTTCGGACGCGCCGCTGCGCCAGCTTGCCGCCGAGATCACGCGCGAAAAACTTTATCTGCGGCTGCACCAGGAATTGCCCTACCGGTCGACGGTGGAAACCGATGTCTGGAAGGAGCTCAAGGATGGCGCGGTGCGTATCGAGCAGACGATCTATGTCGAGCGCGAAAGCCAGCGCAAGATCGTGCTCGGCAAGGGCGGGCAAACCATCAAGGCCATCGGCGCTGCGTCGCGCGTCGATATCGCCGCGGCGATCGAGCACCCGGTGCACCTTTTTCTCTTCGTCAAGGTGCGCGAAGGCTGGGGTGATGACCCCGAACGCTATCGCGAGATGGGTCTGGAATTTCCGAGGGATTGACGGGCGGAAAGTACCCGTACGAATCCCTCCAAATCGCGCTACATACATTCGATGCAATGGACCGATGAAGGCATCGTGCTCGGTGTGCGGCGTCATGGCGAGTCGAGCGTCATTCTCGAATTGATGACGCGTGTTCGCGGCCGCCATCTCGGTCTTGTGCGCGGCGGCACCGGCCGACGGCTGCGCGGGGTCCTGCAACCGGGCAATTCGGTGAGCGCAACATGGCGGGCGCGGCTCGACGAGCATCTTGGCAATTACGCGGTCGAGGGCGTCAATCTGCGCGCGGCCAGTTTTTTGACGGCGGCGCATGCGGTTCACGGCGTTACGCATCTGGCGGCCTTGTGCCGGCTGCTCGCCGAACGCGAGCCGCATGCCGGCGTGCATAGGGCACTCGAAGGAATCCTCGACGCCCTCGACGATCCGACCGCGGCGGCGCCCATGATCGCGCGCTTCGAGTTCGGCTTTTTGGCCGAGCTCGGTTTCGGCCTCGACCTTGCCGCGTGTGCCGCAACGGGGGCGACGAGCGATCTCATCTACGTGTCGCCGCGCTCCGGTCGCGCGGTTTCGCGCGCGGCCGGCGAACCCTATCGCGACAAGCTGATGCGGTTGCCCGAATTCCTGCGCGCCAACGCTGAGCCGGCCTCCGCCGCCGAACTTGCCGACGCGTTCGCCCTCACCGGATTTTTTCTCGACCGGCATGCCTTCGGACCGCGCGGCCTTGCCTTGCCGGATGCGCGCGGCCGCTTCATCGCGGCTATTCTTGCTCGCAACGGCTAACCGCGCTACGGGTCCCCGGCATGAATAAGAAGCTGATTCCCTCCGATCCCGGCGACGTGCAGGAAATTGCGCTTCGCGAGGCGCTCGAAGAGCGCTACCTCGCTTATGCGCTCTCCACCATCATGCATCGCGCGCTGCCCGACGCGCGCGATGGGCTCAAACCGGTGCATCGCCGCATCCTGTACGGGATGCGGCTGTTGCGGCTCGACCCGGGTTCGGCGTTCAAGAAGTCGGCAAAAATCGTCGGCGACGTGATGGGCAATTTCCATCCGCATGGCGACCAGGCGATTTACGACGCACTGGTGCGTTTGGCGCAGGATTTTTCCTCGCGCTATCCGCTGGTCGACGGCCAGGGCAATTTCGGCAATGTCGACGGCGATAACGCCGCCGCCTATCGCTATACCGAAGCACGGCTGACCGAGGCCGCGCAGCTTCTGCTCGATGGCATCGACGAAGATGCGGTGGATTTTCGCCCCAGCTACGACGCCGTGTCGCAGGAGCCGGTGGTTCTTCCGGCTGCGTTTCCCAATCTTCTCGCCAACGGCTCGCAGGGCATTGCCGTGGGCATGGCGACGGCGATCCCGCCGCACAATATCGCCGAGCTTTGCGATGCCGCGCTCCATCTTATCGATCAGCCGAATGCGCGCACTCGCACGCTTCTGAAATTCGTGCTGGGTCCCGATTTCCCGACCGCCGGTGTCATCGTCGATCCGCCGGAGGCGATTGCGGAAGCCTACACGACCGGGCGCGGCTCGTTCCGCTTGCGCGCGCGCTGGAAGACGGAAGATACCGGGCGCGGCACCTACCAGGTGGTGGTCACCGAAATCCCCTGGCAGGTGCAGAAGATGCGCCTTGTCGAGCGCATCGCCGAATTGATGAACGAGAAGAAGCTGCCGCTCGTCGCCGACATGCGCGACGAATCGGCGGAGGACGTCCGCCTCGTGCTCGAACCGCGCTCGCGCAGTGTCGATCCGGCGCTGATGATGGAGAGCCTGTTCAAGCTCACGGAGCTTGAAAGCCGGGTGCCGCTCAACATGAACGTGCTGCTGCGCGGCCGCGTTCCCAAGGTCGTCGGCCTCGCCGAGGTGCTGACTGAATGGCTGACGCACCGGCGCGATGTGTTGCTGCGCCGTTCGCGCTATCGGCTCAGTGAGATCGAGCATCGGCTTGAAGTTTTGGGTGGCTATCTCGTTGCTTATCTCAACATCGACAAGGTCATCAAGATCATCCGCAAGGAGGACGAGCCGAAGCCGGTTTTGATGAAGACCTTCAAGCTCGCGGACGTTCAGGCCGACGCCATCCTCAACATGCGGCTGCGCAATTTGCGCCGCCTCGAGGAAATCGAAATCCGCGCCGAGGACAAGGAGCTGCGGGCGGAAAAGAAATCGATCGAGGAATTGCTGCGCTCGGAAAAGGCGCAATGGAAGACCATCGCCGGCCAGATCCGCGAGGTGCGCGAGAAGTTCGGCCCGAAGACGCCGCTCGGCAAACGGCGCACCGGTTTCGCCGAAGCGCCGGCGCATGACGACGCCGCCATCGAGGAGGCTTTGGTCGAGCGCGAGCCGGTCACCATCGTGGTCTCCGAGAAGGGCTGGATTCGCGCGCTGCGCGGCCAAGTCGCCGACCTATCCAGTCTCGCTTTCAAGGCCGACGACGGCCTAAAGCTCGCGTTCTTCGCCGAGACAACGTCAAAGCTCTTGGTCTTCGCAACCAACGGTCGCTGCTACACCATCGAGGCGGCAAAGCTGCCGGGCGGGCGCGGGCACGGCGAGCCGATCCGGTTGTTCATTGACCTGGAGCAGGAAGCGGACGTGATCACGGTGTTCCGCCATGAAGGCGTGCGCAAACTTATCGTGGCGAGCAAAGAGGGCAGGGGATTTATCGTCCCCGAGGACGAATGCCTCGCCAATACACGCAAGGGCAAGCAGGTGCTCAACGTGACGCCGCCCGACGAGGCGCGCGCCATCGCGCCGGCGGAGGGCGAATTGGTCGCGGCCATCGGCGAGAATCGCAAAATGCTCGTATTCCCGATCGATCAGGTGCCGGAGATGTCGCGCGGGCGCGGCGTGCGGCTGCAGCGCTACAAGGACGGTGGCCTCTCCGACGTTAAAGTTTTCGAAGCCGAGAAGGGCCTCACCTGGACCGATTCAGCCAGCCGGGTCTTCACGCTATCGCTTAAGGAACTTGCGGACTGGCGCGGCAATCGCGCCGACGCCGGCCGCCTCGCGCCGAAAGGTTTTCCGAAGACCAATAAGTTCGATGGCGGAGCGAAAAGGGCAAACGGCAATAGCGATTAGTGGAAAGGCCCCTTCTCGACTGGCTATTCCCGATTCGCCGTTCGCGTCTTCAGGGCTCCACTCTTGCCCAGCCGTCGGGGGTGAGGCGCTCCTGCGGCAGGAAGCGGCTCTTGTAGTCCATCTTGCGCGAGCCTCGCACCCAATAGCCGAGATAGACGTAAGATAGCCCCATGCGCTGTGCCCG
>JBEKSB010000202.1:0-7914 GCA_049517455.1 Xanthobacteraceae bacterium
GGTCTCTAAACGGCAGTCGAGCAAAATGATCCGCGTAAGAGTATCGAGGATTGATCTCCTTAAGCTCGTGCCACACCTGCCGAGCTTCCTCGTGGCGACCCAAATGGCCCAACGCTGACGCGAGGAAAGCGCGAGACAAGTCCGTTGTCGGATTGATCGTGATGCGATCCTTGAAACAAGTCGCCGCGGTCTCATATTCGCCGGCCACGAAATAAGCAGTGCCGAGGAAATGCACGTATTGACCATGTTGGGGGCCCGGATCGAGACGCATCGCCCGTTCGATGTAGGGGATCGCCTTGGTCGGCTCTCCCGTATAAATGTGCACATTTCCCCTTGTTAGGAGCGCGAGTGCGTAGTTGGGGTTGAGCGCCAAAGCCTTGTCGGACTCATGGGCCCATCGCTCATAATCCTTCTTCCAGGTGGCGACCACGGCGGCGACGAAACGGGCGAAAGCATCCTTGTCATCCTTGGCGATCGCCTCGTCGACCAAGCGTTGAGCCTGATCGAGTGACTTCTCCGGCGCATCGCTCCAATGGTTCTGATAATCGAATGAGTAGCCCATGCCCAGGCCCGCGTAGGCGGTGGCATAGTTAGGGTCGAGTTCTATAGCGCGCCGAAAACAGGACATAAATTGCTCGAAAATATCGCGATCTCTCTTGGACCCGAACATCAGCTCACGACCCTTCAGGAAGAAGTCATGGGCGTTCACATTCTTGGTGCCGCTATCGGCGATCAGCGCTTTTTCCGCCGCGCTTAACTTGATCTTGAGCGCAGCAATGATCTCATGCGTCAGTTCGTCCTGCACGGCGAAGATGTCGGTGAGGTCGCGATCGAAACGGTCGCTCAGATATGCGCGCCGCTCCCCGCGTCGATGAGCTGACCGGTAACGCGGACGCGGTTGCCCGACTTGCGCACGCTGCCTTCCAGCACGTACCGCACGCCCAGTTCGCGGCCCACCTGCTTCACGTCGACCGGCTTGCCTTTGTAGGTAAAGCTCGAGTTGCGCGCGATGACGTGCAGCTCGGACACCTTCGAGAGATCGGTGATAATGTCTTCGCTGATACCGTCAGAAAAATACTCCTGTTCGGGGTCTCCGCTCATGTTGTTGAAGGCGAGGACGGCAATGGACGGCTTGTCGGGTTGCGCGGGCAATCGCCGTGACGCTTGGGAGGTGGACGCGACCTTCTGAGCTAAGTCCAACCGATAGACGCGCACGGGCCTGGCGATGTTCTTGAGGCTCTGCTCGCCGGCATCCACGAAGTTGGCTGCGACCTTGCCTTGAACCTGCCGCCAAGCGTCCTCAGAAATCGAAATGCCGCCGGGTTCGGCAATTCCCTCGATCCGCGCCGCGATATTGACGCCGTCGCCAAGGATGTCCTCGCCCTCGATGATGATGTCGCCAACGTTGATCCCGATCCGGAACCGGATTGGATCGGCTTCGGAGCCGCTGGCGTCGTGCTCCCGAAGCTGTCTCTGGATTTCGATGGCGCAGGTGACGGCGTCCACGGCGCTTGCGAATTCCACCAGCGCGCCGTCGCCCATAAGCTTGACGACACGACCCGAGTGGGCGGCAATTGCCGGGTCGATCAGCTCACGCCTCAGAGCATTCAGACGCGAGAGAGTCCCCGCCTCATCGATGCCCATGAGGCGCGAGTAACCAACCACGTCGGCCGACAGGATCGCCGCAAGCCTCCTTTGAAGGCGCTCCACAGCCATGTAGTCCGACTCCCGGGTAATCCGACGGCCACGAGACTATGGTTCACCGGGCATGGTGTCTATCGAAGCCGCCATGTCCGAGATGGGTCTTGGCTGTGTGAAAACTCAAAAACCAAATTTGCGCGTAGAAATTTCGTTTCGAGTTTCGTCAATTTTAAGACCAACAGCGCCGGCGATCGCTGTCGAAAGAAGACCATAGAGAAAACAATTCTGCGCCTTCCTGGCGCGCTCGCGTTTTTACACAGCCTAGGTCAACAGCGACACATTCACGGTGTCGTCGCCATGTCCGCTTTCCACCCGATCGCGACCAAATCGCGGACTTCTCGGCACTTCGGTTTCGGGCAGGAACGGACTCTCGCAGAGTAGCAAATTGATTGTCTATTCGATCACCTCGTCGGCGCGGGCGAGCAACATCGGCGGCACGGTAAGGCCGAGCGCCCTCGCGGTCTTGAGTTTGATGGCTAACGCGAATGCGATCGGCTGCTGGACGGGCAGATCGGCCGCCTTGGCGTCCTTGAGAACTCGATCCCTGCTTGGCGGTATGAGTCCTGTTGCGGACGCCATGAGCATTAACACGAGGATTAGGCGGTTGCCTAATGCGCCCAGAAAATCAACCAGTAGTGCGGACGTTCGAATCCGACAAATGCCCCCAAGAGACTGAGCGGATCCCTTCGGATGTCTAAATGGCGGCTCGACGCTTCTTGAGTTAGATCAATTTCGACTTTACCAGCTCTGATAGGATTAACAAAATTTACCTTGGGAGGAGAACTACATGGCACGGCATCATATCGTCGCGGTAGTCAGCATTGGTGTGTCGATCCTGTTCGCCGCTCCCAACCAGACGTGGGCGCAGACCAAGATCGGCGCGGTGCTTTCGGTCACCGGCCCAGCGTCGTTTCTCGGTGATCCCGAGAAGAAGACACTGGAAATGTACGTCGAGGCGATCAACGCCAAGGGTGGGGTCAACGGCCAGAAGCTCCAACTCGTCATCTACGACGATGGCGGCGACGCCAACAATGCGCGCACGTTCGCAACTCGCCTGGTCGAAGAAGACAAGATCGCGGCAATGGTCGGGGGCACGACAACTGGCTCGACACTCGCAATGATACCCGTTTTCGAAGAAGCGCAGATTCCGTTCATCTCGCTCGCCGGTGCTGTCCAGATCATCGAGCCCGTCCGGAAGTGGGTATTTAAGACGCCTCACACCGACAGGATGGCCTGCGAAAAGATCTTTGCGGACCTCAAGCATCGCAATCTGACGACGATCGCACTAATCTCGGGCACCGACGCGTTCGGCAAGTCGATGCGCGACCAATGCGTCGCAGTGGCTCCGAAGTTCGGCATCAACATCGCACACGAGGAGACCTACGGCCCGCGCGACAGCGACATGACCCCGCAACTCACCAATATCCGCAATAGGACGGACGTGCGGGCGGTGGTCAATACCGGCTTCGGCCAAGGCCCGGCGATCGTGACGCGCAACTATCGCCAGCTCGGCATCACGCTGCCGCTCTATCAGAGTCACGGGGTTGCTTCGAAGCAGTTCATCGATCTCGCGGGCCCCGCGGCCGAAGGTGTCCGCCTGCCGGCTGCGGCGCTCCTCGTAGCCGATAAATTGCCGGACAGCGATCCGCAAAAGCCGGTCGTTATGAACTATTCACGGGAGTATCAGCAAAAGACCGGGCAACCGGTGTCGACCTTCGGCGGGCATGCTTATGATGGCCTGATGATTCTCGTGCAAGCGATGCAGCGGGCAAAGAGCGCTGACAAAGCGCAGGTGCGCGACGAGATCGAAAAGACGAAGGGCTACATCGGCACTGGCGGCATAGTAAATATGTCGCCTACCGATCATGTGGGCTTGGACCTATCAGCTTTCCGCATGATCGAGATCAAGAACGGAGATTGGATCCTGGTGCCTGACGCTCACTCATGAGAAAGCAACGAGCAGGCACTGGCGGCCTGTTCGCCTGACTGGGAATCGATGACAGGGATGACAGGGGCGACGCGCGAGGCGTCTTGATCCAATGGCTGAATTTTTACAATTCGCCTTCTCGGGACTAACGGTCGGCGCAGTATACGCGCTTGTCGCTCTTGGCTTCACCCTTATTTATAACGCATCCGGCGTCGTGAACTTCGCCCAGGGCGAATTCGTGATGCTGGGCGGAATGTCGACGGTATTCGTGGCGCTTGCCGGGGTACCGTTGCCATTGGCCGCACTCATCGCAGTTATCGTTGCGGTCGCAATCGGGCTTGCGCTGCATCGCTTCGCCATCGAGCCCGCGCGCGGAGCGAGCGCGGTTACGCTAATCATGATCACGATCGGCGCGTCGATTTTCCTGCGCGGCGCCGCGCAAATTGCTTTCGACAAGCGCTTTCATAGTCTACTGCCGCTGCTCGGCGCCGACCCGATCCACTTCGGTGGCGCCGCCATCCTGCCACAGAGCCTTGTCGTGCTTGCCGGTGCGGCCATCGTCGTGGCACTGCTTTGGGGGGTGATTGATCGCACCCTACTCGGCAAGGCGGTCATCGCCACTGCAGCTAACCGGCTTGCGGCGCGCCTCGTCGGGATCAACACCCGGCGCATCGTTGACTTCTCGTTCGCCGTATCAGCGGCGATTGGGGCTGTTGCAGGAATCCTCGTCACTCCCATCACGCTGACCAGCTATGATGTCGGAACGTTGCTGGCGCTCAAGGGATTTGCGGGCGCAATGCTCGGCGGCATTGGCAGCGCATTCGGAGCAGTCGTCGGGGGCCTCCTTCTAGGTCTGCTGGAGGCGTTCAGCGCAGGCTACATCTCTTCGAATTATAAGGATGCAGTCGCATTCTTGGTTATCCTCGCTGTGCTGTTCATTATGCCGCAGGGCCTCCTCGGTCGGGCCCAGGTCGAACGGGTGTGAGCATGCGTGCCCTGCTCGATCATCGCCTGGCGCCGGTCGCAGCAATTGCGGTGATTCTGCTCCTGCTGCCGCTGCTCTTCCCATCAACCTATTATTACAGAATTGCTGCACTCGTCTTTATCTTCGCACTGGCGAGTCTGGGCGTGAATCTTCTGATGGGTTTCGCCGGACAGGTCAGCCTGGGTCACGCCGGCTTTCTCGGCATAGGAGCCTATGCTGTTGCGATCGGAGCGACCCATTTGGGCGCGCCTTCTTGGCTAAGCATCCTCGGCGGTGCGGCGCTCTCGGGCTTAATAGCATTTATTGTCGGCCGGCCGATTCTTGAGCTCAAGGGCCAATATCTTGCGGTCGCGACGCTCGGGTTCGGGCTCCTCGTTGCTATCGTCCTCACCAACGAAGCAGCCTGGACAGGGGGTCCCGACGGCATGTCGGTGCCTCATCTCGTGTTATTCGGTTTTCCGCTGCACGGCCCACAAGTTTGGTACTGGATCGGCGGGATAACGTTTGTCATTGGCGCGGCGCTGGCATTGAATCTCATCGATAGCCCGACGGGTCGTGCATTGCGGGCGATCCATGACAGCGAAGTCGCCTCGCGCATGCTTGGCATCGATGTAGCACGGCACAAGCTGGCGATTTTTGTTATTTCCGCGATCTATGCCTCCGTCGCGGGATCGTATCTCGCGCTGCTCAATGAGCTTATCACGCCCGACGTTTCAGGTTTTCTGCGGTCTATCGAACTTGTGGCGATGGTGGTCCTCGGCGGCATGGGTTCGGTCGTCGGCTCGTTGATCGGCGCCACTCTTCTGATCGTGCTGCCGCAGATCCTGACGATACTCCATGAATATGAGCAAATGGTGCTTGGCATCGTTGTGATGGGCTTCCTAATTTTCCTGCGGCAAGGAATTGTCCCAGGGATCGCGGCCGCCTTCGGGCGAATGCGAACGTGAGAATTCTCGAGGTAGAGCGTCTCTCGATCGCCTTCGGCGGTGTGCGCGCTGTCAGCGACGTTAGCCTTAGCGTATCGTCCGGACTCGTTTTCTCGATCATCGGCCCGAATGGGGCCGGCAAGACCACACTGCTCAACCTAATCTCGGGCGTCTACCCGCCGCAGGATGGCCTCGTGCGGCTCGGCGGCGAGGACGTCACTGGGCTCGCGCCGCATCTGCTTGCGCGACGCGGCCTCTCGCGTACGTTTCAGAACCTGCAACTCTTCTTACGCATGACCGTGCTGGAAAACGTCATGGTCGGTCGCCATCGCCACGAGAGCACAGGTATTCCATCTGATCTCCTGCATTTACCTTTGGTCAGTCGCCAGAACCGGCAAACACGAGAGGCAGCGCGATCAGGGCTTGCCCGTGTCGGCCTTGCCGCCAATGCGGAGCATCCCGCGGGATCGCTCGCCTTCGGCGACCTGAGACGTCTGGAAATTGCCCGCGCACTTGCGAGTGAACCGAAAGTGTTGCTGCTCGATGAGCCCGCTGCCGGCTGCAATCCGGTGGAGACCGAGGAACTCGACGGCATCATCCGATCCATCGTTAAAGATGGCGTCACCGTGGTGCTGGTGGAGCACGACATGCGGCTTGTGATGAACATATCCGACCGCATTCACGTCCTTGCCAACGGAAGGACTCTTGCGGAGGGCACCGCCGCCGAAGTGCGGTCGAATGCGGCGGTAATCGAAGCCTATCTCGGAGTTCACGGCTCAGAGGAGGCCGCGCGTGCTTTCAGTTGAGAACGTTGCGAGCGCATACGGCCGCATCGAAGTGTTGCACGGCGTTTCGATGGAAGTTCGGGTCGGCGAGATCGTCGCCATTGTCGGCGCCAACGGCGCAGGAAAAACAACGTTGCTACGCGCGATCTCCGGCGTGCAGCCGATCACGGCCGGAAGGATTTTCTTCAGCGGTAAACCGATCGAAACGCTGCCGGCCCACGTTCGCGTTGCGCTCGGTATTGTGCAAGTGCCCGAAGGCCGCCAGCTGTTTGCGCCATTGTCTGTCGAAGACAACCTAAAGCTGGGAACCTGGTCGCGCCGCGCAGTCGACCTCGGCTCCGAGCTCGCGCGCGTATACGAGCTGTTTCCGGTGCTCGGCTCGTTGCGCCTTGCGACTGCGGGCACGCTTTCCGGCGGGCAGCAGCAAATGCTCGCCATCGGACGCGCGCTGATGGCAAAACCGCGGTTCCTTCTGCTTGATGAGCCTTCGCTTGGGCTGGCGCCGATACTGGTCGATCAGATTCTTGAAATCATCCGCGGATTCAAGCGGGACGGGGTAACGGTTCTTCTTATCGAGCAGAATGCACGTGCCGCACTCGCTATCGCCGATCGCGGATACGTACTCGAAACCGGCAGGGTCACGGCGACGGGAACTGCGACCGATATTCAGGCGGACGGGCGCGTGCGCGCGGCGTATCTGGGCGTGTGAGCGAAGTGACTCCGATTGATCTGGATAAATTTGCGGGCCGCTATCCATAATTATACGCCGACTGGATCGAGGGCAGGACCTCGCGGGACTGGTCATCGCTGGGGCTGTCACCAACTCTAACACCATCGAGGCGTTCGGGACCAATGCCACGGTGACGATCGACAACACTATCAGCAACGCCGCATCCGGCACCATCCTGGCCTCGGGCAGCGGCGCTCAGGTCCAACTCGACAATGCCACGATCTCGGGCGGAAAGTTGCAGACCTCCGGTAGCAAGGCGGTGATCGATGCGCTCGGTGGCATCACCGATGTATTCAGCGGCGGCACCGTCACGTCGGGCTCGCTCGTCGAGATCAATGACGGCAGCACGCTGAGCCTCTCGCAACGAATAGAAGATATCCCCTTGAGCAGTTCATCGCGCAGCTTGCCGTTGAACGACTCGATGTAGTCATTCTCCCAAGGACTGCCTTTTGGGATAGCTGGACGCTGCCCGTGCTGCACTGCATCGAGATTTCGCAGCCAAGCGACGTTAAGGGTCCGACGTTAAGGGTCTTGGCTGTGTGAAAACTCAAAAACCAAATTTGCGCGTAGAAATTTCGTTTCGAGTTTCGTCAATTTTAAGACCAACAGCGCCGGCGATCGCTGTCGAAAGAAGACCATAGAGAAAATAATTCTGCGCCTTCCTGGCGCGCTCGCGTTTTTACACAGCCTAGGTCAAAAGCTGACACGACGCGATGAAATTACGATGTCCGATTTCTCCCCCGAAAGATGGGGTAATCGGCCGGCCAGCTTGTGGATAGCTGAAGATTTTGGGTGCTGCGCTTCAGGCTGATGGTGAAACGAGGTCCGTGTGAACGGCCTCAAGCATCAGAAGGAGAAGC
>JBEKSB010000203.1:0-7461 GCA_049517455.1 Xanthobacteraceae bacterium
GAGGCGCTGATGTCCGGCGTCACCTCGATGCTCGGCGGCGGCACCGGCCCCGCGCACGGGACCTTCGCGACGACCTGTACGCCCGGTCCCTGGCACATCGCGCGCATGATCCAGGCGGCGGACGATTTTCCCGTCAATCTTGGCTTCGCCGGCAAGGGCAACGCCTCGCGGCCCGCGGCGCTGGAGGAAATGATCAAAGCCGGGGCTTGCGCGCTCAAGCTGCACGAAGACTGGGGCACGACGCCGGCCGCGATCGACTGCTGCCTGTCGGTCGCCGACGACTACGACGTCCAGGTCATGATCCATACCGATACGCTCAACGAATCCGGCTTCGTCGAGGACACGATCAAGGCATTCAAGGGCCGCACCATCCACGCCTTCCATACCGAAGGCGCCGGCGGCGGCCACGCTCCCGACATCATCAAGATCGCGGGCTTGAAGAACGTGCTGCCGTCGTCGACCAACCCGACGCGGCCCTACACGCGCAACACCATCGACGAGCATCTCGACATGCTGATGGTGTGCCACCATCTCGATCCGTCGATCGCCGAGGATCTCGCCTTCGCCGAAAGCCGCATCCGCAAGGAGACGATCGCGGCCGAGGATATTCTGCACGACATCGGCGCGCTTTCGATGATGTCGTCGGACTCGCAAGCCATGGGCCGGCTCGGCGAGGTCATCATCCGCACCTGGCAGACCGCCGACAAAATGAAGAAGCAGCGCGGCCGCCTGAAACAGGAAAAGGGCGACAACGACAATGCGCGGGTGAAACGCTACATCGCGAAATACACCATCAACCCCGCGATCGCGCACGGCGTTTCGAAGCTCATCGGCTCGGTGGAGAAGGGCAAGCTTGCCGACCTCGTGCTCTGGTCGCCTGCCTTCTTCGGCGTAAAGCCCGACTGCATCATCAAGGGCGGCTCGATCGTCGCCGCACTGATGGGCGATCCCAATGCCTCGATCCCGACGCCGCAGCCGGTGCACTACCGGCCGATGTTCGGCGCCTATGGCCGCGCGCGTACCGCATCCTCGGTCGTGTTTGCATCGAAGGCGGCGGTGAAGCTGGGGCTCGGCAAAAAGCTCGGCATTCAGAAGGAACTCTTCGCCGTGCAGAACACGCGCGGCAAAATCTCCAAGAAGAGCATGATCCACAACGACGCCACGCCGAACATCGAGGTCGATCCGGAGACTTACGAGGTCAGGGCCGACGGCGAGCTCCTGACCTGCGCGCCCGCGGAAACGCTGCCGATGGCGCAGCGGTATTTTCTGTTTTGACTGTGTTCCGTCACCCTGAGGTGTGCGCCAAAGGCGCGCCTCGAAGGGCCCTGGTGCCTCGGCCGATTCATCCTTCGAGGCTCGCGTTGCTCGCACCTCAGGATGACGGTTATCATGTGGTGTTTTCCTAACTGCCGCTGGCATCGCAAGCCCCTCACCCAAAGCCCCACGACACCACCGTCGCCAGCTCGGTGCGGCGCAGATACCATTCGATATGCGTCCTTTAAGTGAGCGAGATTTAGGCAAAGTAACCGAATTGGGGACGAATGTCAAGTCAGTGTCGCTGGAAGGGTGACATCGGCTCGTGGCAATTATATAGCACTTGACGGCGGTTTGAAGTAGTGCTAAATTAATGATATTGAAGATGAAATGGTGACACCAATGCTTAAGCAGTTCAAAACCTTGCCGGAACTTTGTAACAAATTCAGTGACAATCAGGTGGCTCTGGACCACTTTAAGGCCGTCCGCTGGCGTGACGGCGAGTTTTGCCCCTATTGTGGCCATGACAAGCTCTACACGTTGAAGGCGAACCGTTATCAGTGCGCCCAGTGCCGCAATACGTTCTCGATCTTGGTTGGCACGATCTTCGAAAACACCAAGCTTCCGCTCAAAGTGTGGTTCGGCGCGATGTGGCTGATTGCCAATCACCCCAAAGGCATCGCCTCGACCACGTTGGCCCGTGATCTCGGCATCACGCAAAAGAGCGCATGGTTTGTCCTTCACCGGCTACGCCATGCCGCCCGTACCCAATCGTTCAATATGCCTCCTATGGGCGGAGTGGTTGAGGTTGACGAAACTTTCGTTGGTGGAAAGGCCCGCAACCTTCCCGGTCGGCGGAGCGGTCGTCGTGGCGGCACTGGTGGTAAAGCATCAGTTATCGGCGCGATAGAGCGCGACGGCAGCGTGATAGCGCAAGTGGTGCCTAATGGTCTCGGTGGTCCGGAAGCGCAGCGCTTCATTGATAGCGTTGTTGCGCCTGACGCTTCAATGATCGTGACCGACGCGCACCAAGCCTTCAAAGCACTTCAGGGCTATCCGCAACATGAAATTATCAACCACTTTAAGGGTGAATTTCGGCGCGGCAAAATTCACACGAACACGATTGAGGGCGTGTGGGCACAACTAAAACGCCAAATTAACGGCACACACCATTGGGTTTCCGCGAAGCATCTACAGCAATATGTTTCGGAAATGACGTGGCGCATGTCGCGGCGCGACATGACAGCGCAGGAGCGCGTCGACGCGATTTGCACTGCTGTCGAAGGGCGGCTTACTTACAAGGCACTAACAGCATAAGTTACCTGCATGGCAAAACAAACCAAACGCTTTTCGCTCGACATAGACCCGGATGAATTTTTGGAGCGTGCAATCCGCACCAAACCGGCGGAAGTCGAGGCCCTTATTAAGCGGGGCAAGAAACGAAAGCCGCCGGGAAGCCGCAAGCCGCCCGGCGGTATTTCTCAGACGCCTGTTGTCAGCCTACGCAGCCGACGAATGGCGAAGCACAATGGGTAAGCGGCGAGGCCACTTACGCCAGTGCCCGCGAACGTGTTCGACCTTGCCGAACCGGACGCGGTAGTATGGGTCTACCCACACCATTATAGTCGCTCCTCTACTGAGCGACCTCGCGGTTAGGAGATTGGTCCCGGTCCTTTGCGGGGGGTAACGGAACCAACTTCCACCGCGAGGTCGCGGTTTCAGTCGTTTCTCGTCACCCGCAGCGCGCGGGACGCGGAGAATGGCCGTTTGTTGATAGCCACTCGGCATCAAACGGCGTTACCCTGCGGCGGCCCCTTTGCCTGAAACACTGTAGAGGCGCTTGCTACCTGACTGCAGGTTGCTGCGATTCTAGTACAGGTTTAGGACTGCCGTCAACTGCGATATAGTCCCCCGGCTCGTGGGTAGTGTCTCAGTTCGATTGTGGCATCGGTGACAACAGCATGGCCTTGCGGCGTTGCTGAATTTGTGACTGCTCGCGCAAATCGACTAGATGCGCAATGTCCGCCATAGCAAGCGACTTGTCAGTGAGACCAGCCGCAACGGCGGGTGTTGTTCCAAGCGTCTTGTGCTTCCTGATCCAATTATACCAGCAAAAATAGAGCGCCAGCGAGTGGCAGTGGTTCTCGAATTTCTTGCTGAATGCGTTGGTCAAACGAGTGAACCGGCGCATTGACATCCGCATCGTCAAATTCTGTCGCTCAATATAGGACGTGATCACATCGGCACTGGCTTTACATCGGTGAAAATCCGTTGCGCTGGGCATTCGATGAAGAAAACCCGCAGCGAATGACATCATGACGGCTTTGCCGTTTGGCTGATCAGCTTCCGCGCGAATCTCCCTCGCCGCTACTTTTCGACGAAGTCCGCGCACTTCTGGATCTGGTCGTTCTGTCCCCAGGGCATGATCGGCACCGACGAGGTCGAATTCTTCGGCGAACCTTCGATGAGGCGGTCGGAATAGACCATGTAGACCAGTACGTTCCGTTTGGTGTCGCAGCCGCGCACGATCTGCATCTTCTTGAAGAACAGCGAGCGGCGGGTGCGGAACACGTCCTCGCCTTGTTCGAACTTCGCCTTGATGCGGATCGGGCCGATCTGCCGGCAAGAAAGCGAAATGTCCGAGACCTGTTCGGCGACGCCGAGCCAGCCCTTCACGCCGCCCCGCTCGGGAGCGGTGAAATGGCAGGCGACGCCCTCGACCTCGGGATCGTCGAGGCCATAGGTCGCGAGCTTGTCGTTCGGTGTCAAAAACTTGAATACCGTTGAACGCTTGAAGATCAGGTCCGGTTCGTCGGCAGCCTTCGCCGGCGCGGCCGCGAGGCCGCCGAACAGCAGCATGAGAAACAGACAAAGTGACTTGCAAACAGACTTGCGCATCGCAACTCCTTGTCGCCTTGCCACGGCGCCCGCCGCGCCGTGGCTCTACACCGATTAGATGGTGGCGAAGGTTGCGGTTGGAAGGCGAGCGGCGGGTTACGCCTTCGGCTAATCCCGCCCTACAGCGTGCTGCGTTGAAATAAGTGAGTTGAACAGCCCTTCGCAACGATCTTATCGGCGAGGGTCCCAGGGCTCGTCAAAAGTTACGCCGGGTCGCGATCCGTGGTAATTCGGGTCTCCCGCGGGCCATGTGGACGTGCATGGCGGGAACATGTTCCGATACGGCCACGCGCACCTCGATGCGTCCGGTGCGGCCCCATAAATCTTGCGGGGAATTGCGGCGTGCTTCTTCGGCGACACCGTCGCAGTGTGCGTTTTTCCGGCTTGCTGATCAGCTTGCGCGACCGACAGCATCGATAGCGAAAACGCCGCGGCCACGATCGCGGCGACGGCTACGCTGCGTAGCGAGGTTACTTGCTTCGGCATAGCTTTCTCCTTTGGCGACGCCCCCTTGCTCTTAAACCTATGGTCCCAGCGCCTCGTCACAAGATGCCCCCGCTCCGCTGCGCTACGCGGGCGCGGATAACACAGTCTTCCCCGGCCACTTGCACAAATCGGCGATCAGACACGTCTCGCACAGCGGCCGCCGCGCCACGCAGACGTAGCGGCCGTGCAGGATGAGCCAGTGGTGGGCGTGCAGGCGATAGCGCTCCGGCACGACTTCCATCAGTTTCATCTCGACGTCGAGCGGCGTCTTGCCGACCGCAAGCCCGGTGCGGTTGCCGACGCGAAAGATGTGGGTGTCGACCGCGATGGTCGGCTCGCCGAAGGCGATGTTGAGGACGACGTTCGCGGTTTTGCGGCCGACGCCGGGCAAGGCCTCGAGCGCTTCGCGGTCGTGCGGGACCTGGCCGCCGTGCTCCGCGATCAGCTTGCGCGATAACGCGACCACGTTCTTGGCCTTGGTGCGGAAGAGACCGATGGTCTTGATCAGTTCGCGCACGCGTGCTTCGCCGAGCTTGGCCATCTTTTCCGGCGTATCGGCAAGCTTGAACAAAGCCGGGGTCGCTTTGTTGACGCCGGCATCGGTCGCCTGCGCCGAGAGAACCACGGCGACCAGCAAGGTAAACGGATTGATGTGCTGCAATTCGCCGCGCGGCGCCGGATTGGCGGCGGCGAAGCGGCGGAACGCTTCGGCGATTTCGGCATTTGTCCATTGCGGCAATTCGCCGTGTGCAGCCCCCGCCCTCCTTGCTCTGTAGGGGCGGGAGGCGGCAGCCTTCAGGCTTTGTTGAATGGTCTTCCGCACCATCCTGCCGGTATAGTGAGCGCCATGAATGACGACAACAGCCGCCGCGACAACGATACATCGGCCGAGCCCAAGATCTTTGCGGCCACCATCACGCCGCACCGTTCGCTCGGCTCGGCCGGCTTCCTTGTCCTGATGCTGTGCATCGGCGGCGTCAGCTTCATCTCCGGCATGGTATTTTTGCTGCACGGAGCGTGGCCGGTATTCGGATTCCTGGGGCTCGATGTCTTGCTGATTTACTGGGCGTTCCGCGCCAACTTCCGCGCGGCCCGCGCCTACGAGGAGGTGACCGTCACCGCCTCGGAGCTCAAGGTGCGCAAGGTCTGTCATCGCGGCCGCGTGCGCGAATGGACGCTCAACCCGATCTGGGTGCGGCTCGATCGCATCGTGCACGAAGAATTCGGCATCGAGCGGTTGTTCCTGGTTTCGCGCGGCCGGCGGCTGCCGATTGCCGCCTTCCTCGGACCGGACGAGAAGGCGAGTTTCGCCGGGGCGCTATCCGCCGCGCTCGGCGAAGCCAAGCGCGGGCCGACGCGGACGGTGCTGGAATAGGGCAGTAAAGGCCCGCAGAAATCGGGTGGTTCGGCTGACCGCGGCGGCCTAGATGGGGAGCAGATGAATGGAGGCACCCATGCTGTCGCCGGATCGTATCCCCGACCTGACCCAACTCGCCACGGCCGCTGCCGATTACGATGTGGTGCGGCGCGCCATCGGACATATCCGCGACCATTGGCGCGAGCAGCCTGAGATCGACGCTATCGCCGAAGCCGCCGGGGTCACGCCGACCGAGTTGCATCACCTGTTCCGCCGCTGGGCCGGGTTGACGCCGAAGGCGTTCTTGCAGGCGCTCACGCTCGACGGCGCGCGGCAATTGCTACGCGATTCAGCGAGCGTGCTCGACGCCACCTATGAGGTGGGCCTTTCCGGGCCGGGCCGGCTGCACGATTTGTTCGTGACCCACGAAGCGATGTCGCCGGGCGAATGGAAGGCGGGCGGCCAAGGCACGACGATCCGGTTCGGCTTTCATCCCTCGCCGTTCGGCAGAGCACTGGTCATGGCGACCGAGCGCGGCCTGGCCGGTCTCGCCTTTGCCGATGCCGGCGAGGAAGCAAGCGCGCTCGCCGACATGAAAAGGCGCTGGCCGCGGGCCAATTTCGTTGCCGATGACGCGCGCACCGCGCCGATCGCGATGCGCATTTTCGATCCGTCGCAATGGCAGCAAGATCGGCCGCTGCGCGTCGTGCTGATCGGCACCGATTGGGAAGTGCGGGTCTGGGAAGCGCTGTTGAAAATCCCGATGGGCAGCGTCGCGACCTATTCCGGAATCGCCGGAAAAGTCTGTACGCCGAGCGCGGCCCGCGCCGTCGGCGCCGCAGTCGGCAAGAACCCGGTCGCCTTCGTGGTGCCGTGCCATCGCGTCATCGGCAAAGCCGGCGCGCTCACCGGCTATCACTGGGGCATCACCCGCAAGCACGCCATGCTCGGCTGGGAAGCCGGGCAGGTCGGCGCAGGAGCGTAGTGAACTTCACCTCTCCCCGCTGCGCGGGGAGAGGTCAAGCGAGCGAAGCGAGCGAGGGTGAGGGGGCGTGGCCGCTATTCTGAGCCCAGCGGTTAGGCCCCCTCATCCCGACCTTCTCCCCGCACGTGGGGAGAAGGAGGACTGGCTACGCCGCCAGGTCCCGGCGCTCCGCCACGGTCGAGTCGGCGTTGAGCCGGTAGATCAGCGGCACGCCCGTCCCGATCTCACGCGCGACGATTTCCTTTGGCGTCAGCTTTTCCAAAACCATGACCAGCGCGCGGAGCGAATTGCCGTGGGCGGAGACCAGTACGTTATCGCCGCGCAGCACGCGCGGCAGCATGTCCTGGATGTAATAGGGCAGAACCCGCGCGGCGGTGTCCTTGAGGCTCTCGCCGCCGGGCGGCGCGACATCGTAGGAGCGCCGCCAGAGCTGCACTTGGTCGGCGCCCCATTTCGCGCGCGCATCGTCCTTGTTGAGACC
>JBEKSB010000204.1:0-7396 GCA_049517455.1 Xanthobacteraceae bacterium
CGCGGGCACGCACTAGAGCATGATCCCGAAAAGTGGAAGCCGGTTTTCGGAAAAGATCATGCTCCACTAGGGCCGACGGCTATAAGGCGCGCCGAGCCCTGTTGTTTCGCGTGCGGATGCGATAGCCGTATTGCCGGCCCACGGATAGCGGCGGCGAGGGGCGGAACGTGACGATGGCGAGCTCTAAGTACCGACGGGTGATCGTCAAACTCTCCGGCGAGGCCCTGAGCGGGCCCGAAAAATTCGGCATCCACCAGCCCAGCATCGATGGCTTTGCCGCCGATCTCGTCGCCGCCCATAAAATGGGAATAGAGCTCGGCGTCGTGGTCGGCGGCGGCAACATCCTTCGCGGGGCGCAGATCTCCGAGGACGGGCTGTCGCGGCCCACGGCCGATTCGATGGGGATGCTGGCGACCGTCATGAATGCCCTCGTGCTGGAAACCGCCATTGAGCATGCCGGCGTGAGCGCCCGCACCATGTCGGCGCTCGCCATGCCGCAAGTCTGCGAGACCTACGAGCGCCAGCGCGCCTTGCGGCATCTGGAGGACAACCGCATCATCGTTTTCGCCGGCGGCACCGGCAACCCGTACTTTACGACCGATACCACGGCCGTCCTGCGCGCCGCCGAGATGGGGTGCGATGCCGTCTTCAAGGCGACCGATGTCGACGGCGTTTATACCGCCGATCCCAAGCGCGATCCGCAGGCGAAGCGGTATGACCGCCTCGATCATCAGGAGGCGCTCGACCGCAACTTGAAAATCATGGATGCGACGGCGTTCGCGCTTGCCCGGGAGAACCGTATGCCTATCATCGTTTTTTCGATCCGGGAGCAAGGTGCGATCGAGACCGTCTTACGCGGGAGGGGTCACTTCACGACGGTCGGCTGATGGTTTGGATAAGCGGGGAAAGCGACCGCTCGGATCGCAGAGAGTACCATGGCAACAACGACATTCGACATGAATGACCTCAAGCGCCGCATGCAGGGGGCGATCGCCTCGCTCAAGCAGGAGCTTGGCGGTCTGCGCACCGGGCGCGCCTCGTCGGCGCTTCTTGAACATGTCCAGGTCGAAGCCTATGGCAGTCACATGCCGCTCAATCAGTTGGCCACGATCAGCGTTCCGGAGCCGCGGCTGCTCAATGTCCAGGTCTGGGACAGATCGATGGTCCACCCGGTCGAGAAAGCCATTTCTAACGCCAATCTCGGATTGACACCCGCGACCGAGGGGCAGGTGATCAAGCTGCGCATTCCGGAGCTTAACGAGGAGCGGCGGCGCGAGCTCGTGAAGGTCGCGCACAAATACGCCGAGGCCGCCCGCATCGCCGTCCGCCATGTGCGCCGCGACGGCCTCGACCTTCTCAAGAAGCTGGAGAAGGACCACAAGATCAGCGAGGACGACCACGATCGGCAATCCGGAGAGGTTCAGAAAGCGACCGACGCGACGATCGCGGAGGTCGACAAGCTGCTCGCCGGCAAGGAAAAGGAGATCATGACAATTTGAGCGACGCGGCCAGATCGAGAAGCGACGCAGCGGAGCCACTCCCGCAAGGGGGCGACTCTTTCGATGTTCCCAAGCACGTTGCCATCATCATGGATGGCAATGGACGCTGGGCGGCTGCGCGCGGCCTGCCGCGAGTCGAAGGCCACCGACGGGGCGTGGAGGCTTTGCGTCGCACCGTACGCGCCGCTGCCGATCTGGGCATTTCCGTACTGACCATTTTCTCCTTCAGCTCGGAAAACTGGGCGCGTCCGCCTTCGGAAATTCGCGACCTGATGAGCTTGTTGCGCCGCTTCATCCGCAAGGACCTTGCGGATCTGCACAACAGCAATGTGCGTGTGCGCATCATCGGCGAGCGGCAAGACCTCGATCGCGACATCTGCCTCCTGCTGCAAGAGGCGGAAGATTTAACGCGTGGCAACGACGGTCTCACGCTGGTTGTGGCTTTCAATTACGGCGCTCGTCAGGAAATCGCGAGCGCCGCGCGTCGCTTGGCGATCGAGGTGGCGGAGGGGCGGCTATCGGCCGACGAGGTGACGCCGGAGCGCCTCGGCAACTATTTCCACGCTCCCGACATTCCCGATCCCGACGTCATCATCCGTACTAGCGGCGAGCAGCGGCTCTCCAATTTCTTGCTGTGGCAGGCGGCCTATAGCGAACTCGTATTCGTGCCGATCAATTGGCCCGATTTCGACCGTGCCACGCTCGAAGGCGCGATCGCGGAATACCGGCGCCGCGAACGCCGCTTCGGTGGATTGGTCGCCAATACCGGATCGTGACCGCGCCCGACCATCCCGATGGCCGCAGCGGACGCGGAGCCGGCACGAATAATCTGACGCTGCGCGTCGTCTCGGCCGCGGTACTCGCACCGGTTGTGCTGGCGAGTACTTACGTTGGGGGCTGGATCTTTCTCGCGCTGTGTGCCCTCGCGGCCGGCGGCATTCTCTGGGAATGGACCTCGCTCGCGGCGCAACGCGCCGAACCGCGCATCCTGCTGCCTGGGTTGGCGGCGCTGCTGGCGGCGGTGGTGCTCGTCGGACTTAACGCTCCTGACGGCGCATGGGGCGCGATCGGGCTCGGCGCCGTGCTTGCGGGGCTTGTTGCGGTTACTTGGCCCCGCGGCGAGGGGGCTCAAATCTCTGCCGTCTGGGCCGGGGGCGGCGTGATCTACGCCGGAGCGGCTCTGCTTGGCCCCGCGCTGTTGCGTCGCGATCCGGAATGGGGTCTCACGGCACTTTTATTTCTGTTCGCAATTGTTTGGATTACTGATATTTTTGCCTTTTCTTGCGGCCGCGCCCTGGGCGGTCCTCTGTTATGGCCCGGTGTCAGTCCGAAGAAGACCTGGTCGGGCGCGATTGGGGGACTGGCCGGGGGGGTTGCCGCGGGCGTCGCGGTCGCTTATGCGAGCGGCTTCGGCAAGCTGGGGATTGTAGGCGTGATGGCGTTCGTGTTGTCAGTCCTGGCGCAAGCCGGCGACTTGTTCGAATCCGCGGTCAAACGGCGGTTTGACGCGAAGGACTCGAGCCAACTCATCCCCGGTCATGGGGGATTGATGGATCGTCTCGACGGCTTCCTGGTCGCCACATTTGCCGCCCTCGTCATCGGAATTCTACGTCAGGGAATGGCTGCGCCGGCCCGCGGCTTGCTGGTATGGTAAGCCCATGAAGCAAAAGCAGCCTTTGGCGAGGGCGGATTTGGCGCCCGTGCCGCGGACCGTGACGCTGCTTGGCGCCACCGGTTCGATTGGGTCGAGCACCGTTGACCTGCTACGGCAGGAGGCTGCGCGCTACCAGGTCGAGGCAGTGACGGCGCATCGCAACGCGGCGGCGCTGGCGCGGCTCGCGCGCGAGCTCCGCGCCCGATTTGCTGCCGTGGCCGACCCCAATGCTTACGCCGAACTCAAAGCCGAACTTTCCGGGTCCGGGATCGAGGCTGCAGCCGGCGCCGCCGCCGTCGTCGAAGCGGCGCAACGGCCGGCCGATTGGGTGATGGCCGCGATTACCGGTGCGACGAGTCTGAAGCCGACGCTCGCCGCCGCCGAACGCGGCGCTACGGTCGCGCTCGCCAACAAGGAGTGCCTGGTCTGCGCTGGAGCGCTGTTTATGCGTCGGGCCGCCGCCGCCGGCGCCAGGGTCCTGCCGGTCGATTCCGAACACAACGCGATTTTCCAAGCATTGGGGGCAGGCCGCCGCGAGGATGTGCGCCGCATCATGCTGACCGCTTCAGGCGGACCGTTTCGCACCTGGTCGCGCGAGGCGATCCGCAACGTGACGGTGGAGCAGGCGCTCAAGCATCCGACCTGGATTATGGGACCGAAGGTCACGATCGATTCGGCGACGCTAATGAACAAGGGCCTCGAACTCATCGAGGCCCATCATCTGTTCGCGCTGAGTCCTGATGCACTTGACGTGGTTGTCCACCCGCAATCCGTCGTTCATGGGTTGGTGGAATTCCGCGACGGCTCCGTGGTTGCCCAGCTTGGGTCGCCGGACATGCGCATCCCGATTGCCCATTGCTTGGCATGGCCGGTGCGTATGGGCACGCCCGCGGCGCGGCTTGACCTCGCGCGGCTCGCCACGCTGACATTCGAGGAGCCCGATCTAACGCGCTTTCCGGCGCTGGCGCTTGCGCGCCGGGCGCTGGCCGCCGGCGGCGCCGCCCCGACGATTCTCAACGCGGCGAACGAGATCGCGGTGCGCGAATTCATCGAACGACGTCTGAGTTTCGGCGGCATTCCCGCTCTGGTCGAGGCGACCCTCGACGCGGCGGAACGGCGCGGCTCGATGGCCGAGCCACAATCGGTAGAGGACGCGCTCGCCATTGACCATAACGCAAGAAGGTTAGCGACCGACCTCTTGCCCGAAATTGCCGCAATGGCATCCTAGCGTCAGAATCCGGGTCGGGACCAGCAGGGTGGGGTAAGGGCGTCATGGGGACCAATCTTTTGGCGCACTTGCACGCGCTCGGCGGCGGCGTGGTCGGCTATCTCATTCCCTTTTTGTTCGTTCTCAGCCTGGTCGTGTTCTTTCACGAACTGGGCCATTTCCTGATCGCGCGCTGGTGCGGCGTGCGGATTTTGGTGTTCTCCATCGGCTTTGGGCCGGAAATCATCGGCTTCAATGACCGCTACGGAACGCGCTGGAAAATCTCCGCAATCCCCCTCGGCGGCTTCGTGAAGTTTTTTGGCGATGACAATGCGGCGAGCGTCCCGGACGCTTCGGGGCTCGCAAGCATGGACGCCGGCGACCGCGCCCAAAGCTTTGCATGTCAGTCTGTGTCCAAGCGCGCGGCCATAGTTGTGGCCGGGCCGTTGGCGAATTTTCTCTTAGCCATCGTGATCTTTGCCGGGGTATTCATGCTCTACGGCAAACAGACCATGAGCGCGCGCGTTGATTCGATTCAGCCGGGCAGCGCGGCAGAGGAAGCCGGATTCAAGCCCGGCGATCTTGTCGTCGCCATCAACGGTCACGGCATCGACAACTTCGCCGAGATGCAGCGCGTTGTCAGCGCGAACGCTGGCGAAGCGTTGAATATCACCGTGGACCGCGACGGTGTTCAGCAGATCCTCAAGGCCACGCCGGCGCTCAAAGAGGTCAAGGACAATTTCGGCAACATGCAGCGTGTCGGAATTCTCGGGATCAGCCGGTCGATGGTGCCGGAGGATCTGAAATTCCATTTGGTCGCTCCGCCGCAGGCGATTTGGATGGGCGTCCAGGAAACCTGGTCCGTGATCGACCGGACGCTCGGCTATATCGGCGGCGTCGTCGCCGGCCGCGAGGCGGCCAATCAGCTAGGTGGGCCGATCCGCATCGCGCAGATGTCAGGGCAGGTGGCGAGTTTCGGTTTTGTTCCGCTGATCCAGCTGGCCGCCGTGCTATCAGTGTCGATCGGGCTGCTAAATCTTTTTCCGATCCCGCTTCTCGACGGTGGTCACCTTTTGTTCTACTTGATCGAGGGCATTCGCGGGCGCCCACTATCGGAAAGAGCCCAGGAAGTGGGCTTCCGGATCGGCCTCGCGATTGTCCTGATGTTGATGATATTTGCAACTTTCAATGACATCGTTCATCTGACCACGTCCTAGAGCGATGACCGCAGGGGACCGATCGCGGGGCTGGGAAATAGGGGGACTGGGCGCCAAAGCAGAACGGAAAGAATCTGTCACCGAATTGAGACGTAGGCTGAGCGAGACTGCGAGTAAACCGCCACTGGGGGCGGCCACGAGGGGATAAGGGCGCTTAGCGCATGAACAGGTGTGTGCGGGTAAACCGAGGGCTTGTCGTGGCCGGCTTGCTCCTCGGCATTGCATTGTTTGGCGTTGGCTCTGGTGCGGCATCGGCCGCGCCGGCGGAAGCTGGCGTGGCCACGATGTCGGTCGTGGTCGAAGGCAACCGCCGCGTCGAAGCTGACACGATTCGCTCGTACTTTAAGGTGGCGCCGGGCGAACGCCTGGATGCGGCCAAGATCGACTCCGCCCTGAAGGCGCTTTATGCCTCGGGCCTGTTCCAGGACATCCGCATTTCCCAATCCGGCGGGCGGCTCGTCGTGACCGTGGTGGAAGCCCCGGTCATTGATCGGCTTAGCTTCGAGGGGAACAACAAGATCAAAGACGAACAGCTGCAGCAGGAAATCCAGTCAAAGTCGCGCGGCACACTGGCGCGCGCGACGGTGCAGGCTGACGTTCAGCGCATCATCGAAGTTTATCATCGCAACGGGCGCTTCGATATCCAGGTGGTGCCGAAAATCATCGAACGGCCGAACAATCGCGTCGATCTGGTTTTCGAAATCAAGGAAGGCGAGAAGACCGGCGTCAAGACCATTATCTTCGCGGGTAACCACGCTTATTCTGATTATCGGCTCAAGGAAGTGATCAAGACCTCCACCTCGAACCTCTTGAGCTTTCTCCAGACCACGGACGTTTACGATCCCGATCGCATAGAGGCCGACCGCGATCTGATCCGGCGTTTCTACCTGAGCCACGGCTACGCCGACGTACAAGTCGTCTCCGCGACCGGCGAATACGACCCGGCGCAAAAGGGCTTCATCATCACTTTCACGATCGAGGAAGGGCCGCTCTACCGCTTCGCCGCGATCGACATTCAGTCCAACATCCGCGCCGTCGATCCACAGTCGCTGCGCTCGGCGCTGCGGATGCGGCGGGGCGACGTCTATAACGGCGATGCGGTCGAAAAAACGGTCGAGGACGTGACCGTTGAAATCACCAAGCACGGATATCCCTTCGGCACGGTGCGGCCGCGCGGCGACCGCAACCCGCAGGATCGCACCGTAAGCGTCGTATTCGTCGTGGACGAAGGCGTGCGCGCCTACATCGAGCGCATCAACATCCGCGGCAATACTCGGACCCGCGACTATGTGGTCCGGCGCGAGTTCGACATCTCCGAAGGCGATCCCTACAACCGCGCCCTGATTGATCGCGCCGAGAGGCGGATCAAGAACCTCAACTTCTTCAAAACGGTGAAGATCACCAATGAGCCCGGCTCGGCGCCCGACCGGGTCGTGATTAACGTCGATGTCGAGGAGCAATCGACCGGCGACTTTTCGGTCATGGGTGGCTATTCGACCGCTGACGGCTTTATGGCGCAAGTGTCGATCTCGGAACGCAACCTCTTGGGAACCGGCCGGTACGCCAAGGCTTCGGCCACGGTCGGCCAATACATTCGCGGCGTCGAGTTTAATTTCGTCGAACCGTATCTTATCGATCAGCGGTTATCCGGCGGCGTCGATTTGTTCGCTCGACAGACGATTTCGAGTCCGTATCTTTCGTATGGAACCACGACATACGGCACCAACTTGAAAACGGGCGTGCCGCTGCGCGAAGACCTTACCCTGCAACTGCGGTATTCGATCTATTCGAACCAGATCACGCTGGTTTCGAGTTTGAA
>JBEKSB010000205.1:0-7394 GCA_049517455.1 Xanthobacteraceae bacterium
CGCGGGTCCGTCCAGATCGGGGCGCGCCGGGGAGGCCATCAGGCTATGGCTGTTGAAGCTGGAAGTGTGCGCTCAACCGGCCACGGCGCGCGGACGTACGTCGCCGTGTCCCTGAACGATACCGATCATGTACTCCGAATACTCGTCGCCCAAGCGAGCCACGACTCGGTCCAGTTCAACTCGGCTTTGACTGCTCAATTTGACCAGCGGCAAGCGAACGCTCGGCGTCATAAGACCAAACAGAGCCAAGGCGTGTTTCAGCGGAACGGGGTTGCTCTCCTGAAACAGCGCTGCCGTCAGTTGCGCGACGGGGCGCGAAAGCCGCAGCGCTCTCGCCGATTGCCCCTGCTTCCAAGCCAAAAACATGCTGCGGCACAGACCCGGCGCGACGTTTGACGTGACCGATATGCAGCCGTCGCCGCCCTGTGCGAAGTAGGCCAAGGCCAGTGCGTCATCTCCGCAAAGCAGTCTGAAATCCGTTCCTAAAAGCGGTCGCAGGCGCGCCGGCCGCGTAGCGTCGCCAGCCGCGTCTTTGAGCCCAATCACCCGCGGCAACTCGGCCAATCGCGCAACAGTCTCGTCGGCGAGACTGCACGCTGTTCGCGATGGCACGTCATAGAGGATGACCGGCAAGCCAGTTGATTCCGCAATCGCGCGGAAATGGGCGTAGAGGCCCGACTGTGTCGGTTTGTTGTAGTAAGGGACAACCGACAAAATCGCATCGGCCCCGGCCGCTTCGGCGTCTTTGCTCAATTCGACCGCGTGCGCCGTGGCATTTGCGCCTGCGCCGGCGATGACCGGAATGCGACCGCGCGAAACCGCAACGGCGATACGAATAAGTTCCGTGTGCTCCTTGGGACTCAGCGTTGGAGCTTCGCCCGTGGTCCCGCACACGACAAGCGCGGTTGCTCCATTGACGATCTGCAGGTCGCATAGCCGTTCGAACGCGGCGGCGCCGATGTCTCCCTCATCATTGAATGGCGTCGGCAACGCGGGGGCGTATCCCGACAATTTTGAAACATGCCGGCCGATGGCGCACATTGGCGTTCGGTCAAGCGATCTGGCGCTGAAGATCGGTGGCTAATTCCCGGTGGGGCAGCGCGCCCGGGTTGCGGCTCATATCGAGTTCAAGACCTCTAGAAACCATGACGACGGCGCGCGCTCGATGTCCGTTCTCGGAACGCACGAATCGGAGCGCCGCATGACGATCGACAAAAAGGCCGCCGCAAGTTCCGTTCTGGTCCTGAACAACCCAGTTTCCGCGGCAGTCCTGACCGATCATGAAAAGCGGCGGTCGCAACCACGAGGGAGGTTCAGCTTTTTCTGCTTTTGTCATGGACGTTCTCCTTTGACATGTTTCCGCTCCATCGTGACTACGGTCGCGTGATGAGGAGTGGAACGAGGTTGCATAAACCGGGCCGCCATGCGCAACGCTGCGTCAAGCCACGCAACAAACGGATTGCCTCGGTTTTCGACATCAAGTTCGAAGCGTTCTGCGAGAAGCATCGTCGCGCAGCCGGTAGGCGCGCTGTTCGTCTTGGCAAAACCCAGAGCCGATCGCCTAAAGAGGAAGATGCCGCCGGTTCGGCCTTCGGCCTCGCGCGCTATCCAAAATCCGCTTTTATTGCGGCCAATAAAAAATAGCGGGATCGACTCGCTGAGGATGCCGGAATCCGGCCGTCGGGGAAATTTAGCTGCCGCGCCGGCCGAAGCGAGCGGCGGCCGACGTCTATCGAAGTTCGGCTGGCGGCCTTTTACGACGAGGCAAATGCCACGCAGCAGCGGGCGTTCTGCTTCGAGATTTGCAGCCAGCCTGGTCATTATCGTGCCCCGCTCTGGGGGAGGCGACGAGTGCCGAGCCTCGCTTCCACTCGCACCGCCGAACTCTTATGCATAAGCCGGCGAAATCGCGCGATATCGTGCTTGGAACGGCGCAACGTGGTTTCTGACACCGCTCGCTTCATCTGATTGGCAAAATAGGCTTCGAGCGATTGCGCCAGCCTTTGCCAGAAGCTCCCCGGCTTCTCCGCGCCGTTGGCGGCACGAGGCGGTTGATCGACAGGAATGACGCTCATCGAGGTCCTCCTATTGTTCGTTATCCTGACCGCAAATGTGCTCTCGATCGCATATGAATTCGAGACGGAACGGGGCTCGTCGTCATAAAGCCGGCATAGTGACGTAAACGGAGCCCGAAACGCGCCAACCGCTCATGCGAAGTTGTCGCAGCAGATCATTTGATCCGGCGCCGGCTGAACTTGCGGAACCGCCGAGATGGTTGCCGGTATAGTACTGCTCCTGCGGCGCGCTTCGACAAAGGCTCTGAGGACTGCCAACGGCAGTGCCTCATGACTGGCCTCTACGGAATCGTCGAACGCCACGGGCAGATTCGGCTGCCGCGACAGCGCGCAGTGCCATTCGCCATCCTCATAGACCAGACGCCGGAGCCTCCAGGCCGGTAGTTCAAGGTCGATCAGGGCGAACGCCGCATCGGTCCAAGCGCCGGCCTCGACCAAGCGATCGATCCGAACCGTTTTTCCCGCTTGCCGAAGTAATAAGAGCCGCGCGCCACCACGCTCGATGACTTTACGAAATAGCTCAGGCGCGAGCGCCGGCGCCCGCCGCAACTCATCATCCAACCGGTCAAAATCCACTGCCTGGTCGGCACCAATCATGATGCGATCTCACGGAAAGGGCGGCCTTGCCGGCCGCGTTCCAATAAAATGGTGTCAAAGGCCGTAGACAAACCAGAGCGACCGAAGCACTAAGATATGTAGATGGCATAAGGATTTGGTGGGTGTTTTATAAAGGCTCCAAAAGGCCGCTACGGGTAACTCCTGCGCCGCTTATGCCGCATGCCGCCGCTTCGCGTCCCTCACCGTCCTTATAAACTTCCTATAACGTGGTCCGGAGTCTCGTCTCGTATTTAATACGCCGACGACGCATGATCGTCAGTCGACAGCAAGAAGAGCTTGGCATCCTTGATGAATATCAAATCTCTTGTCACGCTCGGTGTTACGGAAGCTCACAGGAGAGTCCCAATGGCATTCACCGCGCTCATGTTCGTCATTCTCATCGTCAGCTATGCGCTGATGTTTGGCTTGGTGCGGTTCACCGAGAAGATTATCGCCACGCCGGAACTCGTTTCCCCAACCGACGGCAGCGTCGCCGAGGCTAGCGATATCAAAAACGTGTCGTAGGGACGCCATCAATCAAGCCGAGGTCGCGCCCGCAGGGGAACGGAGATCACCATGGTGGCCGTCTATGTTCTCACTCTGATCGTGGTTCTGCTGGTGATCTACCTGTTCTACGCGGTTATTAATCCGCAGAAATTTTAGCATGCCGCCGAGCACCAATCCCTTGGAGAAGTCCGCATGACCGCCGCGGCCTGGCTGCAGATTGCTCTCACTCTAATCGCCATTTTTCTGCTTAGCATTCCGACCGGACGCTACATGGCGCGAATTGTCATGGGCAAGGAGACATTGTTCGACCGGCTATTCGATCCAGTCGATAATGCGCTCTATTTTTTCATCGGCCGCAAGGTGACGCGCCAGGCGATGAATTGGAAGACTTACACCTTCCACATGTTGGCGACTAACCTGGTCATGGCGTTATTGATCTTCGTCGTCTATTCATTCCAGGACTATCTGCCGCTCAATCAACTGAACTTCCCCGGCATGGAGGCCTTTCAGGCGTTCAACACGGCGATCAGCTTCATCACGAACACCAATTGGCAGAGCTTTGGCGGCGAGTCCACGCTATCGAATTTCAGCCAGATGGGCGGCATTACGTTCCCGATGTTTACCTCGGCGACGACAGGCTTCGTCGTTGCGATGGCGTGGATCCGCGCTTTCACCGTCACGAACGGGGGCGCGGATCTCGGTAATTTCTACCGGGACTTTATCCGCTTCATCACGCGCGTGTTGCTGCCGATCTGTGTCGTAATCGCGGTGGTAATGATCAGCCAGGGCGCGGTGCAGACGCTCGATGCCAGCTTCGTTGCCCACACGCTGCAGGGAGGCGATCAGACCATCGTCGTTGGGCCCGTCGCCTCGCAGGGTACCATCGAGCTCGTCGGCACCAATGGCGGCGGCTTCTATAACGTCAATGCAGCGCATCCCTTTCAAAATCCGACGCCGGTCACGAATATCATCCTCATCGTCATGATGGCGCTCCTGCCCGCCTCGATCGTGGTGACGTTTGGCGAAATGATCAACAATCGCCGGCAGGCCTGGGTGCTCTACGGTGTGATGGGCGTGCTGACGGTACTTTTCTTGTTGCTCTGTGTCATCCCGGAGCAAAGCGGCACGCCGACGCTGACGCATGCCGGCATTGAGACGCGCGCGACCGTAGACCAGCCCGGCGGCAATATGGAGGGCAAGGAGGTCCGCTTCGGCATCGCCGCGAGCAGTCTCTTTGCTGACATCACGACCAGCTTCACGACAGGTGCGGTGAACTCCGCCCATGACAGCTACACGCCGCTGCCCGGCATCTCCATGTTCGGCCAGATGATGCTGCAGTGCGTTTTCGGTGGCAAAGGCGTCGGATTCTTGAACGCGCTGATCTATGGCCTGATCGCAATTTTCGTGGCCGGGCTCATGGTCGGCCGCACCCCCGAGTTCCTAGGCAAGAAGATCGAAACACAGGAGATCATTCTCGTTTCGCTGGCGCTGCTGATTCACCCACTCGTTATTCTTTCCTCGACCGGCTGGTCGATGGTTGCGCCCTACGCGCTTTCCTCGCTCGGCAATAACGGCATTCACGGCTACTCCGAAATCCTTTACGCCTTCACCTCGGGAGCAGCCGATAACGGCTCGGCCTTTGCCGGCCTCAACTCGAACACTCCCTGGTTCAATCTCGCGACCGCCGCCGTCATCTTTATTGGGCGCTATCCGCCGATCATTTTTCTCATGGGTGTGGCGGGATCGATCGCGCGCAAACCGACAACGCCACCGACCACGAGCACGCTGCGCACCGACACGGTGATGTTTGGCGTGTTCTGGTTCGCCACGATCCTGATCGTGGGTGCACTGACCTTTTTCCCGGCCCTGGTTCTCGGTCCATTTGCCGAATTCTTCGCCATGAAGGCCGGACTTACTTTTTAATCAGCAGGCTCGGCCTCGACTCTTGGAGAAAGTGATGGCGCCCAAAGTAGAAAAGATCGCAAAGTCCGAGGCGCTGGGCGCGACCTTCCGCGGCGTGCGGGTCCGCGGCGGCTATACGCTCGACTTGTTCCTTCGGGCATTGAAGGATTCGCTGCTAAAATTCGATCCGCGTGTGCAGATCCGCAACCCGGTCATGTTTGTCGTCTGGCTCGGAACGCTGGTGACGCTGTGTCTCGTGATCCAACCGGACTTGTTCGGTCCGTCCAACGCGTCTCGTCTCTATAATGGCATCGTCACTGCTGTGCTCGCACTAACCGTCTGGTTTGCCAATTCTGCAGAGGCTCTGGCGGAGGGACGCGGCAAGGCGAAGGCGACCGCGTTGCGACAAACCCGGGCCGACCTGATCGGCGCGCGCGTGCTCGAGGACGGCAGCACCGAAAAGGTCCCGGCGACCGAACTGCGCAGAGGCGACCTTATCCGGGTGGAGAAGAACGACGTCGTGCCGGCGGACGGCGATGTGGTCGAGGGCGTGGCCTACGTCAACGAAGCCGCCATCACCGGAGAATCGGCACCAGTGTTGAAAGAGCCGGGAACCGACATGTTCTCATCGGTCACCGCTGGAACGACCATCATTTCCGATTGGTTGAAGGTTCGCGTCTCCGCCGATCCCGGCGGCTCGTTCCTCGATCGTATTATCCACCTCGTCGAAGGCGCCAAACGGCAAAAGACGCCGAATGAGATCGCACTCACCGTGCTCCTTTCCATCCTGACGCTGATCTTTGTCATCGTCGTTGCGGCGATGGCGCCGGTAGCCACCTATCTGCAGGCGCAAATCAATGTTGCCGATCTCGTCGCCCTCCTGGTCGCGCTGATCCCAACGACAATCGCCGCGCTGCTTTCCGCTATCGGCATCGCGGGGATGGACCGCACGATGCGGTTCAACGTGTTGGCAATGTCCGGCAAAGCCGTCGAAACAGCTGGCGACGTTCAGACGCTGCTTCTCGACAAGACCGGAACAATTACCACCGGCGATCGCGAGGCCGTTGATTTCCTCCCGTCATCAGGCCATGAGCCGAGCGAGCTGGTCCAGGCCGCGTTCCTTGCGTCCTACTTCGATACGACGCCGGAAGGACGATCTGTTGTCGCCAACAGCGCTTCGCGTGGTGCCCGGCCGCTGCCGGGCCTCGACGAGGCCAAAGGCTTGGAGTTTTCCGCGCTGACCCGTATGAGCGGGACCGACTTCGCCGATGGCCGGGTCATCCGCAAAGGCGCCGTGAGCGCGGTGGTCCGCCATATTGCCGAGCGCTTTAGGACTTCGGCACCGCCGGATCTGCAGGCCATCGCGGATAGCGTTGCGAAGAAGGGAGCGACGCCTCTCGCCGTCAGCGTCAACGGCGACATCATCGGCATTGTCGTGCTCTCAGATAAGCTGAAGCCGGGCATACGTGAGCGCATCCTGGAGTTGCGCAAAATGGCCGTGCGCACTGTCATGATCACCGGCGACAATCCGATCACTGCGCGCACAATCGCGGCCGAGGCCGGCGTGGACGATTTCGTCGCCGAAGTGACTCCCGAACAGAAACTGCAATTAGTGCGGCGCGAGCAAAGTCAGGGGCGGCTGGTGGCGATGACCGGAGACGGCACCAACGATGCTCCGGCATTGGCGCAGGCGGACGTTGGCCTGGCGATGAATTCGGGAACCATGGCGGCCAAGGAGGCGGCAAACCTCGTCGATCTTGATTCCGATCCAACCAAGCTGACCGACCTCGTCGCCATCGGCAGGCAAATGCTGATGACGCGCGGCGCGCTGACGACGTTCTCCATCGCCAACGATGTCGCAAAATATTTCGCCATCATCCCGGCGATGTTCATCCTGGCGCTGCCGGGCCTTGCGGCACTAAACGTCATGAACCTGGCGACGCCGCGCAGCGCCGTGCTCTCGGCGCTGATCTTCAACGCCCTGATAATTCCGCTGCTCATTCCACTCGCGCTGCGCGGCGTGGGTTTCCGGGTCCAGACCGCGGAACGCTTGTTTCACCGCAACCTCTGGATCTACGGCGTCGGCGGGCTGGTCGCACCCTTTATCGGCATCAAGCTGATCGATCTTTTGATCGCTCCGCTGGTTTGAGAGGAGCCTGACATGCTCGATTACGTTAGTGGGGCGGTTCGCGTGTCTCTGGTGACCTTCGTGCTCTGCGGCCTTGTCTATCCCCTCGCCGTCACGGGAATGGGTCAACTACTGATGCCATATCAGGCAAACGGCAGCGTCGAAGAGAATGCCGGTGGGCGGAC
>JBEKSB010000206.1:0-7358 GCA_049517455.1 Xanthobacteraceae bacterium
GATACTCAACCCGGTTCTCACCCCGCGCGGCAAGCGCAAATTCGCGCAGATCGACGCGAGCCCCCGCAAGTGAAGGCGTGAAGCCGATCCCATTGGAGCAACGGCTGCGAGCCATTCAAGATCGCGGCCGCAGCGCCCAGGCGCCGGCTAGCGCGCTCAATTGCCTTCGAAGACCGGCTTCTTCTTGGCGACGAACGCCTCGTAGGCGCGCTCGTAATCCTTCGTCTGCATGCAGATCGTGCTCCGGCCGGTTGAGCGTGATGGTCGCAACCTTGCCGTCACGGTCCCAGCGAAAATGCTGGGGCTCAGCCGGCAAAGGTAAGACCGCCGCTGACGCTTAGCACCTGTCCAGTGATGTAGTCGGACTTCCGGCTGGCGAAGAAGATGATGGCGTCGGCGATCTCCTCCGGCTTGCCGAGACGGCGGAAAGCAATAGCCTTGATGAAGGCTTCCTTGAGCTTCTCCGAGCGCGTGTTGAGCAGCGGCGTATTGGTCGGCCCCGGGCAAATGCAATTTACGTTGATGTTGTGGCGAGCCATCTCGCGCGCCAGCGACTTGGTGAAGGCGATCAAGCCGCCCTTGGCCGCCGCATAGGCCGTTTCGCCCGTCGAACCGACACGGCCGGCATCGCTCGATACATTGACGATCTTGCCGCGGCGATTGGCGATCATCTGCGGCAGCAACGCCTGCGTGAGATGCAGCGCCCCGGTCAGATTTCCACGGATCACCTTGTCGAGATAATTCGGCGGCGTGTCGACGAACAGGTGGAAGTCGCCGAACCCGGCTCCGTTGATGAGGACGTCGATCCTGGAATGGCGCGCAAGCACCGCAGCCGCGCAGCGCCGCACCGAGTCGCTGTCGGTGAGGTCGATCGGCTCGTAGTCGATGGCAGAGCCGGATGCCCTTCCCTCTTCGACCAGGGCTTTGCCTTTCGTTTGGTCGATGTCGGCGCAGATCACGCTTGCGCCCTCGCGTAGGAGCTGCGTCACCGTCGCCTTGCCGATGCCCGAGGCGCCGCCCGTGACCAACACGGTCATGCCTGCAAATTCCATCTTTCCTCTCCTATGGTTTGCGGGTCGTCAGGGCCGAGCGCCGGCGAGAAAGGCGTTGATGCGCTCTCGCGTCTCGGCGTCGGTCTGCAGGTGGTAAGTTGCTTCGAGTTCGTCGCTAAAGCCGCCGCGCCCGCATTCAGTGGCCGCGGCGATGCAGTGCTTGGCCGCTGCGAGCGCCGCGCGCGGCAGCGCGGCAATGCGCTGTGCGATGTCGGTGGCGCGCGACGCGATTTCGGCTCGCGGACAGCTCCACTGCACGAGGCCGAGCTGCTCCGCCGTCGTCCCGTCGATGGTCTCGGCCATGAGGATCAGACGGCTGGCGAGGCCGCGGCCAACGAGGCGTGTCAGCCGCTGCGTGCCTCCGGCGCCGGGAATGAGTCCGAGCTTGACCTCCGGCAGACCGATCTTGGCCTCGGCCGCCGCGATCCGCAGATCGCAGGACAGCGCCAGCTCGAAACCGCCGCCGAGCGCCGCCCCGCCGATTTCCGCAAGCGTCACTTGCGGCAGCGCTTCGATGTGCGCGTAGAGACGTTGGATGTTCGCAACATAGGCACAAGTCTGGTCCGGACCGTCTGTCGCATTAAAGCGCGCGCGCATCTCCTTGAGGTCCGCGCCGGCGCAGAATGCCTTCTGGTCTGAACGCAGATGCAGCACTTTCCAGTCGTGCCGCACCGCCAGTCCGTCGATGGTCCGCAGGAATTCAGCAAGCCAAGCCTCGCTCAAGGCATTCACCGGCGTCGATCGCATGAGGATGGTCGCAACCTGGTCGGAAACGTTCACGGCGAACATGGCTGAACCTACGCGTTGGATCGAATGGGAGCGGCGCTCGCCGCCGGCTGCAGGCGACCATCATAATGCCAAGTGAGCAGGACGGTCTTGCCGACCACGCGGCGGTCGGCCACGCGGCGGAGCGCGCTCGCGGCATCTTCGAAACCAGGCACTTCAGTGACCGGCGGCGTGCGCCGGCTCTCTTGCCACAGCGCGGAGATGTCCTTCTGCGCACGTCGAACGAGGTCGGGCAGGCGATTACGCGGTCGCCGACGCGGAACTCGGCGTTGCGCTTGCCGACGGCGCTGACGATTCCGGCAACGTCCTTGCCGGGACTGAAAGGAAGCGGCGCGAGGATTTGATAGGTTCCGCGCACAACCATAAGATCGAGGAAGTTCGCGCCGACTGCGTGCACATCGATGGCCACCTCGCCCCGTTGCGAGGGCCGGTCCGCAACGTCCACCATCGAAAGTTCTTCCGGCTCGTCGTGGCGGACCGTTTGAATGGCGCGCGCCATCTACGGCCTCGACGTAAGGAGTGCTTTGTCCGCGCCGAGGCGCGGAGCGGATTTGACCTCGGCCGGATCGCGCAATGCTTCATTGATCGGAACCGGCAGCGCCGGGATCGAATTCGATCCGTCGCGCACGCGGCGATGAAACAGGTTGCGCGCCGCCACGTGCGGATCCCGCACCGCCTCGTCGAGGCTGGCGATCACGGCGCAGCAGACATCTTGATTCTCGAAAAGCTGGCGCCAGTGCGCTACGGGGTGCGTTGCAATCCGCGCGGCGACGGCGGCAGTCGTTGCCCCCGGATTGCGCGCGTCGTCGCGCGCCGCCGGATCGAGATCGATCAGGCGACAGAACACGTCCCAGAATCGCTGTTCGATCGCGCCGACCGCGAGATAGCCGCCGTCGGACGTGCGGTAGATGCGATAACGGGGTGATCCGCCCGTCGTGAGCGCCGCGCCCGGCCGTGGCCAATCGCCCACCGCGAAGCCGGCGCCGAGCCCCCAATAGCTCAACACGAACATATTGTCGGTCATCGAAATATCTAGATTGGTGCCGCGACCGGTTCGTTGCCGCTGCAACAAGGCAAGCAGGATGTTGATGACAGCCGGATAGCTGCCTCCTGCGATGTCGGCGATGGGCGTATGCGGCATGCTCGGCGCACCGGTGGTATCGACTGTGAGCGACAACAGGCCGGCGAGGGCGAGATAATTGAGATCATGTCCCGCCATGTCACGGCGGGGGCCGGTCTGTCCGAATCCGGTGATACTGCAATAGACGAGGCGGGGATTGATCTTTTGGACCGTTTCATAGCCGAGGCCGAGCCGAACCATAACGCCGGGGCGGAACTGCTCGATCAGCACATCGGCGCTCTCGATGAGCGGCGTAATCCTGGCGATTGCGTCCGGCGCTTTGAGATCGAGGACAACTGACTGTTTGCCGCGATTGAGCAAGGCGAAATTCGCGCTGTCAACACCAAGGCGCGGTTGATAAGTCCGCATTTCGTCGCCGACGCCAGGCCGCTCGATCTTGATGACGTCAGCGCCAGCTTCGGCAAGCAGCAAGCCGGCCAGCGGCCCGGGCAGCAGGGTGCTGAAATCGAGTACGCGAATGCCGGAAAGAGGCAGCACGGCCGATCAACTTTTCAGATGGCGGCTGATCACAAGCCGTTGAATGTCGTTGCTGCCTTCGTAGATTTTTGCCACGCGTACGGCGCGGTAGATTCGCTCGACTCCATAATCTTGCATGTAACCGTTGCCGCCGAGCGTCTGGATCGCGTCCGAGCAGACGCGCTCCGCCGTCTCGCTCGCGAACAGCTTGGCCATCGCTGCCTCACCGAGGCACGGCCGGCCGACGCTGCGCAAAACGGCCGCATGCAGAACGAGCTGGCGTGCGGCCTCGATTCCGGTCGCCATCTCGGCCAAACGGAAAGCGACCGCCTGGTGCTCGATGATGGGCTTTCCGAAGCTTTGCCGCTGCTGCGCGTAGGCGAAAGCGATCTCATACGCAGAGCGCGCAATGCCGACAGACTGTGCGGCAATGCCGATACGTCCGCCTTCAAGATTGGCTAGTGCGATTCGGTAGCCCTGGCCCTCTTCGCCGAGCCGGTTCTCCGCCGGGATTTCGAGATTGTCGAAATGGATTTCGCAGGTATCGGACGCATTCTGACCCATCTTCTTCTCGACGCGCCCGACGCGGTAGCCCGACGTATTAGTCTCGACAATGAAGCAGCTGATGCCGCGCTTGCCGGCGCCCGGATCGGTCACCGCAAAAACGAGCGCGACGTCGGCGTTCTTGCCCGAGGTGATGAACTGCTTCGTGCCGTTGATGACGTAGCGGTCGCCGCGCCGCTCCGCCCGCGTCTTGATCGCCGCGGCATCAGAGCCGACCTCCGGCTCGGTCAGGCAAAAGGCGGAGAGCTTTTCGCCGCGCGCCAGCGGGCGAAGGTATTTTTCCTTCTGCTCGGGCGTGCCGTATTCGAGGACCGGCATGCAGCCGACCGAATTATGCCCGCTCATGATGGTGGACGTGGCGCCGTCGCCAGCGGCGATTTCCTCGAGCGCGACCGCGTAGGCCACGTAATCGGCGCCCGCCCCGCCCCATTCCGACGGCACCGTCATGCCCATGAAACCGAGCCGCCCCATCGTCTTGAGCGCCTCACGTGGAAAGGCGGCATCGCGCTCCCATTCCGCCGCATGGGGCGCCAAGTTTGTGCGGGCAAAATCGCGGGCGGTCGCGCGGATCAGTTCTTGTTCTTCCGTCAGGATCATAGATAATAGTTTTTGAATGAATGTTCATTCGGAGCGGTGAGAATTGTCGTTTCCGGGAAACCTGTCAAGCACCACAAGCGGCGGCCAACTCCGGTGCCGCGGTGCACGCGTTTGCTGCGTGCCACGGGTGGCATAGTGAGATCGGCGCTGCGCAGCGCTCGTCTCCGATCGGTCATGACGCGGGAGGAGAGTTGGATTAAGAGCAATAGGTAGTCGCGCGTCAAGAAGCCGCCTTTGAGAGTGGCCAAGATAGCGGGATCAAATGGCGAGGCCGCAGACAATAAGGGAGGAAGAAACCATGAAGTTCGACACCCCGATGCTGGACGTGCGCCGCAAGGAAATGCGCGCCGGCGGCTACTGGCGCGACGAGTTGTGCATCGATCATCTCGATCGCTGCGTGGCGCAGGTCCCCGACAAGACCGCGATCGCTGGTTTCAATTCGATGGAAGGCAGGGGCCGGAGGTTGAGCTATCGCGAGTTCGGAGTGCTGGTCGACCGCATAGCGGTGGGTCTCGCCGAACTCGGAATCGAGAAGAACGATATCGTGTCCTGTCAGCTTCCCAACTGGTGGCAGTTCGCGGCTCTTGCGTTCGCGTGCTGGCGCATCGGCGCCGTTGTCAATCCGATGATGCCGATCTTTCGCGAGCGCGAGGTCAAATTCATGCTCGGCTTTGCTGAAAGCAAGCTCTTCGTCGTGCCGCGGGAGTATCGCGAATTCGACTATCCGGGGATGGTGCGCGGTATCCGTTCGGAGCTGCCGCATCTGCAGCGGATGCTGGTGATTGGCGGCAGCGGCGCGGAAAGCTTCGAGCAGATTTTGCTCGAGACGTCATGGGAGACAAAGCGGGACGCGAAGCGCCTGTTTGCCGAACGCCGACAGACCCCCGATGACGTCATCCAGCTCCTTTATACCTCGGGCACAACCGGAGAACCGAAAGGCGTGATGCATACCTCGAATACGCTTCTTTCCCACCTGTATCCGTTTTGCGAACGGCTCGATCTGAAGAGGGAAGACATCGTGCTGATGTCCTCGCCGCTGGCTCACCAGACCGGTTTTCTTTACGGGGTGTTGACGCCGATCCTTTTGCGCACCACCGTCGTTCTCCAGGACGTGTGGAACGGCAAGCGCGCTGCCGAGCTGATCGACGAGGAAAGCGTGACGTTCACGTTCGCATCGACGCCATTTCTGTCGGACCTCAGCGACGCGGTGGAGAAAGGCGCCGGCAAGGTGGCGAGCCTGCGGTTCTTCGTAGCCGCCGGCGCTCCCATTCCCCGCGTTCTCGTCGAACGCGCGACGAAGACGCTGGGCGCCACCATCATTTCGGCCTGGGGCATGACCGAGAACGGCGCCGTCACCACAACGAAGCCTGGCGATCCGGACGCAAAGGCGTTCTTCACCGACGGACGGCCGCTGCCCGGCATAGAAGTGAAGGTGGTTGGGGCCAACGGCAACAGTCTTCCACCCGGAGAAGAGGGCTTTCTCAAGGTGCGCGGCTGCTCCAACTTCGTCGGTTATCTTAAGCGGCCGCAGCTCTACAATCACGACGCCGAGGGCTGGTTTGATACCGGCGATCTCGCCCGCGCAGATGCCGACGGCTACATCCGTATCACCGGCCGCGCCAAGGACATCATCATTCGCGGCGGCGAGAACATCCCGGTGATCGAGATCGAGGGCCTGTTATTCCGGCATCCCGCCGTGCAATCCGTCGCCATCGTCGGTATGCCCGACGCCCGGCTTGGCGAACGCGCTTGCGCGTTCGTGGTGCCGAAGCCGGGCCAGCGCTTCAGCTTCGACGACATGATCCGCTTCCTGATGGAACAGAAGGTCACCCGTCAATATATGCCGGAGCGCCTCGAGGTTGTGGACGCGCTACCGATGACGCCCAGCGGAAAGGTGCAGAAGTTCAAGCTGCGCGAAACGGCGAAAGCGATGTTGCAGACGGCATGAAACGCTGGCTCGCCGGTGTTTACAATCACAGGCAATGATAGCGGGAAAGGACAATTATGACGGGAAATGTCACGTACACGGATCTCCTTTACGAGGAGCAGGATGGGATTGCGAAGATCACCATCAATCGGCCGGAGAAGCTGAATGCGTTTCGCGGCAAGACGTGCGACGAGCTGATTGATGCCCTCAATCGCAGCGCTTGGAATTCCCGGATCGGAGTCATCGTGTTGACAGGGGCGGGAACACGCGCGTTCTGCACGGGCGGCGACCAGTCGGCGCATGAAGGCAGCTACGACGGGCGCGGCACGGTCGGGCTGCCGATGGAGACGCTGCACAGCCTGATCCGGCTCGCGCCAAAGCCCGTCATCGCCAAGGTGCGCGGCTATGCGATCGGCGGCGGCAACGTGTTGGCGACACTGTGCGATCTAACGATCGCAGCCGAGAGCGCGCAGTTCGGGCAAGTCGGCCCGAAAGTCGGCTCGGTCGATCCCGGCTTCGGCACGGCCTATCTCGCGCGCGCTGTCGGCGAGAAGAAGGCGCGCGAAATTTGGTACATGTGCCGTCGCTACACGGCGCACGAAGCGGCGGCAATGGGCCTTATCAACAAGGTCGTGCCCGATGACCAGCTCGATGCCGAGGTCGATGCGTGGTGCCGCGAGATCATGGAGCGCAGCCCCACGGCCATCGCCATCGCCAAACGCTCATTCAACGCGGACACCGATTCCATCGCTGGGATCGGCGCTCTCGGCATGCAGGCGCTCAAGCTCTATTACGAGAGCGAGGAATCCAAGGAAGGCGTTCGCGCGTTCAACGA
>JBEKSB010000207.1:0-7337 GCA_049517455.1 Xanthobacteraceae bacterium
GTCGACGTCGGCCACACCGTCGATGTGCCGGGCGCCCTCAGCGCGCGTGGCATTGCCGAATATACCTTCAATCTCCAGCTCGCCGACGCAGTCAAGCAAGCCCTCGTCGACGCCAGGTTTGACAAGACCGTCCGGCTTGTCACAGCCACGGCGCCCTGGCCTGGTCTGGTCGAGCGGGCGACCCGCGCCAACGACATGCACGCCGATCTCTTCATCGCTATCCATCACGATTCGGTGCCGGATTATCTGCTCGAGACCTGGCAATACGAGGGAAAAGAAAACCATTTCAGCGATCGGTTCACCGGCTACGCCATTTTTATCTCGAACGACAATGCCGACCGCAAAGGCAGTCTCGCGTTCGGCCGGGTTTTGGGCGAAGAGCTACAGGCGCGCGGTTTGCACTCCACGCCCCATTACACGCTGCCGCTGATGGGTCGTTACCGCCATGAGCTTATCGACGCCGGTTCCGGCGTTTACCGGTACGATCAATTGATCGTGCTGAAGGAGACCCATATGCCGGCGGTACTCTTGGAAGCCGGATCGATCGTGAACCGGCAGGAGGAGCTGCAATTGGCGAGCCCCGAACGGCGCTCGATTGTCGGCAAGGCCGTCGCCGCCGCGGTTGAGGATTTCTGCGCGGCGCGGGCGCGGACGAGCGAAGACCGGCCGATCAAGCGGCCCAGTTCAGCCAAGGCGGCGGCGCCCGGCCGCGCCAATCCCACTCCCAGCGCGCGCTGAATTTTCCGATCTCCGCCGCCGAAGAAAATTTCGTAGCGCGGGAATAAATCGCCGCGTTGCCCGATCTCGTCCATGGAAGCCGTCGAAGATCAATTTGGCGGCCTCGAAGTGGCTTGGCGCCACGATTACACCAAAAGGACAATCAAAATGCTAAACATGCGCAATGCGGCCATCGCCGCGATCGCCGTCGCCTCGCTCTCGCTGTCCGTGATGTCGGTGGCGCAGGCCCAGGGCGGCAAAGGAACACCGGTCCATCGGGCAATCTATAACACCACTCGGGAGACGCCGAAGGCGGACGCGGCGGTCCACAATTACCCCACATGGCCAGCAGGAGAGCCGGATTATCACGGCTCCAACGGCGGCTCAGCGACCATCAAGATCGATAAAGACTTGTTCTACGTGAAGTCCCTCGCGCTCCCCGGCGCGGGGGACTCTCTTAACAATGCTGACGGTGGCCGCGCCCGATAGCGCACGGAATTGCTGGGCAATATCCGTAACATCCGAGCGCTCAGAGCCGTTGGAGGCTTTTGTCGTCCTGCAAGAAAATTATGAGCGAAAATTTTTCAAGTCCGGGAAATAAATCGCACTTTGGCCCGATCTCGTCCTCGGAAGCCGCATTGGCTTGGCTTCAAGGAGAGACGCAAATGAGCGAATTCGACAGTGAGGACGGCGTCAGCCGACGCAAAGTCCTCGAATGCATGACCTGGGTTGGCACCGGCGTGCTGTGGACCATTTCCGGCGGCGTTCCCCACTCGCTGGGCCTCATCGATGAGGCAGTCGCGCAAGAGTCGCGCGGCCTGACGTTTCTGCAAATCAGTGACAGCCATGTCGGCTTCGACAAGCCGGCCAATCCCAACGCGCTCGGCACGCTGGAAGAGGCCATTAATGGCGCAGCAACTGGGAGCCACGGTGCACGGTGAGAAGCGCGAAACGGTGCATGGATTTAATGTCCGGCATTGGACGGAAGGCGGTCTCGACTTCTGGGCCGTCAGCGATATCAATGCGGGCGAGCTCGACGAGTTTTGCCAGAAATTGACCGCCGCCCTGCACCCCCCGCCCCGCCTTCGTGACTGGTTTCTACGGTCGTTACCGGGTAAACCAAAGCCGATTCTACGCATTGAACGCGCCGCCCGCGACGGGCAGACGGAAACCCGCTGGGCGCGCCGGACGTTTATCCCAATATGGATCAGCGCACCGATAACGAACGCCGCCAGGACACCGCGCCGGGCCGTTTAGCAAGCCCCGCGATCGGCGAAGCCCGGAAGCCCCAATCGTGGCTCGATCAGATGCGCCAGCGGCGGCGGATGGTGCTGATCGTCACGGCGCTGATCATCGCCGCCATTGTCGCCGGCGTGGTCTATTGGCTCAACACCAGCGGCTATGAAACGACCGACGACGCCTTCATCGACGCCCGCACGGTGTCGATCAGTTCGCAGGTCAATGCCGCCATCGCCGACGTGCCGGTGACGGACAATCAGTTGGTGGAGCCCGGCACGGTATTGGTCCGGCTCGATGACCGCGACTACAGGGCGCAAGACGACCAAGCCATCGCGCAGGTCGCCCAGGCCAAGGCCAATATGGCCAATATCGACGCGCAAGTCGTCGCGCAACAGGCCCGCATTGATCAGGCCGAGAAACAATCCGCGCAAGCGCAAGCGGCGCTCGCTTTCGCCCAGCAACAAGAAACGCGCTACTCTGGACTGGTCAAGAACGGTGCGGGCACGGTCGAGCAGGCACAGCAATACGCCTCCGGTCTGTTGCAAGCCGAGGCGAATTACGCCGCGGCCCAGGCCAACGCGATCGCGACGCAAAAGCAGCTTCCGGTCCTCCAAGCGCAGCGCGAGGTCGCCAAAGCGCAATGGGAGCAAGCCCGCGCCGCGAAGGAACAGGCCGACGCCAATTTGTCGCGAACCCTCATCACCGCGCCGGAGGCCGGCCGGGTGGCGAGACTAACCGCCGCCAAGGGCAACTATGCCGCCGTGGGTCAGGCGCTGATGATGTTCGTCCCGCGCGAAGTTTGGATCACGGCGAATTTCAAGGAAACGCAACTGTTGACGGTGCGGCCCGGCGATCCCGTCGATATCAGGATCGACACCTATCCCCACCGCAAATTCAAGGGTCACGTCGACAGCATCCAGGCCGGCAGCGGCACCGCGTTCAGCCTGTTGCCGGCCGAGAATGCGACCGGCAACTTCGTCAAGATTGTCCAGCGCGTGCCGGTCAAGATCGTATTCGACCAGCTGCCCGACGTGCTGCTCGGTCCCGGCATGTCCGTCGTGCCGACCGTCCATACAAAATGAGCGACCAGCGGCAATATTCCGGCCCCGAGAGCCGCTCGGCAGCCGGCGGTCGCAGCCCCTGGCTCATCGCCATCGTTGTTTCCATTGCCACTTTCATGGTCGTGCTCGACACTGCCATTGCTAACGTGTCGCTGCGTTATATCGCCGGCAGTCTTGCGGTCAGCGTCGACGAAAGCACCTGGGTAGTCACGACGTATCTCATCGCCAATGCGGTAATCCTGCCGGTGAGCGGTTGGCTGTCCAACGTAGTCGGCCGCAAGCGCTTCTACATGATCTGCGTCGCGCTGTTCACGATCGCGTCGCTGTTGTGCGGGCTGGCGTCCAGTCTCAGCGCATTGATCGCGTTTCGCATCCTGCAGGGCTTAGGCGGCGGCGGCATGCCGACCAGCGAGCAGGCGATGCTTGCCGATACCTTCCCGCCGCAACAGCGCCCGCAAGCCTTCGCGATTTACGGGATCGCCGTCATCGTGGCGCCGACCGTCGGTCCCACTATCGGCGGCTGGATCACCGACAACTATTCCTGGCACTGGATCTTCTTCATCAACGTGCCGTTCGGCATCGTCTCGCTGATCCTGGTGCAGTGGCTGGTGGTCGAACCGGACGTGCTTGAGCGCGAGCGCCGCGAGCGCCTTGCCGGCGGGCTCAAAATCGATTGGGTCGGATTTGCGCTGATCGCGCTGACTTTCGGCAGCCTCGAGATCGTGCTCGACCGCGGTCAGATCGAGGACTGGTTTCACTCGACCACCATCGTAACCTTCGCGACGATCTCCGCCTGCTCGCTCATATTCTTGGTTCCTTGGGAGCTCACCCGGGACGACCCGATTGTAGACATACGGCTGCTCTGCCGGCGTCAGTTCGGCATGGCGTTCATTGTGATGCTCGCGGTCGGCGCCCTTCTGTTCGGCTCGAATCAGATCGCGCCGCAGCTGATGCAGATGAACTTTCCCTACACGGCGATGCTTTCCGGGCTGGCGATGATGCCCGGCGGCCTGGCGATGCTGCTGCTGATGCCCCTTATCGGTCAGATCGCCGGCCGTGCGCAGCCGAAATACATGATCGCGATCGGTTTCGCGATCATCGCGCTGGCGATGTGGTACTCGACCTCGCTACCGCCCGATGCGAGCTTCAGCTACTTCGCGACGGTGCGCGTCCTTCAGACCATCGGCATGCCGTTCATGTTCATTCCGGTCAATACCGTCGCCTATACCGGGCTGCCGCAGACAAAGACCGCCGAGGGATCCGCACTGATCAACGTCGCCCGCAATCTCGGCGGCAGTATCGGCGTTTCGCTCGCCAACACCGAACTGGTTCAACGGTCGCAATTCCATCAGGCACGGCTTGTCGAAAATTTGAATCCATCATCGCCGGCATTCCAATCAACGTTCCATAGTCTCACGCAACACTTCACGCAGTTTGGATCGCCAGCGAGCGCGCAAAGCCGGGCAATGGGCTATATGAGCCAATTGGTCGCCGATCAGGCCGCGCTCATGGGCTATATCGACATTTTCTACAGTTGGTCCATATTCGCCGCCGTGCTCGTCCCGATCGTTCTCTTGCTGATACGGCGCGTGGGGCCGGTGAGCGGCCAGGCGCCTGTCGGCCACTGAAAGCCGGCAGCGAACAAATCGGCCGCCGCCTTCGTCGCGGGCAGGCCGATGAAAAAATACACCCGGCCCGAACGTTCCGCCGAGCAGTGCGTTGGCATCGCGACGGCGCTCAAGGAGAGCAGAAACGCTGCCGGCGAGGCACAAAAGCGTGGGAAACGGCCGACGCCTCGACAACGCGCTTCCGCGGTCAAATTTCTGCCGCGCATCGGCACCATTCTTGCTTGATCTCGTTACCGCTGGGGTTGTGGGGGGTATGAAAGCCCCGGACGACGTTGCCGGGGGAAAGGAGTCGCCAATGTGTGACTTTAGCCTCCAAAGCGTGCGATCGCGACCCGCCAAAGTCGGCGACAAGCTTGTGACGCGTGATTTCGGCACTGGAACGCGTGGCTTTGCCGCTTCCGACGATGTCGGCATGGCGGTGTGTTTGTTGCCAGGCACGGAGCTGGCATTCGCGGGCGAAGTCGCTTGCCTGCCGGCCGGGCTCCTCGGCTGGAAGACCAAGACCATCAACTATCACACCGCCATCTTTCGCCAGGTCAACAAGGAGAAGTTGGCCGCGCATCACGATGCGCTCGAGTTTCCGGATGGGCGCACCGTTTTGCTGACGCTGCTATGCGAGGGGCAGTCGGCAACCGTGCTGCAGTTGCCGGCGCAGCCGAAGACCGAGGCCGAGGCGCGCGAACAGGAACGCGTCGGTTTCATTGGTTGAGGCCTAGGCGAAAACCGCTCCCCTCCTGCCGCCAAGGCAGGCGGGGAGCAGGAAATACCAAGCCGGCCGCCCCAAGGCGGCCGGTATTTTTTTGAGCGGCGCTCCGAGCACCCGTAATTCAGGTATTGCTTTATTAGGCTTCACTAATATATAGACATCGAACCGCCTAGCAGGAGGACGGCATGCGCCATCAACCCATTGTCCGCGCGTTCTTTGACGAGCCGACCAACACTGTGAGCTATATCGTCGCCGACCCGGCTACCCGGCAGGCGGCGGTCATCGATCCCGTGCTCGACTACAGCCAGAATGCCAGCAAGGTTGACACCCGTTCGGTCGACGCGATGCTTCGCGTTGCTGGCGAGCAAGGCTACGCCATCGCATGGACGCTTGAGACGCACGCCCACGCCGACCACCTCTCCGGCTCGCCTTACGTCAAGGCCAAAACCGGGGCGAAGATCGGCATCGGCGAGCACATCAAGGACGTGCAGCGAATCTTCAGGCCGGTATTCGACGCCGCCGATCTCAAAGCCGACGGCAGCGATTTCGATCATCTTTTCAAGGACGGTCAACGCTTCAAGATCGGTGAACTCGATGCCGAGGTGATCTACACGCCGGGCCACACACCGGCAGACATCACCTACAAGGTCGAGGACGCAGCCTTCGTCGGTGATACCCTGTTCATGCCCGATTACGGCACGGCGCGCGCCGATTTCCCGGGCGGCGACGCCCACCAGCTCTACCGCTCAATCCGCAAGCTGTTGGCCTTCCGCCCGCGACCCGGCTGTTCATGTGCCACGACTACAAGGCGCCGGGCCGCGACGCTTACGCGTGGGAGACCACGGTACAGGAAGAACGCGAGAAGAATGTGCACGTGAAAGACGGCGTAAGCAAAGATCCGTTCGTCGCGATGCGCACCGCACGTGACTCAACGCTCTCCGCACCGCGGCTCCTGCTGCCGTCAATCCAGGTCAATATACGCGCCGGGAAATTCCCGCCGGCTCACGCCAATGGCGTGAGCTATCTCACCATCCCGGTCAAATTCAAGAACGCCCAGACACATCTGAACTGATGGAGGAGCATTTTGGCTTTGCGGCTTAGCGACGCGAAGGAATTGGCGGCGAAAGCCGCCGAGGCGGCTCGTCTTCTCGGCGCACTCGCCAACGAGCGGCGGCTGGCTATTCTGTGCGAACTCGTCGACGGCGAGCGCTCGGTCGGCAGACTGGTGGAGGCCGTCGGCCTCACGCAGTCCGCTCTGTCGCAGCATCTCGCCAAGCTGCGCGCCGCCGGCATCGTCACGACGCGCCGCGACGCTCAAACCATTTACTACCGGCTTACGAGCGACGCTGCCGGCAGCGTCATGAAGACGCTTGCCGATATCTATTGCGGCCGCCGGCCGCGCAAATCTTCACACTAGAACTGGAGAAAGTCCGATGCAGATCAAATCCATCGACCCGGTGTCTTTAAAAAAACGCCTTGACGAAGGTAAGGCCCTGCTCATCGATGTGCGCGAAACGCATGAACACGCGCGCGAACATATCGAAGGAGCGCGCCTGGCGCCGTTGTCGCGTTTCCACGCCGAAGATTTCAGCGAACACCATGACAAGACGGCCGTGTTCTATTGCCACAGCGGCGGACGGACCGGCTCGAACGCTCGGCTTCTGGCCTCGAAGGGCTTCCGCGACGCCTATCACTTGAGCGGCGGCATCATGGCATGGAAGGCGGCCGGGCTGCCAACGCAATCCAAGCGTGACGCGGCCGGCGAAGGCGGCCGCAAGCGTTTCGGTTGGCTGTTCTAGGCCGCGTGACCGCAAAAGCACGCCATGACTCATTCCTGGATACAGGATGTGCTGGCGGCGCTTTCGTTGGGATCGCCAGCGGCGGCACGTGGGCGCAACATCGCCATACCGACCGCGATCATCGCAAACGCGAACAGGAACAGTAGCTGCTGGCCATCGACAAGCTTTCCGAGCGAGGAACCGATCG
>JBEKSB010000208.1:0-7181 GCA_049517455.1 Xanthobacteraceae bacterium
ACGGCAAAAAACAGTCCTTGCCCGAGGGCTTCGAAGAATTCCTAGCGGTCTCGGATACGGCGGTCGTATCCATCGATCTTCATCAAGGGCATTTGGCCGATACGCCGGACTGTCCCTGTCCCGCACCGAGAGCGCGGGAGGTGGTCGACGGCGTCAACCGCTTTCACGCCGCGGCGCGGGCATTCGGCGTGCCTGTCATTCATGTCAAGAGCGTCGTGCGGCGCGACGGCAGCGACGACGTGAAGGGCATCAAATCGGCCTGGCGTTTCGTTTTTCCGCTTTATGTCGGACCGATACCCAATTCCGATCAGCACGCCATTGCCGGCACCAGGTGGACGCAATTCGTCACCGAGGTCGCTGAAGGCGATCATGTCGTTGAAACCAAAAAGCGTCTGTCCGCATTTTACCCGACCGATCTCGACTTCCTCCTCCGCAACATGGGGGTGAAGCGGTTGGTGCTGAACGGCTGCATGACCGATTGCTGTATTCTCAACACCGCATTTGAGGCCAGCAATCTCGGGTATCGCGTCACAGTGGCGCGTGACCTCGTCCGAGGCACCAATCGGGAGATGGAAGACGCGGCATTGAAAATGATCTCGCTGCATATCGGTCTGGTGGCCGAAAGTCGCGACCTTCTCGATGAATGGCAGAGGCAGTATGACGCCGGCAAAACGGCGAGAATGCGCCAAAGAGTTGCGAGCGTTTGATCAGCGCTTCGACGGCTGATCTTGCTGGAAATCGCGGCTGGGTCACTCGCGCTTGAGGTTGAACCACAACGTTCGAACTTTCTTTCTGCCGTGATTCCAGAACCGATGTGGGCGGCGTGAGCTGTAGGCGATGAGATCGCCTTGCTCCAAAGCATAGGAGACGCCGTCCACCTCGACGGTCAGCTTGCCCTCGAGGATATATCCATACTCGAACCCGTCATGGGTGACGGCCTTTTCAGCGTTGCCGGTATGTTGCTCGTATTCGTTGATCGCGACCGATACGCCGCGCGCACCGTCTTCGCGCAACAGCCGCCGCACCACATGCTGGGCCGTTTCAACGGCATGCTGATCGGACGCGTGCACCACCAGCTTTTCATCCGAGGCCGGCTCGTGGACGATGAGGTCGGACATCGCAACGCCAAGTGCGCTCGCGATGACAACCAACGAACCGATGGACGGAGAAGCCCGTCCGCGCTCCACCAGGCTGAGCATCGAAGGACTGAGATCGGTCGTGGCGGCACGGTCCTGCAAGGTCATGCCGCGGGCTTGCCGACGCTCGCGAATGTGCAGGCCGATAGCTGCCAGCGTGCTGGCCGTGGTTTGTGCGGCCTCGCCAGGAAACGACACCGCGGCACGGTTGATTGCGCGTTGCGCGTCCGTCTCCCAATCGGCGGCTGTCTCGCCGTGGCGCGTCCGTGGTTTTCGAAGGATTCGGGGGGGCATCGTTGCGTCACCAGCTGACGTTCGATATTATTAAAAAATATTCAGTGCAACTACAATGTCACCACTGAGCAGGCGGTCGCGTGCGGACGCCCAGTCCAGCAGCCAACTGTGTTCCTCCTCGCCACTCCACCAGGATATCCCGATGAAGATCGTCGACCTCAGTCATTTGATGAACGTCCATACGCCGGGTTGGGTCGGTTATGCGGGTAATCAAATGTATTACGCGCAAAACCTGCAAACCAAGATGATCGTCGCGCAACGGATCGATACCGCCCTGCATGTCGGCACCCACATCGACGGCGCCATGCATGGAACCGACGGCATGGGCGACATGGCGTCCTATCCCCTCGACTTTCTCATCGGCCCCGGCGCGGTCGTCGACGTGTCGCAGCATATGGACGATTGGGCCGTCATCACCCCGGAAATGATCGAAGCCGCGCCCGTTGAGGTGAAGGACGGCGACATTCTCATCATTCACACCGGATGGCAGCGGTATTGGGAGGGCCAGCCCCAGCAAGACCTTGTCCGCTACTTCTGCATGCATCCCGGCGGCAAGATCGAGCTCCTCGAGTGGATGCTCAGAAAGAAGATCAAGTGGTTCGGCATCGACTGCGGCTCCGGCGACCACTCCATGAATACGTCAATTCGCCTGATGCGCCCCGACCTCGCCAAGCGCTTCGAACAAAGGGTCGGCATGACCTGCGAAGAATTCTTCGGCGATTTCAGCTACGTCCATAAGAAGTCCGGCCGCCGCGTCACGGAAAACATGTTTCCCTTCCATAGTTACGCCTTCTCGGAAGGCCTGATTCACGCCGAAAACATCGGCGGAGACGTCAAAAAGGTGTTGAACCAGCGTTTTCTCATTGGAGCCTTCCCTTGGCGCTACGATGGCCTTGAAGCGTGCCCATGCCGGATCGTCTGCTTCTCGGATTGCGGCGATCAGGTTGAGGCCATTGGCGACGTCGCCAAGGCGATTTTTTCGCGTCGTTCTTGACCAAAACTAGCGAACCCTTGCGGGCTGGTACATCTCGCGCGTACGAGCTCGATGAGGCCAGGATGCGCGCGATCGCTGCTGCGCCCACCCAGCCAGCGTGATATGGACGAAGGACGGTTACGGGACGGAAACTGCGGATAGGAGAGAGAGTTATGCGCGCTCACGCCATCGTCGTTCTTGCCGGTGCGCTCTCTGTGTCGGGGATTATGCCGGCATCGGCGCAGCAGACGATCAAGATCGGCGAACTCAACAGTTACAAGAGCCAGCCGGCCTTCCTTGAGCCCTACAAGAAGGGCTGGGAAATGGCGGTCGAAGAGATCAACGCCGCCGGTGGGGTTTTGGGAAAGAAGCTTGAAATCGTTTCCCGTGACGATGGCGCCAATCCCGGAGATGCGGTGCGCGTCGCCGACGAACTGGCCACCGGCGATGGCTTGAACATTCTCTGCGGTACGTTCCTCTCCAATGTCGGGCTCGCGGTCACCGAATTCGCCGGCAAGAAGAAAGTGTTCTTTCTCGCCGCCGAGCCGCTGACCGACAAGATCACCTGGGCGAACGGTAACCGCTATACGTTTCGTTTGCGGCCGTCGACCTACATGCAGGTTGCGATGCTGCTGCCTGACGCGCTCGCCGCCAAGAAGAAGCGCTGGGCGCTCGTCTATCCGAACTTCGAATACGGCCAATCCGCCGCGGCCGCTTTCAAGGAGATGATGAAGGCCCATCAACCCGATGTCGAATTCGTCACCGAGCAGGCGTCGCCGCTTGGCAAGATCGATGCCGGAGCGGTGGCCCAGGCAATCGACGACGCAAAACCCGACGCCATCTTCAGCGCGTTGTTTGGCGGCGACCTGACCAAGTTTGTGCGCGAGGGCGGTACGCGTGGCACGTTCAAGGATCGCGTGGTGGTGGACCTCCTCGGCGGCGAGCCGGAATATCTCGATCCGCTCAAGGACGAGGCGCCGGTTGGCTGGATCGTCACCGGCTACCCGTGGAACGAGGTGAATACGCCGGAGAACATAGCGTTCGTTGCGGCCTATCAGAAACGTTACAACGACTATCCACGGGTCGGGTCGATCGTCGGCTACCTGATGATCAAGTCGCTTGCCGCCGGCATCGCCAAGGCCGGCTCGACCGATACCGAGAAGCTCGTCGACGCCTTCGGCGACCTGAAAGTGGACGGCCCCTTCGGGCCGTTCACCTACCGGGCCAGCGACCACCAGGCGACGCTTGGCGCTTTCGTCGGCAAGCTCGCGCTGAAGGACGGCCACGGCACGATGGTCGATTTCAAATATGTCGACGGGGCCAGCGTGCTGCCCTCCGATGCCGAGGTGAAGAAGTTGCGGCCAGCGTCGGCGAATTGAGGCCGCTGGAGGCGCAATGAACTGGGAAGGCCTTGCGTTTCAAGCCCTCGATGGTTTGGCCTCGGCGTCCGGCTTGTTCTTCGTTGCCGCTGGGCTTTCCCTCATCTTCGGCGTCACGCGGATCATCAACATCGCGCATGGCTCGCTTTACATGCTGGGCACCTACATCGCCGTCACCCTGGTGACGGCGATTGGCGGCCCAGTCGGCTTTTGGGGCGGGATCATCGCGAGCGCGCTCATTGTTGGCAGTATCGGCGCAGCGGTCGAGATCTTGTTACTGCGCCGTATCTACTCCGCACCGGAACTGTTCCAGCTTCTCGCTACCTTCGCGCTCCTTCTCGTCATCAATGACGCCGCGCTGTGGCTTTGGGGACCGGAGGATCTGCTTGGGCCGCGCGCTCCGGGATTGCGCGGCGCTATCGAAGTCCTCGGCCGACAATTGCCGAGCTACGACGCCTTCCTGATGGTTGTTGCGCCGCTCGTACTCGGCATTCTGTATCTCGTATTCGCGCGCACGCGTTTCGGCCGCTTGGTGCGTGCGGCGACCGAGGATCGAGAGATGCTCGGCGCGTTGGGCGTCAATCAGTCGGTGCTGTTTACAGCCGTATTCGCTTTGGGCGCTTTTCTCGCTGGCCTCGGCGGCGCCTTGCAGCTTGCGCGCGAGCCGGCAAATCTCGGCATGGACCTGACCGTCATCACCGACGCCTTCGTGGTGGTCGTCATCGGCGGCATGGGCTCGATCGTCGGGCCGTACGTGGCTGCCGTGCTCATCGCTGAGGTCAAAGCCTTGTGCATAGGCCTTGGGCTCGTCACATTCGGCGGCTTTTCCATGAACTTTTCCAAGTTAACGCTGGTGGCCGAGTTTTTGGTCATGGCAGTCGTATTGATCTCCCGGCCGCAGGGTTTGTTCGGACGCGCGCAGCTTGCCGTGCGCGGCGCGGGCGAGCCTGACGCGCCGATCCGGCCCGCTTCCCGGCCGCTGGTCATTTTCGGCGGCGCCGTTCTTGTTGTTTTGATTTTGTTGCCACTCTTGGCGCGCTCGTCGCCTTATACCCTTGTTCTTGGAATCGATGTCCTGATTGCCGTGCTGTTCGCGACCAGCCTGCATTTCATCATGGGGCCGGGCGGGATGCATTCATTCGGCCACGCCGCGTATTTCGGCCTCGGCGCTTATGGCGCGGCGCTGGCCGTGAAATGGCTGGCGGCGCCCATGGGCATCGCGCTTGCAGCCGCACCGATTGTGGCCGCGCTTGGTGCGCTGCTGTTCGGCTGGTTCGCGGTACGGCTCTCCGGCGTCTATCTCGCCATGCTGACGCTGGCGTTTGCCCAGATTGTCTGGTCGGTCGTCTTCCAATGGCAGGATTTCACCGGCGGCTCGAATGGCGTGCTGGGCATCTGGCCCAGCGCCCCATTCGACCGGCTGCCCGCATTCTATCTTCTTGCGCTCGCGCCCGTAGTCGCCGGGATTTTGTTGCTGCGGCGTTTTTTGTTCGCACCGTTTGGCTATGCGATGCGCGCCGGCCGGGATTCGCCACTGCGCGCGGAGGCTATCGGCATCCACGTCAAACGAGTTCACTGGCTTGCTTTTGCCATCGCCGGGACGGTTTGTGGTGTAGCAGGCGGTCTTTTCGCCTTCGCCAAGGGCTCTATATCTCCGGAGACCATCAGCATCGGCCGCTCCATCGACGGACTTGTGATGGTACTTCTCGGCGGCATTCAGACGCTGGCCGGTCCGATCGTCGGCGCCTCGGTTTTTGCCGTCTTGCAGGACTTCGTCATGCAGCAGACCGAATATTGGCACGCGCTTCTGGGCGGCATCATTCTCGTTCTGGTGCTTGCGTTTCCGTCCGGGCTCACCGGCGGCTTCGCACGGCTTGCCGCACGGTGGCGTTCCTCATGACCGAGCTGGCGGTCGCTTCACTTTGCAAGAGCTTCCAGGCCGTACGTGCAGTCGACGACGTCAGCTTTTCGGTACGGAGCGGCGAATTTTTGGCGCTGATCGGCCCCAACGGTGCGGGAAAATCGACCTGCTTCAACACGATCAATGGCCAGTTGGCGCCCGATGCCGGAACGATCCGTTTCGACGGTCGCGACATCGCCGGACTGCCGCCGCGCGAAATTTGCCGCCGCGGCATCGCCCGCACGTTTCAGATCGCCGCCACCTTCGGCTCGATGACCGTCGCCGAGAATGTGCAGATGGCGCTCATCGCGCATGCACGCGAGACGTACCATCTGTGGCGCCGAGCCACATCGTATCATCGGACCCGGGCGGTTGAATTGCTCGCGCAGGTCGGCATGCGGGAGGCGGCGGATCGGCCATGCCGTGAGCTCGCCTATGGCGACGTGAAGCGCGTCGAGCTTGCGATCGCGCTGGCCAGCGATCCGCGTCTTCTGCTCATGGATGAACCGACGGCCGGCATGGCGCCGCGCGAACGCAACGAGCTCATCGCATTGGTCAAGTCGCTCGTCGTCGAACGCGGTGTGTCGGTTCTTTTTACCGAACATTCCATGGATGTGGTCTTCGCGTTTGCCGACCGGATCGTGGTCATGGCGCGCGGCAGGCTAATCGCCGACGGTGACGCCAGAACAATCCGCGAGGATCCGCAGGTGCGGCAAGTCTATTTCGGCAGCGGACGAACCTTCGAGCGGGCAGGGGCCGCTTCATGAGCTCGTCGCCCGCGCTTGAGGTTGAACACCTCAACGCCTGGTATGGCGCCGCGCAAGTTCTCTACGACGTCACGTTTGCTGTCGGGCGTGGCGAGGTCGTGGCCCTGATGGGAAGGAACGGCGCGGGAAAATCGACGACGATGAAGGCCGTCATGGGGCTAATGCCGCGACGAGACGGCATGGTACAGGTGAACGGCCGAGACATTTCCGCGCTCAAGCCGTACGAGATCGCCCGCTTGGGCGTTGGGTTCACGCCGGAGGATCGCCGCATTTTTTCCGATCTCACCGTGCTGGAAAATCTCGACGCCGGACGCCAGCCGCCGCGTGCTTTCACCGACGGCACGCCGGCGCCGTCGTGGACGCCTGAAAGTCTATTTAAGCTGTTCCCCAATCTCGCCGAGCTTCGTCATCGCCCCGGCGGGCGTATGAGCGGGGGCGAGCAGCAAATGCTGACAATCGCGCGGACGCTCATGGGCAATCCGCTCATCGTGCTCTTGGACGAGCCGTCCGAAGGCATCGCGCCGCTGATCGTCGAGGAGATCGCCGACACCATCGTGGAGCTGAAAAAGCAGGGCCTGTCGGTCCTGCTGTCCGAGCAACATGTCCGCTTCGCCGAGATGGTTTCGGACCGGGCCTATCTGCTGGAGAAGGGGCAGATTCGGTGGGCCGGAACCATGGCCGAGCTGGCGAAGAACACCGAAATACAGCGGGCCTACTTGACGCTTTGATGCG
>JBEKSB010000209.1:0-7482 GCA_049517455.1 Xanthobacteraceae bacterium
CCGAACCTGACGTCGGCCATGATGGTATGGAACTCATGGCTGCGCAGGTAATCGGCGACCTTATCGTCGTTGACACTTTTGGCGCCCTCGACCGCCTCACCCAGTACCTGAAAATAAGCGTAACCCCAGCCGCCGAGGCTGGAGCCGAGCGGGTCGACGCCTTCGGCTTTTGCGCGCTCCTGATACTTCTGGAAGAAGTCCGCCGCCGGCGTCAGCAATTTTGGCGACGGCACCCAGGTTTCGTAATTCACGATGCCGTTAAGCTTGGACTTGAGCTTGTTTTTCAGCACCGTCGCCTGCAGTCCGATCATGGCGCCGCCGAACATCTTCGGCGTGAAGTTGAGTTCATTGGCGGACATGACAATACCGGCCGAGCTGAGCGGATACGAGCACACCACAACGAGGTCCGCATTGGCGACTTGCAAGGCGCGGATGACCGGCGAGAAGTCGGTCGTGCCCGGCGGGAACGTCTTGTCGTAGACGATCTTGACGCCGAACTTCTTGGCGTTCTCGCGGGCGCCTTCGCAGGCGTTGCGCGCGAACTCGGCGTCTTCGGAAGTGAGCGCGACGGTTGTCGGCTTCGGATTCTGTTCCGAAGCGATCTGGAAGAACCCTTCGGTGAACGAGGCTTTCGTGTCCGGGCCGGTCGGCAGCATCGAGAAGTATTTCGGATAATGGAATTCGCTGTTCACATCGAGCGCGGACAGGCCAATCAAGGTCTTGCCCTTCTGCATGACGATCGGCATCGCCGGCGCAACCATATTGGTCGCGTAACCGCTGACGACGAGGTCGACCTTGTCGACGTCGAGGAGCTTCATGTAGATGCCCGGAACCGTCGCCGGATTGGACTGGTCGTCGTAGTTGATCAGTTTGACGGGCCGCCCGAGCAGGCCGCCCTTGGCGTTGATCTCCTCTTCCCAAATCTTCGCACCGAGCAGCGCCTGCTTGCCGTTGGATGCAAGGGGACCGGTGAGCGCCATGCTGAAGCCGATCTTGATCGGCTCCCCGCTCTGCGCGGACACGGGAGCTGCGGCAAGGCCGGCCGCAAGCAGAACGGCGCCGAGCGCGCCCGCGACACCGCGCCGCGTAAGATGATGGCTCATATTTTCAGCTCCCAAAGGCTACTACGCCAGCCGCCGCACGCTAGTGATTTCACTTCCGCTGCCGCGAATGCGGGTGACGGCAGCGGCGATTGGTTCGATCGCGACGGCCATGTGGAAGGCGTTCGCATGCAACAGATTTGCTGGATCGCGCACAATGGCGACGTGGCCTTTCCAGAAGACGAGGTCGCCGCGTTTCAGGTCGGAAAGATCGGCTGCGCCGGCGACACACGTTCCGAGCGCCATTTCCTGCAGATCGCTGTCGCGCGGACAGGCAGCGCCGCAGGCCGCAAGCGCGATCTGCACAAGCCCCGAGCAATCAAGACCCAGCGCCGTCTTGCCACCCCACAAATACGGCACGCCGAGGAAACGCTCGGCCACGGCGACGAAGTCCGGCTCGTAGCTTTTGATCGGAACAAGGTGCGGCGCGGGCACATACGATCCGGATCGGGTCACCGCCATACAGTCATCGATGCGTGCGATGACGAGGCGCGCGCCGAGCGGCAGCGCCTCGACGGGCGGCAGCTTGATCGACGGGCCGGGAAAAGCGAACGTCCGCAATGCTATGACTTTGTGCGTCGGCTCCGCCCCGGCCGGCGCCACCGCGTTGGCGGAAAGCCAGCCGACGTAACCGTCGGCCGCAAGCTGGCCCCACGCCCAACCTTCGGCGTTCATATCGTAGATCGTGACGCGCTCACCCTTGAGCGCTTCGGTCGAGAGCGGCGCATCAGGCGTCGGCTCGGCGCGCAGCGGCGCCTGCGGCTCGATCACTTCGTAGTTGCGGCCATCGACATACCGCGCCGCCGCCACTTTCCCTTCGAGCTCCTTCGCAGCGAGGTCTGCGCGGGCCGGCGTCAGGCGAGGATCGGAGGCGCGCATCGTTTTCGGGCGCTCAGCCGTAGCGCGCGGCAAGCAGCGCGAAAACGGCGCGCGCCACCTGACACTCGCCGCCTTCCGGCCGGCCGGGTTTCGCCGCCGGCGTCCAGGCGAAAACGTCGAAATGCACCCACGACTTGGCAGTCACAAAGCGCCGCATGAAAAGCGCAGCGGTGATGGCGCCGGCCTGGCCGCCACTGCCGACATTATTGATGTCGGCAATTTTGGAATCGAGCATCGCATCGTAAGGGCGCCAGAGCGGCAGCCGCCAGAGCGGATCGTTCTCGGCGGCGGCGTGGACCATCAGCTCGTCGGCCAGTCCATCATCATCGGTGAAGAAGGGTGGCACGTCGGGGCCGAGCGCAACGCGGGCGGCGCCGGTCAGCGTGGCAAAATCGGCGATCAACGCGGGCTTGTCCTCGTCGGCGAGCGCGAGCGCATCGGCGAGCACCAGACGGCCCTCCGCATCGGTATTGCCGATCTCGACCGTGATGCCTTTGCGCGACGTGTAGACGTCGCGCGGGCGGAACGCGCCGCCGGAGATCGAATTTTCCACGGCCGGGATCAGCACGCGCAGCCGAACTTTCAGCTTGCGCGACATGACCATGTGCGCCAGCGCCAACGCCGTCGCCGCCCCGCCCATATCCTTCTTCATGTTGAGCATCGACGAGTCGGGCTTGATGTCGAGCCCGCCGGAATCGAAGCACACGCCTTTGCCGACCAGCGTCACGCGCGGATGATGCGCCTCGCCCCATTTCAGATCGATCAGCCGCGGCGCCCGCTCGGCGGCACGGCCGACGGCATGAATGAGCGGAAAATTCTCTCTCAACAAGTCATCGCCAACCACGGCGCCGATCTCGGCGCCGTGTCGTGCGGCGAGTGTGCGAGCCGCCGCCTCAAGTTCCGCCGGCCCCATGTCGTTCGCCGGCGTGTTGATCAGGTCGCGCGCGAGCGTCACCGCTTCGACAACACGCTCGAGATCTTCGCGATCGAGACTTTGCGGCAGATCGAGCTTGACCTGACGCGATTCCCCCTTGCGGTAGCGCGCGAAGCGGTAAGTGCCGAGCGCAAAGGCCAGCGCGGCAAGCCTGGCGTCATGTGGATCGTTGGCGAAACGGTAGACGCCGTCCGGCAATTGCTGCGGCAGGCACCCCGGGAGAAACAAGTCCTTGGCGTCGTTCGCGCTATCGAGCCCGAACAGGATGCCGCCAAGCCCGCCCTTCCCCGGCAACGCGAGATACTGACCGGCTTTGGCTTCGAAACCCGCCGCATCGGCAAAAGCGCGGGCGCCCGCGTCAAGCCGTTCGCGCACGTCCGGATAATTCGCCGCGGTGACGAACCAGATCGGAATCGCGGCCGCCGCGCGGTTTACAGTGAAGATTGAATCCATCGTCATCCACGAGTCGGGTTTTGGACTTCGGCGCGGCTGTGCCTGATGCCGTAGAACCCGTAGAGCAACAGTCCGATCACGAGCCACGCGCCAAAACGGAGCCAGGTGTCGAGCGGCAACCCCAACATCAGGAACAACGACGAGAACGCCCCCAGAGGCGCGACGATATAAACCGCCGGCGTCTTGAATGGGCGTGACAATTCGGGCTGCCTGATGCGCAGAACCAGCACGCCGGCGCACACGATCGCGAACGCAAACAGGGTGCCGATACTGACCAATTCGCCGACGAGGCCGATCGGCAAGAGGCCGGCAAGCACCATCACGACCACTCCGGTGATGATCGTGGTGACATAGGGCGTGCGAAAGCGGCTGTGCACCTTGGCGGCGATGGCCGGCAACAACCCGTCACGCGCCATCGAATAGAAAATCCGCGGCTGCGCCAGCAGCATGACCAGAATGACCGACGTCAAGCCAAAAATGATACCGAGCTTGAGGACCGGCGAAAGCACCGACAGGCCGATAGCGTCGATGCCGACGGCAATCGGATCGGGAACATTGAGCGTGTCGTAAGGCACGATCCCGGTCAGCACGAAGCCGACCGCCACGTACAGCACGGTGCATACGGCCAGCGATCCGAGAATGCCGATCGGCATGTCGCGCTTCGGATTCTTCGCCTCCTGGGCCGCGGTCGAAACGGCATCGAAGCCGATATAAGCGAAGAACACCACGGCGGCGGCGCGCACGACGCCGCTCATGCCAAACAGGCCAGGCCCGATGTTGGGTGGAATAAAGCTGCCAGCCGGATTGCCGGCCGTGACCCAATGCGCGGTAGTCACGAATGGAGCGGCCGCCGCGATGAACACCACAATGATGACGAGCTTGATCGCGACGATGACGCTGTTGGCGCGCGCCGTCTCGTGGACGCCGATGACGAGCAACGCAGAAACTCCGGCGATCACCACCATCGCCGGGACGTTGATCAGCGCACCGGTCGCATGCCAGGTGTGCTCGGCGGCGTCGTAGGAAAACGGCGACCCGGAAAAGGCCGGCGGGATGACGATGCCGATATTCTTGAGGAAGCTCACCACATAGCCCGACCAACCGATGGCGACGGTGGTGGCGCCGAGCGCGTATTCGAGGATCAGGTCCCAGCCGATGATCCAGGCGATGAGTTCGCCCATCGTCGCGTAGGCATAGGTGTAGGCGCTGCCGGAGATCGGCACCGTCGAGGCCATTTCCGCATAGCAGAGACCGGCAAAGGCGCAGGCGAACGCGCCCAGCACGAACGACAAGGTGATTGCCGGTCCGGCATTGGCGGCCGCGGCGTGTCCGGTCAAGACGAAAATGCCGGCGCCGATGATGGCGCCGATGCCGAGCGCGACGAGGTTGACCGCCGACAGCGTGCGCTTAAGCGGCACGCCATCGTGTGTGGTCAGCGCTTGCACCTCCGGCTCCGCGGCCTCGGCCTCCAACGCCGCGATCGATTTGCGCGCCCATATCCCCGCCATGACGCTCCCCTATAAGCCCACCGCGGTCAGCGCGGCCGCCTGTCGTTTGGCGACGCGGTCCATGGCGAAATGCTCGATCGCTTCGTTGAACAATCGATGGAAATTCAGCTCGGCGCGCAAGTGCAGAAACACGGCGCCAAGCCCGATCGCCGCGCGGTCCATGAAGACGAATTCGCGCGGCACCGTCACCGGTCCCTTTTTCTTGAGCGCCTGGTGCACGCGGAACGCTTCGCGCCGTCCGTATTCGGCCGGTGCGACGCCGTCGGCGATCGTGCGCACGCGGTCGTCGAGCATCGGCGCGTAGATGAATCTTGCCCAGATGTTGAGCGTGTCGATGAGATCGCGCGAAAGCCGGCGGAAGCCCCACGTCTCGTAAGCGTGAACGACGAGATCGTCGTCGCCGCGCTGCAGACCGTGGTAGAGGTCGACGACACCGCGCACGAATTTCGGCGGAAAAATACGGACGCAACCGTAATCGAGGAGATTGATGCCGGCAGCCTCGCCGTCGCGCTCGAAGATGGTGTAGTTGCCGAGATGCGGGTCGCCGTGAATGACGCCGAAGCGGCTGAACGGGAACCACCAGGCCGTGAACATGGCGGTGGCGAGCGCATTGCGCGCCGGCAGCGGATCGTTCTTGTGCGCGAGCATGCGGCTGCCGTCGAGCCAATCGAGCGTGAGCAATCGCGCGGTCGACAACTCGGGCCAGGCGCGCGGCACGCGGACGCTGTCGATGCCATCGAGCATCGCGCGATAAAGCGCGACGTGCTTGGCCTCGCGCCGGTAATCCAGTTCCTCGCGCACCCGCGCGCCGATTTCTTTTCCGATCTCGGAGGTATCGATTGCCGAATCGAGCCGCCGGCGGATGGCGAGGAGCCATTGCAGTTGCTGCAGGTCGGCTTCGACCGCCGACTGCATATCGGGATATTGCAGCTTGCAGGCCAGTAACGCGCCATCGAGCGATTGCGCGCGATGCACCTGACCGAGCGAAGCGGCCGCCGCGGGATGGTGCTCGAATTCTTTGAACTTGCTGCGCCAGTCGGGGCCGAGCTCCGCATTCATGCGCCGCTTGACGAAGGCCCAACCCATGGGCGGAGCTTCGCTTTGCAGCTTCTGCAATTCGGCGGCGTATTCCGGCGGCAAGAGATCGGGAATGGTCGCCATCAGCTGGGCGACTTTCATCAACGGCCCCTTGAGATTGCCGAGCGCCGAAGCAAGCGCCGACGCTTCACCGGCACGGTTAGGCTCGCCACCGACCAGCCGCCGCCCCGCATAGCGTGCGGCTACGCCGCCGACATTGGCGCCGACGCGGGCATAGCGCGCGGCTCGGGCCGAGAAGCGGTTCTTTTCGCGGTCGGTGGGCATGAATCAAACTACACGGTTATGCTACGAGAAGTACATTGGCAGGATCGGGCGCAATGAAACACGCAATTTTGGCCGGCGCTTGGATCGTCCTGACCATTATCGGAACTCCGCGCGAAGCGTTCGCCGGGGTGTGGCGCTGGGGCTGAATGGGTCCGCTTGGCGATCAGCAAATTATCTTTACCCGCTATAATCTCATCATCGTGCCGTCCAAGCCGTCGCGGGGAAATCTCCGCGATCTCATCTTCCTCGATGATCTCACCAAAGGACCGAGCGAGATCGAGCAGTACATCGCAGCCGATGTAAATTCCGGGTTGGTTCCGAAGATGGAATTCACACTTGGCGATGACCAGAAGAACAAGATCACATTGACGGAAAAATCCTCCAAAACGATTTCCCATCACACCGCCATGGTGTGCGGCCGCGACGAAAGCACCGACGTTTCCCGCAAGGTTTATCACTACGAGCGCAACGGCGAACCGGTGCGCGACGTCACACTGCAGTGTAGGGAGTACATGCTCACGACCCGGGGCGGGCGGCCGTGCATCGATCGCCCCTAGTGATCGAGACTCGCTAGTTCATCGATCAGGCCTTCGATCACTGAAAGGCCGCCCTGCCAGAAGGACGGATCGCGGGCGTCGAGGCCGAAGGGAGCAAGCAGCTCGGAATGATGCTTGGTGCCGCCAGCGGCAAGCATGGCGAGGTAGCGTTCGGCAAAGCCCTCGTTGGCGTTTTCGTAGACCGCATAGAGCGAATTCACCAGGCAATCGCCGAACGCATAGGCGTACACGTAGAACGGCGAGTGGATGAAATGCGGAATGTACGCCCAGAACGTCTCGTAACCGGGCTTGAGCTCGATCGCGGGCCCGAGGCTCTCGCGCTGCACCTCGAGCCATAATTCGCCGATGCGCTCGGCGGTCAATTCGCCGTTCTTGCGCTCGGCGACTTTGGCGGCAAGCATCGCCTTGCGTTCTTTTTTGTCACGGGTCGCGGCGAGCAATTTCTTGAAGGTGAGCATCTCGCCGAACACGCTCGCGGTCTCGGCAAGCGTGAGCGGCGTCGGCGCCATCAACGCGCCGTTGGGCGCGGCAAGCACCTGATGCACGCCGTGGCCCAATTCGTGCGCCAGCGTCATCACGTCGCGCGGCTTGCCCTGGTAGTTGAGCAGCACATAAGGATGCGCCGACGGTGTCGTCGGATGCGCGAACGCGCCCGGTGCCTTGCCGGGCCGCACCGGCGCATCGATCCA
>JBEKSB010000210.1:0-7127 GCA_049517455.1 Xanthobacteraceae bacterium
GGAAGATCAAAGTGAAATCGGCGCCGTTGCGGGCCATGCGCTCGAAGAGGTCTTGTGCCAGGGACAGATCGTCCGGCCGCGGTTGGAACAGGCCGAGCTTGCGGCTGAGGCCCGCGGCGTAGGCCGTCTCGAAGCCGGTGGCGAACGCGTCGACTGCCTCTTGCGCCTCTTTGAGGGCAGCGTCCTTGTCCTCTGCAAGAAGCGGTAACAGCGTCTCCGCGAGACGGGCGAGGTTCCACTGCGCGATGCGCGGCTGGTTGCCGTAAGCGTAGCGCCCCATGTTATCGATGGAGCTGTAGACCGTCTCTGGGTGATAGACGTCCATGAAGGCGCAGGGACCGTAGTCAATGGTCTCGCCCGCCATCGACATGTTGTCGGTGTTCATGACGCCATGAATGAAGCCGACGAGCTGCCACTTAGCCATAAGCGCTGCCTGGCGCGAGATCACCAAGTCGAGGAGGGTGCGGTACCGGTTCGCGGCGTCAACCGCCTCTGGGTAATGCCGCGCGATGACGTGATCAGCGAGGCGCCGGATCGCATCCAAATCCCCGCGCGCCGCGAAGAACTGGAAGGTGCCGACACGGATGTGGCTCGACGCGACGCGGGTCAGTACCGCGCCGGGCAAAAGCGTCTCGCGCCAAACCGGCTCGCCGGTCGTCACAGCGGCGAGCGCTCGGGTCGTCGGAATCCCGAGCGCCGCCATCGCCTCGCTGACGATGTATTCGCGCAGGACAGGCCCGAGCGCCGCGCGTCCGTCGCCCCGCCGGGAAAACGGCGTTGGGCCAGACCCCTTGAGCTGGATGTCGCGGCGCACGCCGTCGCGATCGATCACCTCGCCGAGAAGAATAGCACGTCCGTCACCGAGTTGAGGTACGAAAGTCCCGAACTGGTGGCCGGCATAAGCCATGGCGAGCGGCTCGCCTCTCTTGGGCACCCGGTTGCCCGCGAGGATCTCCACACCCTCCGGTGCGGCAAGCTTTCCCGGATCGAGCTCGAGATGCCAGGCGAGTTTCTTGTTCAGCCGAACTAGACGGGGCGCGGCGACGGGAGTGGGCCGAAGCCGCGCGAAGAATCGGTCCGGCAGGCGGGCGTAGCTGTTGTCGAATGCAAAGAAATCGACTGCCTCGGTTTGTACCGTCATGACAGTTCCAGCGCGCGGCGTTTGAGATCGGCAAGATCGACAGCATCGAGAGCCACCTCGTGCGTCGATTGGAGGATGACGGGAGGCGCGCTGATCGATGGCTGCAACGGTCGAATCGGGCCAGCCCCGGACTCTCCCAAGCAGAAAACCACGTTCACGGATTGACCGTATGCCGCGCATCCTGCCGTCCGGGACAGGCATGCTACCACCATCATCGACCCAAGAAACCAGCGGCCTACGCGGACTTGGTCGAGCCTGCATCCCTGCAAGTCTTGGAGGCCCATAACCTTTACCGCGATATCGTACAGGAGATCGAGGAAGGCGGGGACTGCCTCGGCCAAAAGGCATACTTCGAGTCGGACCACAGCGCGGCGGGATTTGTCATCCGTCCAGCCTCGCCGTCGCTCATCTGAACCTCAAGTCGTCACGGCTCAGCTGGTCGACGGACCGGCAGCCCATCAGCTTCATGTCGCGTTCGATTTCGGCTCGGAGATTTTCAAGCGCTCTTTCAACGCCGGCCTGACCCGCGGCCGCCAGAGCATACAGATAAAGTCTCCCTCCCGAACACGCCTTCGCACCCACGGAAAGGGCCTTCAAGACGTGGGTGCCACGGGTGATGCCGCCGTCGCAAACCACATCTATTCTGTCGCCGACAGCATCGACGATCTCGGCGAGCTGATCAAACGAGCTCCTCGACCCGTCGAGCTGACGCCCGCCGTGATTGGACACCATGATACCGCTTGCACCAATGTCCACGGCACGCTTGGCGTCCGCAATGCTCATGATGCCCTTGAGACAGAACTGCTTTCCCCATTTCTTGCGGACATCCGCGGCGTCTTGCCAGTTCATTGATTGGTCGAGCATTGTGCTGAAATAGTCGCCGACGGATACTGATACATTCGAGCCTTCTTTCACGTAGTCTTTCAGTTGGGGCAGCTCGAATTTCTCGTGCATGAAATAGTTGACCGCCCATCGCGGATGGATGGCAAAGCTGAACAGGCTTTTGGGCGTCAAGGCCGGCGGCGAAGTGAATCCAGTCCGCAGTCCGCGCTCCCGGTTTCCGCCCGTGATCGTGTCGACGGTCAGCGCCAGCACATCAAAATTCGCGGCAATACACCGCTCGATCATGTTGTTGGTTAGGCCTCTGTCCTTGTGGAAGTACAATTGGAAGAGCTTTGGTGTCCTGATTGTGGAACCGATTTCCTCAACGCTCACCGTCCCTAGGGACGAAATGCCAAACATGGTGCCGAACTTCTCGGCGGCCTTGGCGACCGCCCTTTCGCCGTCATGATGAAACAGCCGCTGAAGCGCCGTTGGGGAGCAGAACAGGGGCATGTCCAGCTTCTGCCCCATGACCGTTACCGACATGTCGATGATTTCGACGCCCGCGAGAACATTGGGAACGAGATGGTATTTCGCCGATACGTAACCTCATCGTCCGCCGCGCCGTCGATGTAATGGAAGATGGGCCCCGGCAGTCTCCGCCGTGCCATCGAGCGGAAATCCCCGATGTTGTTGCATCGATCGATACGCACTGGCTCCTCCACCTTTGCGAACTATAGGCCAACAGGCCGAAATCTTGCGCATGGTGTCCGTTGAAGCGGCGAGAGAAGCGGCGTTGCTGCGTTTCAACTCAGTCCATGTCACCGTAAGCACAATCTGCCGGATCAACTTCATGTGCGCCCAAGCTCGGATCGAAACGGAATAGCGTAGAGCAATAGGGGCAGACGATCTCATTGGCGTCGCCCATATTGAGATAGATGTGTGGGTGATCTTGCGGCGGCTTAGCCCCAATGCACTTAAACTCGCGGCAGCCAACGCGGACGATTGGCACCCCAATTTCATTGTGAAACTTTGGATAACTTTGCATCTGCAGCGCGCGGATTAGGCGCCCGATCGATGACGCAAAGTGCCGTGCATGGATCGCCGAGCGAGGGTTCGATCAGCACTCGGTGAGCGGCTCCCTTTTCGCAGGATTCGGTTGCCATAAAACGTACCATAGCGACACGTCCATCGGCAGTTTCTCCCGCCACGGGAGAGGGCTGGAAGCTAATGCATCGGCTGGTGTACGGGTGTTTCAATCGCGGCGACGCGGTTCTTGACCGCCTTCTGCACCTTCTCGAAGGCGCGCGCCTCGATCTGGCGCACGCGCTCGCTCGACACCCCGAACTCACCGGCTAGCTCCGCGAGCGTGATCAGGTCTTCGGCCAGGCGCCGACCCTCGAAGATGCGCCGCTCGCGCCCGTTGAGCACGCGAAGCGCATCGGACAGCACCTTGCGGCGGTTATCGAACTCGTCGTTCGCGGCGAGCGTCGTTTCCTGGTCCGGGGATTCGTCCACCAACCAGTCCTGCCACTCGCCGGAATCGCCGTCTTCGCGGATCGGCGCGTTGAGCGAGGCGTCGCCGCCGAGGCGGCGGTTCATGTCGATCACATGCTGCTCGGAGACGCCGAGGCGCTTGGCGATGAACTTGACCTGGTCCGGGCGCATGTCGCCCTCATCGAGCGCGGAAATCTTGCTCTTGGCCTCGCGCAGGTGGAAGAACAATTTCTTCTGGTTGGCCGTGGTGCCCATCTTCACCAACGACCACGAGCGCAGGATGTATTGCTGGATGGCCGCCTTGATCCACCACACGGCATAGGTGGTGAACCGGAAGCCCTTCTCGGGCTCGAAGCGTTCTGCTGCTTGCATCAAGCCGACATGGCCTTCCGAGATCACGTCGGCGATCGGCAGACCGTAGCCGCGATAGCTCTTGGCGATCTTAGCGACGAGACGCAAATGGCTGGTGACGAGCTTATGCGCGGCGTCGCGATCACCGTCCTCGCGCCAGCGCTTGGCCAGCATGTATTCTACCTGCCGGTCCAACATCGGGAACCGCCGGATTTCTTCGAGATAATGAGTAAGGCCGGATTCGGCCGTAAGGATCGGCCAGGCAGCGGCGCGGGTCATGCTCAGCGCCCTCCAACTAGTTTCGAAACGAAATTATCAGCATCCGATCGGTTGTCAAGTTAATTTCGAAACACTATTATATTTGAAAGAGGCGATCATGTCAGCGCGCGAAACGGCGGAACTCCTGCTGCTGGTGGGGCGGCTCGTGCAAGCCGACGGCTATGAGGGCGAACTCAGCCCCGCCCAATGGATGGCGCTGCGCTTCTTCGCCCGCGCCAACTCGTTCTCCCGGACCCCGTCGGCATTCGCGGAATTTCAAGCGACGACCCGTGGCACCGCATCACAAGCCATCAAGGCGCTTGAGGCAGGTGGGTACTTGGTCCGACAGCGATCCCAGGCGGATGGGCGAAGCGTTACTCTCCGCTTGACGGACAAAGGTCATGAAGTGGTTGCGCGCGATCCGTTCGAAGTTCTGGTACGCGCTGTGGACTCGCTCGACGCGCACGAGCAAACCGCGATGCGCGACGCCCTGCACCACGTGCTGACCACTATAGCTGCGAGTGGAGCGCATCGGCACTTTGGTGTGTGCCAGGACTGCGCGTACCTCGGTGGAGAAATGTACGTCGGCTCGACGAGCGCGAGCCGGTCGGCCCTCGAATGCCTACTGTTCGGTGTACCGATCGAGCCGGACGACGCTGGTCTCCTCTGCGTCCATTTTCAGCCAAAGAGCGAGCACCTCGAGGACGGACATCGCGAATGAGTTCACCACTGCGATCTGCTGAAAGGATGCTCAATTGACCTACGTAGTCAACGAGAGTTGCATCAAATGCAAGCTGATGGATTGTGTGGAAATCTGCCCCGTGGATTGCTTCTACGAGGGTGAGAACATGCTCGTGATCCACCCGGACGAATGCATCGACTGCGGGGTCTGCGTGCCGGAATGTCCTGTGGACGCCATAAAACCAGACACGGACCCGGGGCTTGAGAAATGGCTGTCGCTGAATGCGGAATACGCGAAAACTTGGCCAAATATTACGCGCAAAAAAGCGCTCCCGCCTGACTCTAAGGAGTGGGAGGGTAAGCCGGACAAACTCCAATACTTCTCACCAAATCCCGGCGCGGGTGATTGAGGCGGACAGCGCCCGCGCCGTATCGGTGCCGGCCCCGAGATCGGCGCGACTGATCAACCGGCGACGGTTGACGCGAGGGGCAAGCAACATGACCGAAACTCTTGCTAGCAAAACCTGTTCTCCCTGTCGCGGGGGAATACCTCCGCTCACGCGCGGGGCCGGATTCGGCGCCGCCGCCTCGCGCGCGGGGAATCGCGAAAAGAATGGTTAACGAGGCGCCCAGAAGGTTTTCACACGAAGGCGTTTTCACTTCTTCTCCAGCAACAAAGTTCCTTCCTTGCGAATTAGCGGTTGCAAGGATTCGGCCAGCTTCGCTAACAGCCAGGGCAGCAACACCTCCAATCGCACGTGGTCCTCGGCGACATCGATTGAGCCGCTGGCTACCTGGCCGAGCGCACTGACCCGAAATTGCAAGTGATCGTCGTTCCAGATTTCTTCTTGGATACTGAACAAATGACCAAAGTTCGCGCCGGCACTCCCCAGGCCGGCTTTCAAGCGGCGTAGCGCTTCCTCTTTGCCGAGCCGATGTGGAATTGACACAACCAACGGCTTTGACATGAAGGCTCCCGGAGGATGGCGCTTCACATATGGGAAGCGCTTTACAAACTTTCGTTCGGCCGTTTTGCGCGGAGTCCACTAAGAAAGTGTTATGAGTGGAATGCCGACTTGGGCACCCAACCGGGAGTGCACCGGCCACGTTCCGCACCAAAGGAACGGTAAGCTTTCTTTGGTGCTAAGCCGAAATTACCGACGAGAAAGCCGGCGCTTATCGACCTTCACGCGTTTTCTGAAAACGTTAAGTGCTTTGCCGGCGACGACGTGATCTTTTCGCCCCGCCATGACCGCTGAGGTCGCAGCTACCTGAGCCTCTGCAAAAGCCGTGACCTTCTCGATCACCATGCGGCTCATTTCCGCTTTCGTTTTGGCGCCACCAGACGCAAGCCGAATCATGCGAAGCGCAATCACGCTTTGAGCGTCAAAACCAAGCTGCATAGTTTTGAAGGTCAGAGCAAACCAGGGATTGAACATGGAGCACTGCTCTTCCACTTGCCCGGCTAAAGCGGGCGGTGCATCCGTCCGAGCAGCCACCCGATGCCAAGAGCTACAGCGGCGCTGGTATAGGGCTGTGTCTCTATGGTGTTTCGTAGCCATTTCTCGAACGAGGAGGCTGTTTCACGCCCCGCGTCCGCCGTTTGGCCGTAAAGGTCTTGGGCCGTGCCGGCCGCTTGTTTCGCTACCCCTTCAGCGCGAGTGCGCGCATCGCCTGTAAGACGGCCGACGCCTTCCTCCACTTTGCCGCTGACATTTTTCATTGTGCCTTCGATGCGATTCTCGTCCATTCGCTAATCCTCCGATTGAGGAGGGAACCCGGCGCTTGGCGGAAAGGTTCCGAGGGCGCTAAAGGCTGAGGAGCTGCAGGACCCATAACGCGCCCGCCCGGGTGGCACGCTTTCTTGCACACCACGTCGCGGTGACGACGTTCGGCAGCGTGCCTGCTGCTGGCGATCGAGGGTGTCGAATATCGACAACCCTAGACAAAAAAAGGTGCGGCCCTCGTCCTGCCCTGCGCAATTCGAGAGCCCGCTCGTCCTCATCCTCATCCTCATCTTCACCGCTGCGATCTCGCTGGTACCGCAGCAGTGGGTGAATTCGGCAATCATTCTCGTGATCGTGCTCGGAAGCACTCTGGCCGCGCGGGATGCTGCCGTCCCGCCGTCGGTACCGACCTAAGCCGGACGACGTTTTTGCTCAACCAGAAACCGGGCTCGGCACGAGCATCGTCCAGGCGCCCGCGCAACAACTCGGTGCCCGGGTTGAAACTTTGGCCGGGTCTGACGGAACGGCTGTATCGATCACTCACGCCACTTTCGCGTCAACGGGAATCCGTGCCGCGTAAATAGCGTCAAGCGTGTCACCTTCGGATCATTCACAACCGAATGAGGCCATACATTTGAGCGCTCGGGCAG
>JBEKSB010000211.1:0-7068 GCA_049517455.1 Xanthobacteraceae bacterium
CGTGCTCCAAGTACCAATCCGGCGAGATCGATCGGAGCGGCAGAATATCACGCTGCGGAGATGAGATGATGCGGGTCATGCTCTACGAAGCAGCTCAGAGCATGCTGCGTTCGAAGAAATGGCCCTGGCTCAAGGCCTGGGCGATGCAGATCGCCAGGCGCCGTGGGATGAAAAAGGCGATCGTAGCCCTGGCACGCCGGTTGGCAGTGATCATGCACCGCATATGGGTTGACGGCACCGAGTTCCGCTGGACCCGGGAAGTCGCAGCAGCAGGAGGGTCGTGCAGGACAAATGCGACAGGAAAAAACTTGAGCTTCACCGAGCGGTGGAACGATGTCCCTCGCGGGGCGATGGATGAGGTGAGTTCGTGAGTCCGCTTGGACCTGTCGTCCTTCTGACGGTAAGGCCGCCCAAAAATTGTTCCACCTCGTCCTCGAATCCCATGATGGAAGAAGGGCCTTGGTGCCGATTCCGAAGAGAAGCACGAGCCCGTGAGCGACATCGGCACTGCAGCGGCGGATAGTCTGAAAGTGCTTGACCCCAAACGGCCGATTAGAGAAGCGGACATCCCTCGAATGCAGCTCTCGATCAGCCTCTCGTTGTCGAATCATTCCGCCAAAAAGTAGCTCCGGCTCGGGCCGGGGCTCGCTACTATTTGTGGCGAACTATTTTTTTCCATCCCTTTTGCCAAGCGGGGGGAGATTGGGCGTCAATTAGGACAAACGCGATTCGGCAGCTCTTTGCGCTGTTGTTGACCCAAGCATGGTTCGTACCTTGCTGAATCAAAACGTCACCAGGCTTCAGATGTACTTCCGAGTCGTCCATAAGCATGTCGATCTCGCCATCAAGCACGATCGCGTAGTCGATACTTTTCGTTCTGTGGGTATTTGGGTGCCGCGCGTAGCCCTGTGTGGCCGGGTCAATACCCATAGCTGTGAGCGTCTTGGCGTGATCGCTATGCGGCACGGCAGTAGTAGTCGATGCCGGCGGGAAATCCACTATGCGAAATATTGTACCGTTCGACGGCGGCGGCACACCGACTTTTGTTTCCGCCATGTCTGCGGTGCCGCTCAAGCCGACGGGAAACTCGCTCGTGACCCACAGATTGACGACGGCATTGCCGCCGGGGCTGCGCTGCTTTGGCACGGCCGGACCGTCAAAGAGTGCAATCGCCTTCCCTTGCGGATCGTGGCCGACGACTACGCGTCTAATGGTTTTAAACTCCACTATCTCCTCCTATTGCTGCATGACGTCACTAGCTTTGCGGTATGATCAGTAATATCCGAGGGTTGAGCCGGCACAATTAGTGCCGGCCGGGTTTACGCAAGCAGCGCCCGTGACGGAATGCGGATGAAGCCTGAGGCTCGTTTGCACAGCGATTTTCCGACCTTTCGCCGAGAGGATCTGCGCCTCGTTACCGGGCACGGGCAATACGCCGACGATCTTAATCTACCGCATGCAGCGCGTGCGGTAATGGTCCGGTCGCCGCATGCCCATGCCGCCATCCGCAGCATGGATGTTGCGAATGCGCTGGCCCATCCCGGGGTGTTGGTGGTTCTCTCAGGCGCCGACGCGCTTGCCGACGGACTACAGACAATTCCGCATCCGACCGGCAGTTCGAAGGTCGGGTCTGACATGCCGCTTGCCCACCGCGACGGATCCGAGCGAGTAGTCACCCGACAGCGACCGTTGCCGGTCGACCGCGCACGCGTTGTAGGAGAAGCCGTCGCTATGGTCGTCGCGGAGACCGAAGCACAGGCGAAGGACGCCGCCGAGGCGGTAGTGATCGACTGGGAGCCGCTTCCAGCGGTCACCCATGCAATCGATGCGCTCGGGGACCATGCACCGCAACTGTGGGACCACGTCCCTGGCAATCGCACGCTCGAAGCGCATCTCGGTGACGAAGCGGCGACCACCGCGGCGTTCGCGCGCGCGGCCCACCGCGTTCGTCTGAATAGCTGGGTGCAGCGCGTTACCGGAGCGCACATGGAACCTCGCGCTGTCGTTGCCGCGTGGGACGAGATGAAAGAGCTCTACACAGTCCATGCTTCGCATGGGATCGGCGTAGTGCAATTGCGTGACGAATTGGCGGCCGTGCTCGGTGTGCCGCCGGGGCGCGTGCGGGTGATAGCTCCCCGGGACGTCGGCGGCAATTTCGGGACCCGCAACGCGACTTATCCGGAATTTGCATTGGCCGCATGGGCCGCGCGGCGGCTGCAGCGCCCCGTCATCTTCAAGGCGGAACGCACAGAGGCCTTTCTTTCGGATTTCCAGGGCCGCGATCTGCACATCGACGTCGAGCTTGCGCTCGACGCGGATGGAAATTTCCTCGCGCTGCGCTCGGTAAATACAGCGAACAACGGCGCCTATACGACCTCGTTCGTTCCCTTAAATAAAGGGGCGCAGCTGATGCCGAGCCTTTACCGCATTCCAGCAGCGCACGTGATCGCGCGCGCCGCCGTCACAAACACGCCGGCAACGATACCGTACCGGAGCGCCGGCCGTCCGGAAGCGATCTACGCGATAGAACGTCTCATCGATCTGACCGCGCGGCAGTGCGGGTTCGAACGGGTCGCCTTGCGCCGCCGTAATATCATCGGACGAACGGAGCAGCCCTATCGCAATCCACTCGGCGTCATCTACGACAATGGCGATTATGAAGGCGTAATGCAGACAGCGCTCGACCTGTCCGATTGGGCCGGCTTCCCGGCGCGGCGCGAGGCGTCGCGTGCACGTGGCCTGTGCCGCGGAATTGCGATCGGGAACTATATCGAAACCACGAGTGGCGCCCCGCGCGAGCGTGCCGAAATCCTGGTTCGTCCCGACAAAACGATCGAGGTGATCGTTGGAACGCAGAGCACCGGTCAGGGCCACGAAACGGCATTTCCGCAACTTGTCGCCGAATGGTTCGGCGTCTCACCTGCCGCGGTGGTGCTGTGCACGGGTGACACCTCTTTCGTCAAGGCAGGCGGTGGCAGCCATTCGGGGCGATCGCTACGGCAGGCCAGCGTCGTGATGCATCGGGCCACGACCGACATAATTAACAAAGGTCGGCGGATCGCCGCTGTTCTGTTCGAAACCGATGTGGCCGACGTCAGTTTCGCCGATGGCTGCTTTCGCGTAACTGGGACCGACCACGCGATCGACATCTTCCGGGTAGCCCGCGCCGCAACTGACGAAAGCGCGTTGCCCGATGAATTGAAGGGGCCGCTGGCTGCAATATCCGATCAGACGCGGCCCGGTCTCGCATTTCCCTACGGCACCGCAGTCTGCGAACTGGAGGTCGATCCCGAAACTGGTGCGCTGGCCATCCAACGCTACACATCAGTGGACGATGTCGGCCGCGCGCTCAATCCGATGATCCTGCACGGACAGACCCATGGCGGAATCGCGCAGGGCATTGGGCAAGCGCTGTTCGAGCAATGTTGCTTCGATCCGGAATCCGGCCAGAACTTGTCGGCCTCGTTAATGGACTACGCGCTGCCGCGGGCGGCGGACTTGCCGTCCTTCACGACGGCGCTCAGCGAGGTGCCGGCCAGCAGCCACCCGCTCGGCTTCCGCCCTGGGAGCGAAGGCGGAACAACGCCCGCGCTTGCCGTTACGATCAACGCCATCGTCGACGCGCTAGCCGAGTTCGGCGTAACGCATGTCGAAATGCCCGCGACGCCGTCGCGGATCTGGCAGGCCATTGCTGCCGCGAAAACACGACCAGGGAGCGACGGCCTGGGCTGCACAAATACTGTTCCGACCAGGCCGTAGCTGCGCACGAATCGACACAACAAGGTAAGAGACGACCATGGCCAAGGTGATCGACATCGAGCGGGTGTTTGACGACCAGAAAATTGGCAGCTTTCACATCAAACTACTGCTGCTTTCCTTTCTGGTGTTGATGACCGACGGGTTCGATCTCGGCGCCGCCGCCTATGCCGGACCAGGCATTCTCAAAGAATGGAACCTGAGCGGCCGGGAACTCGGCGCGCTGTTCTCCAGTTCGCTCGCGGCCGGCTTCGTCGGCCCGCCGCTTTTTGGATTTCTGTCGGACAAATTCGGCCGGAAGCGCGTCATCGTTTTCGGCGCCTATTTCTTCGGCCTCTTCACGTTGGCCGCGGTGCTGACCAGCAGCCTCATCGAGTTGATTGCCGTGCGTGCGCTTGCCGGCGTCGCCCTCGGAGGAATGCTGCCGATCGTCGTAACATTAAATAATGAATTCGCTCCAGCGCGCGTCCGCGCGACCCTGGTTGTGCTGATCTTCACGGGCGTGACTTTCGGAGGCGGGCTACCGGGCTTCGTCGCGGCGAAGCTTATGGGTGAGTACGGCTGGCGCAGTCTGTTTTGGATCGGGGGCATTGCCCCGATAGTCATCGCCTCGATTCTTGCGACCACGCTCCCGGAGTCGATCAAGTTTCTAGCTTTGCGCCCGCGGCGCCGCAACGAGCTGGTCGCGCTGCTCAAGGGACTGCGCTCCGATCTCGTAATTGATCCCGACACCGAGTTTGTCATCAGCGGGGAAGAGAACCGTTCGCGTTTTTCGATGCCGGCCTTGCTCGAAGGTCGGCTCGCGGTACTTACGCCGCTCTTCTGGATTTCGAATTTTGTCGCCGTGATGAGTCTCTACTTCATGAATCAGTGGATGCCGACGGTGCTTTCGGCCTCGGGCATCCCGGTAGCCCAGGCGGCGATCGCGACGACGCTCTTTCAATTCGGAGGAACGTTGGCAGGTCTTATCTCGATGCGCTTTCTTGATAAATACGGATTCATCCCGGTGCCCATTCTCTTTGCCTGCTCGATACCAATCGCCGCCTGTATCGGCATTCCGAATCTTTCGCCCTACTTCCTTTTGACACTCCTGTTTGGCGCCGGATTTTGCATTCTCGGGTTGCAGTTCGGGAATATCGCGACCGAAGCGAATATCTATCCGACCTATATTCGAGCGTGGGGGGTGGGATCGAACTTCGCGATTGGGCGGATCGGCGGTGCCCTCGGGCCGTTGCTGGGCGGCTTCGCGTTCGGCGCGAAACTACCGGCACAGCAGATATTTCTGATCGCGACGCTGCCGCTCATCGTCGGGCTGATTGCAACGTTGGCGATCATGCCACTGTATCAGAGACACATACGGATACTGAGAGCCGACCAGGGGCGCGAAACTATGGCGTAGGCCGTGGCCGAAAACGTGTGTGCTGGAATGATTAGCATGAGTTGGAATAGCATGAGCTCCGATCGCCGCGGTCTCTCCAACCGATTCGACGCGCTTGTGGGGCATGCACATGGGCACGACACGGTCGAAAAGACCGGGATCACCTATTTTGGTCCCGAAACGGGCCGAACCCGGCCATACCGTCTCAGAGGAGCCATTCGGCGCGATTCAAGCACGAACGCCCAGAATTTACTGGAGGACGCGGTTCAGCAATTCCAGCGCGCCATCGACCTAAACCCGAATTTCTCCGCTCGGAATCGATCGTTGCGTGATTGCCGGTTTGTCTTTGGGTCAAAAGCGTTGGTTGGAGCGTCCGCTAGGAATGTCCGCTATGCCTGCGATCGCTACCCAATTGCTGCATTGCAGCGAACCGCTGATTTCCCTTCACCGCAAACTTCCGGCTACGTAGACACAGGACGATTCGGAAGTGGCGAGGAAACATGGCCAAGGTGATGTCAAAGTCAGAGCTCATTCAGAAAATCGCTGAGAAGCATCCGAACAATATGACGCGGAAGGACGTCAAGGGCGTCATCGAGTCGCTCGCGGAAATAGGCTACAAAGAACTCAAGAAAACGGGAGCCTTCTTTGTGCCTGGATTCGCCAAATTCGTTGTCATCAAGAAGCCCGCCACAAAGGAGCGGAAAGGCATCAATCCGTTCACAAAGGAGCCAACAATATTTAAGGCGAAGCCGGCTCGGAAGATCATCAGGGCTCGGCCGGTAAAGGCTGCCAAAGACGCAGTATCGTAACGTCGAAAACATCGATGGCTCTCAGGCCGATTTTTTTTGAAACGCCGCCCCTCGATTGGGCTCAACTCGCGAAGTAGCTCAGTCGCCAGAGTGATTTTCCGGCGGCCGTTTGCGTGGACAACAATGGATGGCACTTCGGGGCTTCCCGCGATCGCTCGAACAAGACGACGCCTGCGTTGCCCTCCAACCAGGTGAGCTCGTCTGGGACTCGCAACCTGCGATCCGCCGGCTAGAGCGGGATGCATTTAGGTTAGGGCATAACCTGCGTTTCGGAAATAGTTGGCGCATTCGCCGGGCTTGAATGCTTCGAGGAGCTGGCCGATTGCGGCGCAGAGCGCATCGAGGGTGCGCGCGGCGGCCTTGCGCAACAGGTGCTTGAGTTTGGCGAAGACCTGTTCGTTGGGGTTCAGGTCAGGCGAGTATTTTGGCAGGAAGATCAGCTTGGCGCCGGCCGAGCGGATGAGCCGACGAACGGCTTTGCCCTTGTGACTGCCGAGATTGTCCATGATGAGCGCCGGGAAAAAGAATTGGCGAAACGCGAAGCCTCCATCGTTCGCCGTGAGTCAGACCTAAGGTCTCCATTACAAGAAGCTGCGCTGCGCCGCGATGACGACGAGCGGCCGTTGACCGACGCCCAAATCGCCGCGACCGCCGCCGCCATTATCCTCCTCTGCGTTTTGTGCTCTCTTACTCTACGCTACGACGCCCCGTCCCGAGCTTGCCGAGGCCGTCCGGTCGCGTTTCGGCGCGGGCCGCTAGATCGCCCCGGAGCGACGGGTGGCGGCGCTAAAGGTTTATCCGGGGGTCGCTAGCAAAAAATATGAAAAATGCTTTTAATTTCAATGACATTTGGCGGAGGGAGTGGGATTCGAACCCACGATACGGTTTCCCGTATACACGCTTTCCAAGCGAGCGCCTTCAGCCACTCGGCCATCCCTCCGATAGGGGAAGCGCGCAACATAGCGAGGCGGGTTCGGCTGACAACCCGCGTGGCGCTTCCTAGCTAAACTATCGCGCGTCTCATCGTGGCGCCACACCTTCCTGGGACGATCCACCCGCGGAAACAGCTAATTCTCGAGGAGAAGGTTCATGCGTCTGCCTTTGATCGCTCCCGCCGAACTGAGC
>JBEKSB010000212.1:0-7062 GCA_049517455.1 Xanthobacteraceae bacterium
ATCGGGATGGTTAACGGCCGGTTCCGATTCGGCGGCGTTAAGCGACCGGTGCACAAATGGACAACGTTGCCTTTACCAATGACCGGGTAACAGTTGCGCCTTCTCGGACGTCGCGGAGGCGCGCTTGGACTTCTCGCCAGGCATCTCGTATTTTTTGGGCCAGCTGGGCAAAGCGTTTTTTGCTCCCGGCTCTCACGTCTCGCTTCTGTCGCTGCTGTGCGCGTTCTTCATCGCGCTCGTTGTCGTCGGCGCGCGACGTTTCAAAAAAGGACGGCGCGTTCGCCTGAAATCTTTGCTGCGCGCGCTGTTCCCGAAACATATCGTGATGAGCCGATCGAGCTTGGCGGATCTCAGCTATTTCTATTTCAATTTGTTCCTGTTCGGGATCATCTTCGGGTGGGCGCTACTTTCGTATGAAGTGCTGAGTCACAGCGTTGCCGATGTGCTGACGGCAACGTTCGGTCCGAGACAGCCGTCGGCGTTGCCGATATTCGTTTCCAGGACGGTCATCACCGTCATGCTGTTCCTGGCCTACGAACTCGGTTACTGGCTCAATCACTATCTGTCCCATCGGATACCGTTTCTCTGGGAGTTCCACAAAGTCCATCACTCGGCGACAGTGCTGACGCCGCTGACGAATTTTCGCGTCCATCCGGTCTATATGTGCATCTTCCTCAACATCCTGGCCGTCTTCACCGGGCTGGCGAATGGCGTCGGCGACTACCTCTTCGGCCAGACGACGCATCAATATGGCTTGTCGGAGAATAATCTCATCCTCGTGTTCTTCATCTACCTTTATGTGCATCTACAGCACACGCAGCTTTGGATATCGTTCACCGGGTGGCTGGGCCATCTGCTCATGAGTCCGGCGCATCACCAGATTCATCACTCGCGCAATCCCGATCACTTCAACAAGAACCTGGGAAGCTGCCTTGCGTTGTGGGACTGGCTGTTCGGCACCTTGTATATCCCCTCGGCGGAGCCTGAGGTGCTTGAATTCGGCGTCGAACCGGATCGTCCGCACGCGCACACGATCAGGGGCGAGTTTATCGCACCATTCGGGCGTGCCGCGCTGCTGCTTAAGCAGCTCATCGAGCGGCGGTCGCAGCCGGTTCCGTTGCGGGCTCCCGAGCAAAAGCGGGCTTAGGTCTTCGCTTCGGGTTGCGACGCTCGCTGCCGCCGCGTATGTGCTCATGAGCACACGTCCAACAGAGTCTCCGTCAGCTTGAATTTCCGTTTTGTCTTCTCCTTGGCGCCCGGGATTGCCGCAGCGGTCGCGCTCGGTGTCTCCGACGTGCTCGTCAAGATCATCGCGGCGGCCCACTGCGACGTCCTGACTATGCTGTCGTTCCGCGGCGTCGTCGGTCTCGCCTTCATGACGATTTGGCTGCGAGTGGGTCCGAAGCCACCGACCGGCGCGCGCGTGCGCTGGATATCGCTTGGCATCGGTGTGCTGTTCGCCGTTCTGATCTTTTGTCTGTTCAAGGCGATCGAGGCGAACGACGTGCCGACAGCGGTGCTCACCTATTTCGCCTATCCATTGCTGACTGGTCTGGCCGCCTCGGCGACCGGTCTTGAGCCGTTGCGGTGGCAAGGCGCGGCGTGCGCGTTCGCGGCGTTTTGCGGGCTCGCGATCATGATCGGTGCTCATCCGGCGGGTCTGGCGCTCGGCGGCATCGCTTACGCACTCGGCGCGGCGTTCTGCCGAACGGGCGTTCTCATCGTCACACGCGCATTCCTCGTCGGCGCCGATGCGCGGCTGACGACGTGGTACTCGGTGATCGCACAAACCGTGATCTTCGTCGGGTTGTCGGCGGCGACTGGGACGTGGCACCCACCGCAGACCGATGCGGGCTGGGTGGCCTTGATCGCCATGAGCGTTGCGACCACGGCCGGCATCCTTTTCATATTTGTTTCGATCTTGCGTATCGGTCCGTTTCGCACGGCGCTGGTCATGAATCTCGAGCCGCTGATCGCGATGGTGTTGAGCGCGCTTGCGCTGGGGGACGTGATTACGCCGTTGCAGGCGCTCGGCAGCGGCATCATGCTCGCCGCGCTGGTCGCGTTTCAGCTCTTGAGATGATGATTGCTCGGCGGCGGCGGCATGGCCGGAATGCGCTTTCGGTGTGTTCACGCATCGATGGTCAACGCGGGGGCGACGGAGTGTCATGCGCCATTCATGCTGGCGGTCACAAACTCGGCCAACTTGAAGCTAATGCTTAGCCACTCCGTAACATCCAAGTCAGTACAGTCGTGGTGAGGATGGACCATGCGCGGGTTCCACTCTTCTTCATTTGATCCCGAGACGTTTGTTGTCCTCGAGGCACCTTTCGACGAGGCGTGGCTGACGCTCAAGGCTGTCGCAACAGCACGGTGCTCCCGGACGAATTGGCCCGCTCGGTGCTGCGGCTTGCCATGGAGGGCGAACGCGACCCGGTTCGCCTCCACGACGGAGCGCTGAAGGGATTGCTTCCGGCGGCGTCGTGGCGGGAGGCGGGCTAAGGGGTCTGCGGCCGGGCGACCACCGTCAGGAATGGGAAATCAGCATCGCGACGGCGGCGAGCGCCGCAGCGGCCAGCGTGCCGATGAGCGCCGCCTGCACGAATGGAATTGACCTGCGCAATGCCCGCCGCATCGATTGCTCCCAGCCCGCCAGTTGCTAAAACTTGGTTCGGCGAGCCTCCTCGCCAGCAACTGTGGCAACAACGAGTCGCCGGAAATGATTGAACGCCAAATCCGCGGCTTCGACGCGGTCGAGACTTGGGTCTTCGATCTCGACAACACGCTCTATCCGCATCACCTCAACCTCTGGGAGCAGGTTGACGTGCGCATCCGCGACTACATCGCCGGCTTCCTCAAGGTCACGCATGACGAGGCCTTCCGGTTGCAAAAGGACTACTATCGGCGTTACGGCACCAGCTTGCGCGGACTCATGGAGGAGCACGGCCTCGATCCGGACGAATTCCTCGAACTCGTGCATGAGATCGATTATTCGCCGCTCACGCCCGACCCGGTGCTCGGCGAAGCGATCGCCCGCTTATCCGGACGCAAGCTCATTCTCACAAACGGCACGCGCCGTCATGCCGAAACGGTGATGCGCAGGCTCGAAATCGAACAGCGTTTCGAGGACATCTTCGACATCGCCGCCGCCGAGCTTGAGCCAAAGCCTCGGCCGGCGGTTTACGACCGCTTCCTTGCCCGTCACCACGTCGATCCGGCCAAGGCGGCGATTTTCGAGGACCTCTCCCGCAATCTCGAAGTCCCGCACGCGCGCGGCATGACCACGGTGCTAGTGGTGCCAACCGGCACCCGCGAGGTATTTCGCGAGGAGTGGGAGCTTGCCGGCCGCGATGCGCCCCACGTCGATCACGTCACCGACGATCTTGCCGGTTTTTTGCGCGGTATCGCCGATGCGCGCGGCCATGGCGACTAGGGCTGCCACATCATTTAGAGGTAGCCGGCAAGTCCGCCAATATGCCAAGCGACAGGAATGAGAACCGCAATGGTGAGACCAGAACCGCGCCGATAGACCAACTGGGTTTGATTATCGCCGCGTAACGCGCCCAAGCCGCCATAGACAATCGCATAGATCAGAATCCAGAACGCGAGCTTGTACAAACCCAGCCAGTAAAAGACGCCGGCACCGACGGCGTTTCCCATCGTGATCATTGCATGTCCTTTGATAGCGTTGCTTACAATCGGGCCATGCAAAAATGGTTCCAACTTTGGCGCTGGCGCGGGCTGGTGCTTGACATCGCGCATGCGCACTCCGACAAACCGCGCAAGCAGGGGATTCCTCTCATGTCGGCCGCCGAACTCGCCAAGACCGAAAGCAAGACCGCAAGTAAGAGTCTTGCCGAAACCATCGATGCGGCTTTCGATCGCCGCGACGAGATCGGCCCCGCGACCAAGGGTGCGGTCCGTGAGGCAGTCGAGGATGCGCTTGACCTTCTCGACCGCGGCGCCGCGCGGGTGGCGGAAAGGGCGGCCAATGGCGCCTGGCACGTCAACCAATGGCTCAAGAAGGCGGTACTGCTGTCGTTTCGATTGAACGACATGGGCATCATCCCGGGCGGGCCCGGCCATGCGGCTTGGTGGGACAAGGTGCCATCTAAATTCGACGATTGGGACGATACGCACTTCCGCGCCGCCGGCTTTCGCGCGGTGCCGGGCTGTGTGGTGCGCCGTTCGGCCTATATCGCGCCGGGCGTGGTGCTGATGCCATCCTTCGTCAATCTCGGCGCCTATGTCGATCGCGGCACCATGATCGACACCTGGGCGACGGTCGGCTCCTGCGCGCAAATCGGCAAGAACTGCCACATCTCCGGCGGCGCGGGCATCGGCGGCGTGCTCGAGCCGCTGCAAGCGGGGCCAGTGATCGTCGAGGACAATTGCTTCATCGGCGCGCGCTCGGAAGTCGCCGAGGGCGTGATCGTGCGCGAGGGCGCCGTGCTGTCGATGGGCGTCTTCATCGGCGCTTCGACCAAGATCGTCGATCGTGATAGCGGCGAGATTTTCCAGGGCGAAGTGCCGTCCTATGCGGTCGTCGTGCCGGGCAGCATGCCGGGTAAGCCACGCCCAAACGGCAAAGCGGGCCCGAGCCTATCTTGTGCCGTGATCGTCAAACGCGTCGACGAAAAGACGCGTGCCAAGACCAGTATCAACGACTTGCTGCGGGATTGAACGGCGCCGGCCGATGGATTGGGTGTATCTTTTCAACGGCTTTCACGGCCGTATCGGCCGCCAGACGTTCTGGATCGCGATGGGCGTGTTGGCGGCCGCCGAGCTTGTCGGCCATTTCATCGCCGACGAGATCCAGGGTGAGCGGCTGAGCGCCATCGTCGATCTCGCTTTCACCTATCCCGAATTCGCCGTCTCCCTAAAGCGCGCCCATGACCGCAACTTGCCGGGTTGGCTCTTGTACATTTTCTTCGGCGGCGGCGCCGTGCTCGACCTTTTTACCGTGCTCGGCCTGGCCGGCTCCGACGAGGCGCCGAGCATGCTGTCGCTGGCGATCGCCGTGCCGTTCACGGTGTTCGGCCTCGCGTTGCTCATCGAGCTTGGCTTCCGCCGCGGCACAATTGGCCCGAACCCAAACGGCCCGGACCCGCTGGCGAAGAGTTGACGGACGGGCGATCGTCGAGCGAAACTTACGTATTGCGGCAAATCCAGCAGTTCACTTCGCATCGCGCCAATGAAGTGGATTTATCTCTTCAGAAATTTTGACGGTCGTATTAGTTGAAAGACGTTTTGGCTAATGTCGATATCGGTAATTGCGATCGAGGTTTTTATTATCCTTATTTCTGTGTTCTTGGTAGTCGCGTTGTCCATAGGCGATTGGTGGATCGAAATTATTATAGTAGCCTTCATTTATCCTAAGTTCATGATCGATGTGAAGCGGGGCCACGACCGCAATATCCCTATGTGGGTGATCGGCACTGTCTACGCTATCGCTATCGCGCGGGCTGTCCTCGTAAAATTGGGGTGGCTGGTGACGCTTCCGGACCAAAACGTGATGACACCTATAAACGTAATTTCGTTTTTGATGTCGATGTTATTGGGCATTGCCGGTCTTGCCCTCTTAGTCGAACTCGGCTTTCGCAAGGGCAGGGCGGGTCCGAAACAATATGGTGCAGACCCGCTCGCCAACACCTGATTGCGCGGTATAGGTTCCGCGCTTGCAAGCGACTCCACCATGACCGCCGATCCCGTCGCCATTGCCCGTGATCTTGTCCGCTGCCGCTCGGTCACGCCGGAGGAGGGTGGGGCGCTTGCGTATTTGCAGGAGGTCTTGGCGAAAGCGGGATTTGCCGTTCATCGCGCGACCTTCGCTGAGCCCGGCACCGCGCCGGTCGAGAATCTTTACGCAAGAATCGGTAGCGAACAGCCCAATCTCGTATTCGCCGGCCATACCGACGTCGTGCCGCCGGGCGACGAAGCGGCGTGGCGCCATCCGCCATTCGCGGGCGAGGTCGCTGGCGAAAAACTCTACGGACGTGGCACCGTCGATATGAAGGGTGGCATCGCTTGCTTCGTGGCCGCCGCGCTCGATCATGTCGCCGCCAACGGCGGCAAGCCGAAAAAAGGCTCGCTATCGCTCCTCATCACCGGTGATGAAGAGAGCGTCGCGGTCAACGGCATGGTGAAGCTGTTGCAATGGGCGGCCGAGCGCGGCGAAAAATTCGACCATTGCATCCTCGGCGAGCCGAGCAACGTCGAGGTGCTCGGCGACACCATCAAGGCCGGCCGGCGCGGCTCGCTCAACGGCACGCTCATCGTCAGCGGGCGTCAGGGACACGTCGCTTATCCCGACCGCGCCGACAATCCGATCCGCGGCCTCGTTCATCTCATCGCCGCGTTGCAGGCGCCGCTCGACGAAGGCAGCGCGCTCTTCGATCCGTCGCACCTCGAATTCACTTCTGTCGATGTCGGCAACGCGACGGTCAATCTCATTCCCGGCGAAGCCCGTGGCCGCTTTAACATCCGCTACAACGACTGTCACAACCAGACTGCGCTCAAAATGCTGATCGAGCGGCGCGTGCAGGCGGCTGCGGCCGGCCGCGTGCATTATTCCTTCGATTGGCAACCATCGAACGCCGACGTTTTTGTCACCAAGCCCGGACCGTTCACCGATCTCGCGGTCGCCGCGATCGCCGAAGTGACCGGCCGCAGGCCGAAGCTCTCGACCTCCGGCGGCACCTCCGATGCGCGCTTCATCAAGGATTATTGCCCGGTGCTCGAATTCGGCCTGGTCGGGCAGACCATGCATCAGGTGGACGAGTGCGCGCCGGTCGCAGATCTCGCCACGCTGACGGCGATCTACCGGCGCATCATTGATCGGTATTTCGCGTAGCCGTCGTTGCGAGCGAAGCGAAGCAATCCAGTCCGGTCGGTGAATTCTGGATTGCTTCGTCGCTTCGCTCCTCGCAATGACGCTGCCTCAATAATCCACCCGCACCAGATAAAGCCCGTGCGGCGGGGCGACCTGGCCGCAGGCGGCACGGTCGCGGGCGGCCAGCGCCGCGGCAAGATCGTCGGCGCTCCATTTGCCTTCACCCACAT
>JBEKSB010000213.1:0-7057 GCA_049517455.1 Xanthobacteraceae bacterium
TGCCGCCGGGCGAGGCCGTCGCCTTCCGCACCCGGCTTGCTTCGCCGCCGCCCGACGCGCACGACATCATCCTTCGTTTCGTCAACCGCCACGACATGATCGCGGCAACACACTGACACCTCATGGCGCGCATTCTCATAGCCGAAGACGAGGAAGCACTACGCGCGCTGTGCGCGCGCGCGCTTCAGAACGACGGTCACGATGTCAAGACCGCATGCGACGGCGGCGATGGACTCGACCTCATCGTTCGCGAGGAGGGGCGCTTCGATCTCCTGCTCACCGATATTCGCATGCCGATCATGGACGGCATCGCGCTCGCGCTCAGCGTGGCGCGCGATTATCCCAATCTCACCATCCTGTTGATGACCGGCTACGCCGATCAGCGCGAGCGTGCCCATGGCCTCGACGCCATCATTCACGACGTGCTGTCCAAGCCGTTCTCGGTCGCCACGCTGCGCGCCGCGGTCAATGAAGCGCTGACGGTGCAGGCGCGGAACTGAATCGAAACTGTCTAGCTATCATCCGATACGGCATAAGGCCGCGGCAGCGGCTCGACCGGTAAATCCGGATGCGGCCGGCCGAAATCGGGTGCCGGCGAATCCTGCCCGATCTGTACGATGCCGCGGCGGATGGCGCGCGTGCGAGTGAAATGCGCGAACAAAGCGTCGCCATCGCCGCGGCGGATGGCGCGGGTGATCTGTGATAAATCCTCGTTGAAGGTGCCCAGCATTTCCAGCACGGCATCTTTGTTGGCGAGGAATACATCGCGCCACATGGTCGGATCGGACGCGGCGATACGGGTAAAGTCGCGAAAGCCGCCGGCGGAGAATTTCAGCACCTCGGAGCGCGTCACTTCGGCGAGATCGTCGGCGGTGCCGACGATCGTGTAGGCGATGAGATGCGGCAGATGACTGGTGATCGCCAGCACGAGGTCATGATGGGCGGCCGGCATAGTCTCGACATTGGCGCCAAGCGTGCGCCAGAACGCCGCCAGTTTCTCGACCGCGGCAGGATCGGCATCATCGGGTGGCGTGAGGATGCACCACCGGCCGACGAACAGAGCGGCGAAGCCGGCATCGGGGCCGGAATTCTCGGTGCCGGCGACCGGATGCGCAGGAACGAAATGCACGCCGGCCGGCAAATGCGGCGCCATATCGCGCAGGACGGCGCCCTTGACCGAGCCGACGTCGGACACGGTCGCGCCGCGCGCAAGATGCGGCCCGATTTCCGCGGCGACCTCGCCGCAGGCGCCGACCGGAATGCAAACGATCACGAGATCGGCGCCGGCGACCGCGGCGGCGTTGCTTTCGACCACCTGGTCGGCAAGCCCGAGCTCGGCGACGCGCCGCCGCGTGGCGGCGGACCGCGCCGTCGCCACGATCTCGCGCACCAGGCCCTGCGCGCGCGCCGCCCGCGCGATCGACGAGCCGATCAGGCCAACGCCGATCAAGGCGAGGCGATCGAACAGCGGTGCGGATTTGGTCACAGCGTCACGCCGCCTTGGCCAAAAATTCTTTGAGCGCAGCGACGACGAGGCGATTGGCTTCTTCGGTGCCTACACTCATGCGCAGCGCGTTCGGCAGCTTGTAGACGGCGACCTGCCGCAGAATCAGCCCGCGCGCGGTGAGGAAGGCGTCGGCCTCCTTGGCGGTGCGTCCTTTCGTTTCCGGAAAGTGGATGAGCAAAAAGTTGGCGACGCTCGGGGTCACCCTCAGGCCGAGTTTTCCAATCTCTTCAGCGAGCCAGGCGAGCCAGCGGCTGTTGTGCTCGCGCGCGTGCTCCTGGTGCCCGTGATCCTCGATCGCCGCGATTCCGGCGGCGATCGCCGGCGCGTTGACGTTGAACGGGCCGCGAATGCGATTGATCGCGGCGACGACGTGGGCGGGGCCGAACATCCAGCCGAGCCGCACGGCCGCGAGCCCGTGGATTTTCGAGAATGTGCGGGTCATAACGACGTTGTCGCTGGTGGCGACAAGCTCGATTCCGGATTCATAGTCGTTACGCCGGACATATTCGGCGTAAGCCGCATCGAGCACGAGCAGTACGTGCGGCGGCAGGCCGCGATGCAGCCGCTTGACTTCATCGAAGGAAATGTAGGTGCCCGTCGGATTGTTGGGGTTGGCGAGGAAGACGATTTTGGTCTTCTTCGTCACGGCGGCGAGGATGGCGTCGACGCTGGCGGTATAATTTGTCTCCGCCGCGACAACCGGCTTCGCGCCGGTGCCGAGCGTAGCGATCGGATAGACGAGAAAACCGTGCGTGGTGTGGATAGCCTCGTCGCCGTCGGCAAGGTAGGCGCGCGTCAGCAGGTTCAAGAGATCGTCGGAGCCGGCGCCGCAAACGATACGGTCGGGATCGAGGCCGAACGCGCGTCCGATCGCTTCGCGCAACTCGGTTGCGGCGCCGTCGGGGTAATCTTCCAGGTGCGCGGCGACCGCCTTATACGCCGCGATTGCGCGCGGGCTCGGGCCGAGCGGCGTCTCATTCGATGACAGTTTGAACACTTTGGCCACGCCCGGCGCGCTGCTCTTGCCGGGCACATAGGCCTCGATCTCGAGCACACCGGGCCGCGGCTGGGGATGTAAGGCAGTCATTTGATCTTACTTCTTACCCTGCGTTTTCCCTCCCCCCTTTCAGGGGGCGGTTATTTGTTTTGCCGGCACCGTATAGCGGGTCGCGTGGCTGCCGACGAGGGCCCTTGAGCGGATCGACGCGCCGGTGCCGACGAGGGCCTCGGCGACGGCATCGATGCCGCCGCGTGCGACCGAGATGAGCAAGGCGGCGCCATCGAACGCGCGGTCGGGCACGGCAATCGCGTCGGCGAGCCCAGCGAGGCGGTCGACGAACGCGGCGTTCCAGCCGGAGACGCGCATGCTCCAGACTTCGGTCTCGGTCACCATCGCGTCCGCCGCCACGCGCGAGATCACGAAGACCGGCAGGCCGGCCGGATGATCGGCGCGCTCGACGAACGGCAGCCGGGCGATGATTTTCGGCGCGGTGTCGAATTCAAGCGCCGTCCACCACGGCCCGGCACCGGCGATGGCGAAGGCGGGGACGAGCCCAAGATCGCCTTTCGATTCGGTCACCGCCTGGACGACGCTCGCCGCGCCTACATGCGGCACAAGCGGCACCGTGAAACCGAAATGGAAGCGCGCGGAATCGCGCATCAGCGCATCGCCGGCGGAAAGGTCGGCGTGCGCGGAGAAGGGCGCCTGCACGTAGGTGAAGGTCGCGATGATGACGCGCCAGATGCTCTCGACGGTGTCGAGCGGCAGGCTGCCATGATGACGCTGCACGAGCCGCCGCATCATGTCGGCCTCGCGCGCCGGACGGAAGGCGGAGCCGGATTCTTGGGTCTTCTTCACCGCGATCAGTCGCTCGATGATCGCGCCACGCTCGATCAGAAGCGCGTGCATGGCCTCATCGATGCGGTCGATCTCGCCGCGCAGGTCGGCGAGTGAAGGCACTTGTTGGCGAGGTGGTCTTGGCATGGTTTGACCCGGCAATCGGCCTGATTGATAGTGCCGTTGAGCGCGAAATTAAAGAAAACATTGACTCCGCCGGGCAGCGGCCTATTTACCCCCGTTTGACCGCCATTTTGGGCGGCTGCCAGAAGCATCTCCGGGAGTATCATGGCAGGGGCAAGCGCCAGCCTCGATCTCGCCGATCGCACGCGGGAAGCGGACCAGCCGCATTCGCTGGTCGTGCGGATTCCGGCGAACGATCCGCTGCGGCTAGACGCCGGGATCGATTTCAGCCCGCTGCAGATCGCCTACCAGACTTACGGCACGCTCAACGCCGAGCGTAGCAATGCCGTTCTGGTCTGCCACGCGCTCACCGGCGATCAACACGTCGTCAACGATCATCCGGTGACCGGCAAGCCGGGCTGGTGGGAGACCATGGTCGGGCCCGGCCGGCCGATCGACACCGAACGTTATTTCGTGATCTGCCCCAATGTTGTCGGCGGCTGCATGGGCTCGTCGGGGCCGGCCTCGACCAATCCGGCGAACGGCATGCCGTGGGGCCTCGACTTTCCCGTCATCACCGTGCGCGACATGGTGCGCGCGCAGGCGATGCTGCTGGATTATCTCGGCATCGACTCGCTGTTCGCGGTGGCGGGCGGCTCAATGGGCGGCATGCAGGTGCTGCAGTGGGCAGCGAGCTATCCGCAGCGCGTGTTCGCGGCCCTGCCGATCGCCGCTGCCACGCGGCATTCGGCGCAGAACATCGCCTTTCACGAGGTCGGCCGCCAGTCGGTGATGGCCGATCCGGAGTGGCGCGGCGGGCGATATTTCGCCGAAGGCACCAATCCTCGGCGCGGGCTCGCGGTCGCGCGCATGGGCGCGCACATCACTTATCTGTCCGACGCCGCGCTGCACCGGAAATTCGGCCGCCGCTTTCAGGATCGTGAGAACCCGACTTTCTCCTTCGATGCCGACTTTCAGGTCGAGTCGTACCTGCGGCACCAGGGCATCACTTTTGTCGAGCGGTTCGACGCCAATTCGTATCTCTATCTCACCCGCGCCATGGATTATTTCGATCTGGCCGCGGATTACGACGGCGTCGTCGCCGCGGCGTTTCGCGGCGCGCCGACGCGGTTCTGCGTCATCTCTTTCACCAGCGATTGGCTGTTCCCGACGCCGGAATCGCGCGCCATCGTGCATGCGCTCAACGCCGCCGGCGCTCGCGTCTCCTTCGCCGAGGTCACCACCGACAAAGGCCACGACGCCTTCCTGCTCGACGAGCCAGAATTGTTTACAATCGTCCGCGGCTTCCTTGAAGGGGCAGCGAAGGCGCGCGGCCTGCCGCCGGCGCGGAGATAACGATGCTCATGCGGCTTAAGCGCGATCTGACCATGGCGGAAGCCGCGCGCGGCCCGGGCGGTTCGCGTGTCGACTTGCTCGTCGTCGCCGACATGGTCGAGCGCGGCGCGCGCGTGCTCGACGTCGGCTGCGGCGATGGTGAGCTGCTGCGCCTCCTGGAGACGCGCGGCGTCGATGGCCGCGGCATCGAACTGTCGCGCGAGGGCGTGAACGAATGCGTCGCCAAGGGCCTCGCCGTGGTGCAAGGCGACGCAGACGCCGATCTGGAGGACTATCCCGACGACGGCTTCGATTTCGTCATCCTCTCACAGACGCTGCAAGCGACCCGGCAGCCGCGCGTCGTGCTTGAACACATGCTGCGCATCGGCCGCCATGCCATCGTTTCGTTCCCGAATTTCGGCCACTGGCGTATCCGGCTGCAAGTCGCGATTGGCGGCCACATGCCCCACACCGACAATCTGCCCTATGCCTGGTACGAGACGCCGAACATCCACTTTTGCAGCATCAAGGATTTCCGCCAGCTATGCCAGGTATCTGGCGCCAAGATGGAAGAGGCGGTGGCGATGAACGCCTGGGGCCGGCGCATGCGGTTGAAAATGCCGTGGTGGTTTTGGAACCTGTTCGCCGAGCAGGCGGTGTTTTTGCTCAGCCGGCGCGGGTAAATTCGTCATTGCGAGGAGCGAAGCGACGAAGCAATCCAGGCTTCGTCTCGCGCGGACTGGATTGCTTCGCTGCGCTCGTCATGACGAAATCGTGTAATATCCGCTTCACCGTTTACGCCCGCGCGGCGCGGGCCCGTAGCTCAATGGTCAGAGCTAGCGGCTCATAACCGCTTGGTTGGAGGTTCGAGTCCTCCCGGGCCCACCACGCACTCCTGAGTTTGCGGAGATTTCCTGAAGTGTCGCGAAATGCCCGCCGTTGGCGGGCTTGTGTTTGGCCGATTGGTCTCTGTCAGGGGCGAGTTGGATTCCAGGGGTCGTTTGGGCGGCTTTGTCTCTGGGCAAAAAATCGCATTTCCCGGGAAGCAGAGACGCGTTCGACAGAGACGCGGTTCGAGTGTGCGTTATTGCGCCGGCAGGCCGAGCATCTGGCGCTGACGAGACCATTCGGCCGGCATGTCGATGAGCCGAGTCACTCCCATGCCGTGCGGGAGCCGGCCGTCGATCGCGGCTTTGACGAGATCGGGGGCGAGGAAGGCAAGTGAGATTGTCATATTGACTTTGCGAACGCTGCATCCTTCGCGCTTGGCGATGTTTCCCGCGCTTGCTGTCGGATCGGCGATAAGCTCGTTGAGCCAACAGCGACCGCGGGCGATGGATGCAATCAGTGTCGCGCGATTTTCCGAGCGTATCGGACGAGCGTGTTGGGGCGTAGTCCCTTCCGGCACGAAAATCTCCCGGCGCCGCGTTGATTGTGCCTTCTGCCAAGGGACTCGCAGCGCGCCATCGACCTCCGCCATCTGACGATTGGCTTTCTGAACTTGAGTAAGTTGGATGACCAACTCTTGCGGCTGGACCTCGACGCGCGTGACATAAATGCTGACGAGGCTGCGATCGTCCATTGTTGGCGATGCCTTGAGATGCTCGCGAACCGATCTGATCACCACCGCCTCGACGTCGGCCGCGGGCACGCGGCGAACCGATCCGGCCTGCTCGGCCGCTCCATTGAGCAGTGCGGAAGACAGGTAGTATCGGTACTTGATGCCGCCTTTGCGGGCGTGACTTGGGCTCATGCGATTGCCGGCATCGTCGAAGATGCGGCCGGTCAGCAGAGCGTCGGACTTCAGTCGTGAAGTTGTATGATTATTCGCCTGCTCATCCAGCTTGGCCTGGACGGCCTCGAACAGATCCCGCTCAAGAATGGGCGGTTGTTCGCCCTTGAGGATCTCGCCCTTGAAGGCGACCTCCCCGATATAGAAGCGATTGCGCAGCAGGTGGGCGAGCGGACCGCGTGTCAATGGAATGCCGCCGACTTTCTTGCCCGACTTCAGCGTGCGGACCTTACTGACGACGCCTTGCCGGCGCAGCTCGGCCATGAGCAGGTCCAGGCTGCAAAGCTTCAGATAGCTACGGAAGATGGTGCGGACCCGTTCGGCTTCGGCTTGGTTGACGGTGATCTTTCGATCCTTGGTGTCATAGCCGAGCGGGACCATGCCGCCCACCCAAAGCCCCTTGCGCTTGGAGGCAGCGATCTTGTCCCTGATGCGCTCGGAGGTGACCTCACGCTCGAATTGG
>JBEKSB010000214.1:0-6970 GCA_049517455.1 Xanthobacteraceae bacterium
AAGGCGAGCGCGACGGTCAAATTCGCCAATCTGGGCGAGCCGAGGAGCGTTGCGCTGGAACTCGTCAAGATCAAAAACGATTGGCGGATTAACGACATCACCTGGCTGCGCGACGGAAAGTTAGAAACCTTGCGCGGGATGTACGTCCATTAAGGGCCGGGCGCTGGAGCGGGTGAAGGGAATCGAACCCTCGTCATAAGCTTGGAAGGCTTCTGCTCTACCATTGAGCTACACCCGCGCTTGCGCAACGCGACCGCTGCAGCAGAATACAATATTGTGTGCGCTGCGGCAAAAATCGCATTCGCATTTCCGGTGGCCGAGTGGTCACCACGGCCTCGGAACGTGCGTCGCCGAGGCCCGTTTGTAACCCGGTAATCGTTCCTATAACCTGAACTTACAAACCTGCGGAATTTTCCTCGCAACGAGGCTTGCCTGAATTCCCGCGGCAAAATGGGAGGAAGACCATGCAAAGCACGATGAGCGTTGCACGTCCATGGCTGTTCGGATGCACGGTCCTCGCGATCGCGCTTGCCCCTCTGAGCGCCTCGGCACAAACCTCCGAGCCGATCAAGATCGGCGTGATCGGCGAAGAATCCTCTGTCGCCGGCGCCTCGCTGACCAAATCCGCCGCCATGGCCGCCGACGACATTAATGCCCATGGTGGCGTGAACGGCCGGAAGGTCGAAGTCATTACCTATGACGATCACTCATCGGCCGCCGACGCGGTGCGCGCCTTCCAGCGAGCCGTGAGCCAGGACAAAGTCGTCGCGGTCATTGGCAGCTATATCAGCGAGGTGGTCCTGGCCATTGAGCCGTGGTCGGCGCGGCTGCACATGCCGTTCATCACGCCCGGCGCCGCAAGCAATCTGATTTCCAAGGCCGTCCACGACGACTACGATCATTACAAATACACCTTTCACGGTTGGCTCACCTCCGCGTTCATCGCCCAAGCGATCTGCGATTACACCAGGGACATGCTTGTCGGTCCCTTCCACATGAAGACCGCAGTGGTCATGAGCGAGGACGCCGCCTGGACTACGCCGCTCGATGAGCGTTATCTCGAGTGCCTGCCCAAAGCGGGATTGCAAGTGCTCGATCACATTCGCTTCAATCCCGACACAGCCGATTTTACGCCGATCTTCCATCAAATCGAAGGCGAGCATCCGGACGTGATCATTACCGGCATCAGCCATGTCGGCGTGCAGCCGACGGTGCAGTGGCACGACCAGCAGGTCCCGATGCCGATGGTCGGACAGAGCTCGCAGGCGACCACCAGCACCTTCTGGAAGGACACCAATGGGGCCGCCGAAGGAGTGATTACGGGAACGGCCGCCGCCGTCGATGTTGCGCTCACGCCTGCCACGATCCCATTTGCCGAGGCCTATGTGAAGAAGTTCGGCGTCACGCCGGCCTACGACGGCTACTCCGCCTATGACATGGTCTACGTCATTGCCGAAGCGATCGAGCGTGCCGGCGGCTCGACCGACCCGGACAAACTCGTGACGGCGCTCGAAGCCACAGATCACGTCGGGACGGTCGGCCGTATACAGTTCTACGGCCGCGATAACCAATTCACCCACGCGCTAAAATATGGACCAGGCCTGGTCACCACCATCGCTATTCAGTGGCAGAACGGCAAACAAGCGTGCGTCTGGCCGGCCGACAAATGCAAAGCCAAGATTAGCTTCCCGTCTTTCATCAAGACACCGAGCTGAGCTTCTAGCGCTTCTAACAGTCGGATGAGGCGATCAAAAATATTCGTGACGCCGGAGTGACTCCACTTCGGCAACGCAATTAGCTGTCGGGCGCGCGGGCAAGATTTATGCGAGCAATCCAGATCCTCGTTGACGGATTTGCGATCAGCTCGTTGTACGGCCTCGCCGCCGTTGGCTTCACGCTGATCTTCGGGGTTTCCGGCGTGCTCAATCTCGCCCACGGCGGGATTATGGTCGTGGCGGCTTTGGTCGGATGGCTCGCCGCCGGCGAACTCGGTCTCGGCACCTATGCGGGCACGCTGGTCGGGGTGTTGGCCGGACTGGCGACCGCCTACGCCACGTATCTGGTCGTCGTTCGTCCGATTCAACGCTCCCGCGCCATTCGGCCGGAGGAGACCGAGATTTTCGTCCTCACCGGCACGCTGCTCTGGGGCATCATGATCCAGGTCGGCATGGCCTATTTGTTCACCGACAATCCGGTGACCATCCGGCCGCTGATCTCCGGCGTGGTCAGCATTTTCGGCGTGCGCACGCCGGCGAACGAAATCCTGATCGCAGTGCTTGCCTGGGCCGTCATCGGATTGCTCTGGCTCCTGGTCAATCGGACGCGCACCGGCAAGGCGTTGCTCGGCGCATCGATGAATCCGCGCGGCGTGACGCTGTTGGGTTACGAACTCACGCAGCTTTATCTCGTGGCATGGGGCATTTACGGAGTCCTCGCCGGCATCGCCGGAGTGCTCCTTGCTTCATTTCTCGGCGTGAGCACGACCAATGCCGGCCAGCTCACGGCCAGCGCATTCTCGATCGTGGTGCTCGGCGGGCTCGGCAGCGTCTCGGGCTCGCTGATCGCGGCTTACGTCGTGGGCTATCTGGAAACTGCGACGGCTTATCTGATCGCCCCGACGTTGCGGCCGATACCGTCGCTTATCCTTCTCGTGCTCGTCGTTTATATGCGGCCGCAAGGCTTTTTGGGTCGGCGATAGGAGCGCGTAGTGGCTTTCCTTCGCTCGCGTTTATTCTGGATTGCAGCGGCTGTCGTTGTCGTCGCCGCGCTGTTGCCGTTCTGGGTTTCGATCTATCTCCTCAGCGTCCTCACGGCGGCCTATTATTTTGGCGTGTTCGCCATGGCCTGGGACCTGCTGTTCGGCTTTGCCGGCGAGGTCAATTTCGGTCCCACCTTCCTGATCGGCCTCGGCGCATACACTGCGGCGATTCTCAACAGCACCGCCGGCCTGCCGATTCCGGTTTGCGTGGTCGCCGGCGCTTTGGCGGCAGTCGCCGGCGGAATTCTGCTCGCGGTTCCGGCATTGCGCTTGCGCGGACCTTATTTCGGTCTGGTCACGCTGGTCGCAGTGCTGTTGTTGCAGAATTTCGTCGTCATCTTCGCTAGAGTCACCGGCGGCGAAATTGGCATGACCGTCCCTGACGTGCTCTCAATCGACGCCAGCGTCAATTATTGGTACGCGCTGGCGTTCCTGGTGGTGTGCGCCACGCTCTTGTTCGGCTTGTCGCGTTCGGCGGTCGGGCTGATCTTGCAAGCGAGCGGTCAGGATGCCGTCGAAGCCGCCGCACTCGGCTTCAACGTGACCAAGCATAAGGTCGCGGCGTTCTGCGTCAGCGCTTTGTTTTCCGGCACCGCCGGCGCCATGCTGATTTTCTACATGGGCACCGCGTCCGTCGACACCGTCGTCGACATCGCCATCGGCGTGCAAATCATCATCGCGGCCGTGCTCGGCGGTCGCCGCACCATCCTCGGCGCGGCATTGGGGGCGGTGTTCCTGATCGTCGCCAATGAGTTTCTGCGACCGCTCGGCCAGCTCAATACCTTTGTCGTCGCCGCCATCGCACTCGCCGTCATTTTGTTCTTTCCCGAGGGCCTGCTCGGCTATGCGCTGCATAGGGGAGAACGCGAATGAGCGGCGCCGTGCGTTTGCAGGTTGGCGAACTCGCCAAGCGCTTCGGCGGCGTCGTGGCGGTTAAGAACATGAGCTTCGACCTTAAGGCCGGCGAAATCGTCGGCCTGATCGGTCCGAACGGGTCGGGCAAATCGACGGTCATGTCGCTGATCATGGGCATCGCGCGGGCCAATTCCGGGACGATCAAGCTCGACGGCGTCGACATCAGCGGCTGGCCGGCGCATCGCATCGCCCGGTCGGGCGTGAGCATCGTCTTCCAGCATTCTCGTCCGCTGCAGCGCCAGACGGTCCTGGAAAACGTCAAGCTGGCGCTGCTGCCCGACTCGCTCCTGCGGCTCGCCACGGAAGCCTCCGTGGGCGAGCGCGCGCGGGAAATTGCCGAGCGCGTGGGACTTGGCGGCGTTCTGCACCGCCATCCGTGGACGCTGCCGTTCGCCGATTTGCGCCGGATGGAACTGGCCAAAGCGGTGGCGCGCGATCCGAAGGTGGTGCTGATCGACGAGCCGTTTGCCGGGCTGACGCCTACGGAGATCAAGGTCTTCTCCGACCTTATCCGCACGCTGCGGGACGAGGGCCGCGCGGTGCTTCTTGTCGATCACAGCGTCAAAAGCGTCGCCGCGCTCGCCGATCGCGTCATCGCCATGTATCTGGGCGAGCGCATCGCCGAGGGCAGCGCCGACGAGGTGATGCAAAACGAAACCGTGCGGCGGGTCTATATCGGTGGAAAAATCGAAGCGGTCGAACGCAAGAGTGCCGGGGCCGGGCAAGCCCCGACCCTCTTGCAGCTCGATGCCGTCGAAGTCTTCTACGGCAAGACCAAGGCGCTAGATCGCGTGGATCTGCGGGTGCGACAAGACGAATTTGTCTCGATCGTCGGCCTCAATGGCGCCGGCAAGACCACGCTCTTCAATGCGATTTCGGGGCTTGTACCCTATCGCGGCGCGATCCGTTTCGGCGAGCGCGATTTGCGCAGCCAAACGGCGGCTTCGATCGCGCGCGGCGGCGTGGTGCATTGTCCCGAGACGCGCGAATTGTTCGTCCATATGAGCGTCCGCGAGAATCTCGATCTCGGCGGTGGACATCTGAGCAAGAGCGAGCGGCAGCGGCAGCTCGACTGGGTGTTCGATCTCTTTCCAATTCTCGAACAGCGGCAGGCGCAGGCTGCGCGCACGCTGTCGGGCGGCGAGCAGCAGATGCTGGCGCTCGGACGCGCCTTGATGATGCAGCCCAAACTTCTCATCCTCGACGAGCCGACGCTCGGTCTTGCCCCGGTGATCCTCGGACAACTTTCCAAAGCGATCGAGCGGTTGCGGCAGGAACACTCGCTCACGCTGTTGCTGGCCGAGCAGAACGTGACGTTTGCGCTTCCCCACTCCGACCGTGTCTACGTGCTCGATCACGGCCGCATCACCTGGCAAGGCGATCCAGTGAGGTTCGCGGAGGAAATGAGCACCGGGTATCTCTAAGCTGTACTCACGCCAGCAAGCGGCGAATGGCAGCGGTCCATCCCGCCAATTTTCGTTCCCGTGTTACAGCGTCCATTTGCGGCTCGAACCGCCGCTCCGACTGCCAGAGACTTTCAAAGCGGTCCGGCTCCGGAAAAAATCCGGCATGCAAGCCCGCGAGATACGCTGCCCCGAGCGCCGTCGTTTGCTTGATGCGTGGCCGGTCGACAGTGCTGCCGATCAAGTCGGCGAGGCGTTGCATGGTCCAGTCGGAAGCCGCCATCCCGCCGTCGACGCGCAATGTCTTGAGCGAGCTCTCGGCGTCCCGCCAATCGGCTTTCATGGCGGCCAAAAGATCAACCGTCTGAAAGCAAACGCTCTCCAGCGCGGCGAGCGCCAGCTCGCGCGGCCCGGTCGCCCGCGTCAACCCGAACAGCGCACCGCGCACGTCAGGCCGCCAATAAGGAGCGCCCAGGCCGACAAAAGCCGGAACCAGAACTACGTCTTGCGTCGGGTCAGCCGCCGCGGCGAGTGCGCCGGTTTCTTCGGCGCTTTGCACGATCCGCAAGCCGTCGCGCAGCCACTGCACCGCCGCTCCAGCGACAAAGATCGAACCCTCGATCGCATACGAGCGCCTGCCGTCGAGTTGGTAGGCGATGGTTGTCAGGAGCCGGTTCCTGGAGGCGACCGGCGTTCTGCCGGTATTGAGCAAGGCGAAGCAGCCGGTGCCGTAGGTCGATTTGACCATTCCCGGCGTGAAGCAAGCCTGCCCGATCAGCGCCGCCTGCTGATCGCCGGCCATGCCGCAAATCGGAATCGCCGCACCGAACAGCTCCGGGTCAGTGACGCCGAATGCGGCCGAGCAATCCAGCACCTGCGGCAGCACGGCCTTGGGCACGCCGAGCACCGTCAACAGCTCATGGTCCCAGCGGCCTTCATGAATGTCGAACAACAGCGTGCGCGACGCATTCGTTGCATCGGTAGCGTGGACTTTGCCGCCGGTGAGACGCCACAGCAAATACGTATCGACCGTTCCGAAGGCGAGTTCCCCGCGCGCGGCGAGGTCGCCGATCTGCGCATCTTGTTGCAACAGCCACGCCAGCTTGGTGCCGGAAAAATAGGGATCGAGCAAAAGCCCGGTCTTGGCGGCGAACAGGCGTTCGTGACCCGCGGCCTTAAGGCGCGCGCACATATCCGCCGTTCGCCGATCCTGCCAAACGATCGCGCGATGAACCGGGCGGCCGCTGTTGCGGTCCCAGAGCAGCGTCGTCTCGCGCTGATTGGCGATGCCGATGGCGACAATATCGCCCGCGACGGCACCGGCTTCGCGCATGGCGCGCCGGCAGGTTTCGAGCGTAGTCGCCCACAAATCTTCCGGGTCATGCTCGACCTCGCCGTCGGCCGGAAAATGCTGCGGAAACTCCTGTTGGGCAATGGAGGCGATGGAGCTGTCGGCGTGGAACAGAACGGCTCGCGTCGACGTCGTGCCCTGGTCGATCGCTAGGACGTAGGACGTCACCCGCTCCTCCCCATTGCCCCGATGATTTGAAGATCGCGGCAGGCAACAGTTAATGCCGCCGACTGCCGTTGGCCGGCGAGGCCAACCTTCTACGATCGGAGTAACAATTTCCTAGCAATTTCAGCATAGAAGCGCATCAATAGAGTGAGTGCGCCATGTTCACGGCAGTTCTGCGAAGCTTAGCCGTCCGCGCCAAGCCTCGGGCTTTCAAACGTCTCATCCGCAGCGAAAGCGGCGCCACTGCCGTCGAGTTCGCTCTCGTGGCGGCGCCGTTTCTGGCGCTGCTTCTTGCTATTTTTCAGACCGGAATCGTGTTCTTGGCTGGCCGGGAGCTTGACGAGGTCGTAAGCAGCGCGAGCCGCACTATCCTGACCG
>JBEKSB010000215.1:0-6931 GCA_049517455.1 Xanthobacteraceae bacterium
GTCCGGAATCACGCGGTCATAAATATCCGGAGGATCGATCGCAAAGGAATTCGTCTTCCATACCAGCCGCAGATATTCCGCGGCCAGGACACCGATCGACTTCTGCACCCACGGAACGGTTCCGATGCGCCTTAATCTCTTCATTTGCTCCCGGCACTCGACGTAACATCACTCGCCATTTTCAATGCCGAGTACAAAGCACTCTTGGCGCTTTTCCGAAGTCCCCGCAAGACAGCGGCGCGCACCAATTAACGCGTCTTCTCGAAAATCTCGCGGCCGATCAGCATCCGGCGGATCTCGCTGGTGCCGGCGCCGATTTCGTAAAGCTTGGCGTCGCGCAACAGGCGTCCGGCGGGATAATCGTTGATGTAGCCGTTGCCGCCGAGGCACTGGATGGTTTCGAGCGCCATCCATGTGGCCCGTTCAGCCGCATAGAGAATGGCGCCGGCGGAGTCTTCGCGCGTGGTCTCGCCGCGATCGCACGCCTTGGCGACTGCATAGACGTAAGCCTTGCTCGCGTTCAGCGTGACGTACATGTCGGCGAGCTTGGCCTGGATGAGCTGAAAGCGGCCGATGGGTTGCCCGAACTGCGTGCGCTGATGGACGTAAGGAATAACCAGATCGAGGCAAGCCTGCATCACCCCGAGCGGCCCCGCCGCCAATACCGCGCGCTCGTAATCGAGGCCCGACATCAAGACGTTGACGCCGTTGCCGACGACGCCGAGCACATTTTCGGCCGGCACCTCGCAATCCGCAAACACGATCTCGCCGGTGTCGGAGCCGCGCATGCCGAGCTTGTCGAGTTTTTCGCCGGTCGAAAAACCCTTGAAGGTCTTCTCGACGATAAAGGCGGTGATGCCGCGGGACCCGGCGGTGGGATCGGTCTTGGCGTACACCACCATCGTTTCGGCAAGCGGACCGTTGGTGATCCACATTTTCGAGCCGTTGAGTACATAACGGTCGCCGCGTCGATCCGCTCGCGTGCGCATGGACACCACGTCCGAACCCGCGTTCGGTTCCGACATCGCCAGCGCGCCGACATGCTCGCCCGAGATCAGCTTGGGCAGATAGCGCTTCTTCTGCTCGTCGTTGCCGTTGCGCCTGATCTGATTGACGCAGAGGTTTGAGTGCGCGCCGTAGGACAGACCGACCGCCGCCGACGCGCGCGAAATCTCCTCCATCGCCACGCAGTGAGCGAGGTAGCCCAGTCCCGCACCGCCCCACTCTTCTTCGACCGTGATGCCGAGAAGACCCAGCGCCCCGAGCTGCGGCCACAACTCCCGGGGAAATTTGTTCGAACGATCGATGTCGGCGGCGCAGGGCGCGATCTTTCCCTGCGCAAAGGAGCCAACAGTGTCGCGCAGCATATTGATGTCGCTGCCGAGGCCGAAATCGAGGCCGGGAAGGCTATTAAGGATCATCGCGCGCTCCATCTCACGGCCGAGCGGGCGCCCGGAGGCGCACCAACGATAGCGGTTGGCCACGGGTCTGTCAGCGTGGCAAGCCGCCGTCTAGGCGGCCGCGGAGCGAGCCGGACGAGCCAAGGCCTTGTCGATCTCGGTCGCCGGACCGGGCCTGGCGAATAGGTAGCCCTGCATTTCGTCGCAGCCGGCAAGACGGAGCAGCACCCGCTGCTCGTCGTTCTCGACGCCCTCCGCCAAGACCTTCATGCCGAGGGCGTGGCCGAGCGTGACGATCGACTGGATGATGGCGCCGGTGTTGCCGGACTCGCCCATCGACGCGACAAACGTACGGTCGATCTTGAGCCGGTCAAAAGGAAACTTTTGCAAGTAGTTCAAACTCGAATAGCCGGTGCCGAAATCGTCGAGCGCGATGCTCACGCCGAGCGCGCGTAAGGCTTCGAGCCGCAATTGCGCCTCCTGCGGATTGTCGATCAGGATCCCTTCGGTCACTTCAAGCACGACCCGCGAAGAGGCGATCCCAGTCTCCGCCATGATGGCGCCGACAAGATCGACGAGCCAGCGATCGCGGATCTGCAACGGCGAGAGATTGACCGCCACTGTCAGACTAGGCCAGCGCACGCCGTCGGAAAGCGCCCGCCTCAGAACAAACTCGCCGAGCTGAGACATGAGACCGCTCTGCTCCGCCAGCGGGATGAATACGGACGGCGCGATGGCGCCACGGGTCGGATGGGTCCAGCGCAGCAGCGCTTCAACCCCAATAATGGCGCCGCCCTCGGCGGCGACCACCGGCTGATATTCGACGTCGAATGCCTGCAGCGCGATTGCGGATTGAAGTTCGCGCAGGAGGAAGCGCCGCTCCGCATATTCGGTTTCGATCTGTGGCGCGAAGCGTCGCGCCAGGCCGCGACCGTCGCGCTTGGCGGCGCGCAGCGCAAGGCCGGCCCGGCGCGCCACGTCCTCACTGCTCGTCCCGTCCTCGGGAGCTTGCGCGACGCCGATGGTGGCGGTGATCTGCCACATCCGGTCCATGAAAATCGGGCGAAGGAGCGAAGCCCGAAGCGAGTCGATGAGCACGGTCGCGGCGCGCTGATCGTCGCTGCTCACGATCACGGCGAATTCGTCTTCCTCGAAGCGCCCGAGTAGCGCGCCGGACGGTAATCCGGCCTGAATGTGCTCGGCGATATTCATGAGCACGGCGTCGCCGCCGGCCCGCCCCAGCGTATCGTTGACCTCGCGAAAGCCGTCGAGATCGATAAGCGCGAAGGCCACGATGCCGGAGCGACGACTGGCCAGCACCTCATTGAGATTTTCGAGCATCACGCGCTGGTTAGGCAATCCCGTCAACACGTCCTGACTGGTCAACTTGCGCACGGTTTCGGCGCTGCGATCGAGCGAACGCGAAAGCCGTCGCGCCGCGCGCGCAGCGACAAGAGCGCACGATGCGAGCGCCGCGCCGACTGCCGCCAGGATCTCCCACAGACGATCCATGGCGCCAATGAGCCCGCGGTCGGCCCCCCAACTGAACCAGCCGACGATACGGCCGCGCGCGTCGTGCAGGGATTGGAGCTCGCGTCCGCGTTCACCCGTCGGCTCGGCGTCGAACCGCAGGTCGCCGAGACCGGCGCGACGGGCGATGAATGGAAGCTGGACGTCGTCCGGCGCGTCGACGCCGCCGAACCGCGCATGAAATTCGTCAAGCGCGTGCTGCAGTGCTACATGCTGCTCGGCCTCGATGCGGCTTTCGCTGAGCCTGGTGACGGCAAAGCCGATCGCGGCACAAAACACCATCGCGCCGGCAAGAAACAGCGGTAGGAATAGCGCGACGCGGACAACCGTGGCGTTTTTGCCGTCACCGGCCGACAGGGGCGCCGACTCGTGCGCGGGTCGCCGATGTGCCGCCCACCATTTCCGGGCTGCCGCAGCGGCCGTCATACTCACGCCCCTTAAGCAAAAATACCAAAGCTTACGTTTAAGGCTTCCTGATTAACGGCAAGGAAAGAGTCGAACAGACCGCGTGCCTAAGTTTTCAACAGCACGGCGGGGCGCCCCCCATTAACATTGCATTAAGCCCGGCAGCCCGTAGTGTGCGTCCAAGGGGCGGTCCCGGCGGCGACTCGGGATCGGAATTAGGGCATGCGAAGCCTTCTTCGGGCGTCGACTTCTTTTGCTTGCGTTGCAGCTCTGAGCGCGACCGTCGGCATCGGCGGAGTGCTGTCTGTGGGCGCGCCGGCGCGCGCGCAGGAATGTGCCGGCAATCCGGACGCTCTCGGAACAAGTCGCGTGCTCGCCATCGAACAAAGCCTGCTGCCGCGGATCGGCGTGATGCAGTATCGGCAAACGCTACCGCTTGCCGACAAAGAGGTCGTCCTGACCTTCGACGATGGCCCGCTGCCGCGCTATTCCAACCCAATTCTCGACATCCTCGCCGCGCAATGCGTCCAGGTGACTTATTTTCTGGTGGGCAACATGGCCCGTGCGAATCCCGCCGTGGTGCGGCGGATCTATGAGGCCGGCCATAGCATTGGCACGCACACCGAGGACCATCCGTCACGCTTACAAAAATTGCCGATTGAGAAGGTGCGGCAAGAGATCGATGAGGGCATCGCCGATGTCGGTGCGGCTCTTGGCGATCCGAAAGAGCTTGCGCCTTTCTTCCGCATTCCTGGGTTGGCGCGCTCCGACGCGATCGAAGCGGAGCTGGCGGCGCGTTCGCTCATCGTCTTTAGTTCCGACACGGTCGCCGACGATTGGCACCGCCGCATCAAGCCGAGCGAGATCGTGCGCCGCGCCATGAGCCGGCTCGAAGCGCGCGGCAAAGGCATTTTGCTCCTTCACGACATCCATCCGGCAACGGTGTCCGCTTTGCCGGAGCTCTTGAAGAAGCTAAAGGAGGCAGGATTTCACATTGTGCATGTGGCGCCGGCCGCAGCCGATCGGATCGAGTTAGCTGGCGAGCATTCGCGCGGCAATCGAAGCGCGCCGGATTGGCCGAAGTCCGTCGCGCCGTCGACGGTCGAGCGTATCGCGCTGCCAGCGCCGGACGCGAAGTTTTTTGCCACCGATTATCGGCCGTGGCGAACCGTCGTGCTGGCAGACGGCTCGGCCAGCGCGGGGTATCTCGCCCTCGCCGCCGTTGCGCAATGGACCGATCCTCCGGGGACCGCGGTCCTCTCCGACGACACGGAATTACCAGTACCTGCTCTAGAGGATATCGGCAGCGCGCTCGCGGAATGGGGCGGTGTCGACGAGACACTCGCGACGGGACTGGACCTGTCCGTCACTGATGCGGACAAATCCGGGAACGCGCCCGCCGCCACGCCAGAGCCGAACTAATCACAACGCGGCGCGCCTCGCGGCGCCGCATCAAGGCCGTGTCGCCATGTAATGCGCGAGCGCCTGCATGTCGGCGTCGCCGAGTTCGTAGGTGACGTCCGCCATCGAGGCGACACCGGACCCCACACGCGTCCCTGATTTGAAATCGTGCAGCGCCTTGACGAAGACGTCTTCGCGCTGGCCGGAGAGACGCGCGGCGGCGCGAAAGCCGTTGTAATCGTCGGAATGGCATGACTTGCAGCGGTTCTGCAGGGCAACCTTCTCACCGGCCTGCGCGAGCGCGTCGGGCGCGACCTCCGGTTTCGGCGGCGAAAGTGAAGCATAAAAGGCGCCGAGGTTGCGAATGTCTTCGTTACTCAAAGACTCGGCGATGGGCCCCATCACCTCGCTCTTCCGGACGCCGGAACGAAAATACACAAGCTGCCATTGCACAAATTCGTCGGGCTGGGCGGCGAGCGACGGCGTCAGCGGCATTTGCGAAACGCCGTCCGCGCCGTGGCAACCCGCGCAGCCGTCAGCCAGCGCCATCCCTGCCGCCACGTCCGCCGCTGTGGCACTCTCGCAACCATCGACCAAAAGAAACGCACCCAAGGCGAGCAACAGAAACCGTGCTTGCGTCATGTCAGGACCAAAAAGACAGGTCCAAGCCGGAGGCCTCCGGCTTGGACCCGCATAGGATCAAAACGATGGCTCCAGCCAATGGCGTGGAGCGATCGCAGTGACGGATCACTTGCTGTAGCTGATCCGGTAGATGGCGCCGGTGAAATCATCGGCAACCATGAGCGAGCCGTCCTTCGCTTGCAGCACGTCGTTCGGCCGGCCGCGATACTTGCCATCGGAGCCGATCCAGCCGGAGGCGAACTCGACCTCCTTGACGTTCTTGCCGTCCGGGTCGGCCGTGACCCGCATCAGCCGCCCGCCCTGGAACGTATGACGGTTCCAGGAGCCATGCTCGGCGATGATCATGTTGTTCTTATAGTCAGCCGGGAATTGATCCCCGGTGTAGAACTTCATGCCCAGCGGAGCGACGTGGGCGCCGAGCTTGAGCGCCGGAGGAGAGAATTCCGAGCACTTATGCCCCATGGCGAATTTCGGATCCGGAATGTCGCCCTGGTGGCAATACGGATAGCCAAAATCCTCGCCGATGCGCGAGATGTGGTTGAGCTTGTCGCTCGGAGTGTCGTCGCTGAGCCAATCGCGCGCGTTTTCGGTGAACCAGTATTCGCCAGTGCGCGGATCGACGTCGCCGCCGACGCTGTTGCGGACGCCGAGCGCCACGATTTCCGCAAGACCGTTGGCCGGGTTGATATGCCTGATCTGCGACGTCGATGTCGGCGGTAGGCAGATGTTGCAGGGCGGCCCAAACGCCACATAGAGCCAGCCGTTCTTATCGAACGCCAGATACTTCCAGCCATGCGGAATGTAGGGCGGCATGTCGTCGTAGACGACCTGCGGCTGCGGCATGCTGTCGAGGTTGGCCTCGGGATTGTCGTATTTGTAGATCTTGTCGATGTCGGCGACGTAGAGCGCGCCGTCTCTGTAAGCGATGCCGGTCGGCATCTTCATGCCCTTGAGCACGGTCTTGACCGTCTTCTTGCCGCCCTGGTCGACGACGGCGTAGACGTTGGTAGCCAGGAACGAGCCGACGAACAGCGTGCCGTCCTTGCCCCACGCCATTTGCCGCGCTTGCGGGATGCCGCTCGCCCACAGCTCGATCTTAAAGCCGGGCGGGAGCTTGATCTGCTTCAGAGTGGCCTCGATCTCCTGATCGGTGAAGCCGGTGGGCGGCGGGAGCGTGTTGAGCACGTGGGTGCCCTTCTGCTCCTGCGTCTCGTCGCCCATGAACCAGTCATCTGGCGGATGCAGCCAGAAGTCTTTCTTGCTGGAATCGTAGTGCTTGAGTTCCTCGGTGCGGGCGCCGGATGCAAACAGCAATCCCGCGACAGCAACCGCCGCCGTAGCCGCGACGAACGTCGCCACACCCGGCTTCAGCCTTGCTAGAAGACGCATTCTACTTTCCTCCCTTGAATCGTTTCCGTCTGCCCTTTGCTGGCAGATCAGCGGTCGCGTGCAGCTACGGACGCGAGGTCCGCCGGCCAGCTGCAATCTGCACATGCCCACGGCCCCCGCTCGTGACGGCTCGCAGTCATTGCCCAAGATGGATCGTGAATCGG
>JBEKSB010000216.1:0-6725 GCA_049517455.1 Xanthobacteraceae bacterium
TGCGCCGGATTCCTGCGGTAGCGGGAGCGGCGGCACTTCGATCGCGGCGAGGCGGACCTCGCGGCCGTCATCGAGCACAAAGGTGCGGCCATCGATGAAACGACCGGCGTTACCGCGCGCGATCGTCTCTCCGCCGCATGGAAACGCCATTTGCTGCCGTTCCTGCGCGGCCGCGCTGAAAGCCCCGCACACAGCTGCAAGTTCGGCCACAAATGCCGCAGCCAAGACCCGACCCCACCCGCTCATAGGTTGCGAGCGAACGGCGGGAATACGGCGGCACTGCGGCGGCAGAAAAGATGGGGCTGCCAAAGGCGTTAGGCAGCGGTCAACGCTTCAGCCCGCCTTCCGGTGTTTGGCGGGGGGGCGCGCGGCCTTCGCGGTCTCGGCGTGGGCAGCTTTTTTGCCCTGGATCGGCAGCAGCATTTCCTTTTGCCCATTGCTCTTGCGGCCTTTTTTCGCACGAGCCGGCGGCCGGGCAGTCTGTTTCTCCGCCTGCACGGAGCGGCGCAAGGCATCCATGAGATTGATGACCTTGCCGGTCGGCTGCTCCTTCGGCGCTTCGATCTTCTCGCCCTTGGCCTTTTTCTCGATCAATTGCTTCAGGGCGTGCTCGTAATGATCCTCGAATTCCTGCGGCTTGAAATGCCCGGTTTTCGTTTCGACGATGTGACGCGCCAAATCCATCATGTCTTTGGTGAGTTTGACGTTCGGGATGTCGTCGAAATACTCGCCGGAATCCCGAACTTCATAGGGGAAGCGCAACAGTGTGCCCATCAGGCCCTTGCCGCGCGGCACGATGGCGATGACGTGCTCGCGGCTGGTCAGCACCACACGGCCGATCGCGACCATCTTCATCTGCTCGATGACGTTTCGGATCACCACGAAGGCGTCCTGACCCACCTTGCCGTCGGGCGCGATGTAGTAGGGGCGGATGTTGTACAATTCGTCGATCTCGTTGCGCGGCACGAATTCGTCGATCTCGATGGTCTTCGTGCTTTCGAGCGCGATGGATTCCAGTTCCTCGTCGGTGACCTCGACGTATTCGCCCTTGGCGACCTCGTATCCCTTGATGATGTGATCCGACGGCACTTCCTCGCCGGTATCGGCGTCGACCTTGCGGTAGCGGATGCGGTTGCCGGTCTCGCTATTGATCTGGTTGAAACTGACCTTTTCGCGCTCGGAGGTCGCGGGGTAGAGCGCAATCGGGCACGAAACCAGCGAGAGCCGCAAATAGCCTTTCCAATAAGCACGCGGGGCCACGATCCACTCCTGCCAAGCCGATGTTTGACAACGATTATGGATAATAGCGCGTTCCGGGTTCCGAGTGGAGGCGCACAAGCTCTTCTGTTTCTGATTTGTTCTGCAAAGCGCTTTTAGGGTAAAGTAATCGCCGTATTGATTCGAGGCTTGTTGCTTCAAGGCTTGGAACCGAAATGTCCGCTGCTCGTAAGATCCGACCCAAGCCGCAACTCAAAACCTTCCACGCAACAATGCTCGTCACGCGTGCCGAGGAGTGGTGGGTTGAGGCCGAGACCGCCGAACAAGCGCGGGCGCTATTGGCCTCGGGCCAGGGGCATCACGACACGCTCGGAGAACGCGTCTATCTCGAGCTGGAAGGGACCCTCGAGGAGAGCGGCGCTTAGCCCGCGATCGGCGATCAGAACCTTACGCGGTCTTTTGCTCGCTCAGGCCCAGTTCTTTGATCGTCTCCTCGCGCATGATGAACTTCTGCACCTTGCCGGTGACGGTCATGGGGAAGGCATCGACGAACTTGACGTAACGCGGAATTTTGTAGTGCGCGATCTGACCCTTGCAAAAACTTTGGATTTCTTCGGCGGTGGCTTTGGTGTCCGGCTTGAGCTTCACCCACGCACATAGCTCTTCGCCATATTTTAAGTCGGGCACCCCGACTACCTGCACCGCCTCAATCGTGGGGTGACGGAACAAAAACTCCTCAACCTCGCGCGGATAAACATTCTCGCCGCCGCGAATCACCATGTCCTTGATCCGGCCGACAATGTTGCAATAGCCGTCCGCGTCTAGCGTGGCGAGGTCGCCGGTGTGCATCCAGCCGGCGCGGTCGATCGCTTCCGCAGTCCTTTCCGCATCGTCCCAATAGCCGAGCATCACCGAGTAGCCGCGTGTGCACAATTCCCCGGGCGTCTCCGGCGGCACGATGCGGCCGTCGGTATCGACGATCTTGATTTCGACATGGGGATGGATGCGGCCCACGGTGCCGACGCGACGCTCAAGCGGATCGTCGTAAGAGGTCTGCGTGCTCACCGGGCTGGTCTCGGTCATGCCGTAGGCGATGGTCACTTCGCTCATGTTCATTTCGCTGACGCAGCGCTTCATCACTTCGATCGGGCAGGGCGAACCTGCCATGATGCCGGTGCGGAGCGAAGAAAGATCGAAGCGTTTGAATTCGGGATGGCCGAGCTCGGCGATGAACATGGTGGGCACGCCGTAGAGCGCGGTGCACCGCTCCGCTTCGACCGCCTCCAGGCTCGCCAACGGATCGAATCCTTCGGAGGGATAAACCATGGCGGCGCCATGGGTGATGCAGGCAAGATTGCCGAGCACCATGCCGAAGCAATGATAGAGCGGCACCGGAATGCAGACGCGGTCGCGATCGGTCAGGCGCTGCGCCTCGCCGATGAAGAAACCGTTGTTGAGGATGTTGTGGTGGGTCAGCGTCGCGCCTTTGGGGGCGCCGGTGGTGCCGCTGGTGAATTGAATATTGATCGGATCGTCGAATTGCAGCTTCGGCGCCAATTCCGCCAGGCGCTTGCGATGGCGCTCGCCGCCCATGCCCAGCACGTCATCGAAGCGCAAGAAGCCGCGCTTTTCGTCGTCGCCGATTCGGATCAGCGTCGTCAGCTGCGGCAGCCGCTTTGTCTGCAATTTTCCGGGAGCGCTGCGGTCGATTTCCGGCGCGAGCTCGCGCAGCATGCCGATATAGTCGCTGGTCTTGAAGCTATCGGCGGTGACAATGGCCTTGCAGCCGACTTTGTTGAGAGCGTAGTCGAGCTCGGACAGGCGATAGGCCGGATTGATGTTGACGAGGATAAGCCCGGCCTTCGCGGTGGCGAATTGCGTGACTACCCATTCGGCGTTGTTTGGCGACCAGATGCCGACGCGGTCGCCGGGCGAAAGACCGAGCGCGAGCAGGCCCGCGGCAAAGGCGTCGACTTTGGCTTTCAGCTCGCCATAGCTCCAGCGAACGTTTTGCTGTCGAACGATCAACGCGTCGCGGTCGGCCCAGCGCTCGACCGCCTTGTCGAAATGCACGCCGATGGTTTCGCCGATCAGTGGGGTAGCCGAGACGCCGTGGACGTAACTTTGGGTCAATTTTGCCATAAAACACTCTCACTCCGGATCGCTGTCTTGCGCCCCCGAAACGGCCATTGAAACCCGCAGATCGGCAGTAACCTAATTTAGGTGAAATTGCTTCCTTGCGCGCTAATCTGTAAACAACGCCTTGCCCCACCGCGCGCGAATCCCAGTCAGGAAATTTCGAGCATCCTGAGACAGCAGGATACGAAGTGTACTCACGCGATCTTCTTGCGCTAAAGGCACCAAATAGGGCCTCAGCGGCGTAAGTCCCCGATCGGTCAGCGTCCCACCATTGTAGGCAATCTGCACACGTTCGATCCAGGCGCATAGCTCCTGTCTTCCCGCGGCGCTGATGAGCGCGGGGAAATGCGCTTGGTTGACCCCCGAGTATGAAAGCGGAGCGTCAGGCAGTATTTGATTTCTGATAATCCAGACGTTGCGCCCTTGTATGAAGCCAAAGCTCGGATCTGACGGAGAATTCCATTGGGCTTCGTCCAGAATTGCCCTGATCTCCACGGGCAAAAGCCAAAGACCGGAGCCACTTTGCGTTTCCGGAAGTCCTGGGTGGTCTGACAGCTTTGCGGTTTGGCTACCTTCGCCCTGAAGGAGCCAGCCTTCCTGTAACGCCATGAGAGCGACCACTTCAGAAAGGAGCTCTCGCGCAGTATTTTCTTCGCGAACTCTCGTTGAAGTGTAAAGAATCAGTCCCGTCGTTATTGCACCGCTTATTACGACACCAACCAGAAAAGCAAGGATGACCCTCCAACCCGCCATTTGATCCCGCCGTGCCCGCTGAAATGAATTTTAATCTTTGTAGACAATATCATAACCGATAAATGCACACAACCGAGAAGCCATCGCAAATGTCCCGAGTTACCTCAATGGCGACTTCAGCAAGCCGATCGCCGCTTATTGAACAACGCCTTCGCAAGCTGTTCGAGCTTCCGGGACGCCGACGCCGATTGTCGTCAAACGTCACGACGCACCGGGAATTAAAGCGCTTCGGCACTCCAGGGCGATAGAATCGTTGTATATTTTGGATTATCTGCGCGCAGCCTTTATCCGGGATTCGGTTCCAACCTGTGACCCGACCATTGGCGTATTGGACCACGTTCGTGACCGCCGGGAAGCTGAGCGGAATTCGGTGACGGTCAGCCGCTTTGTTTCAATCACCTTCGGCGACGATGGCCTGCTTTGGAAGCTCTTCCGAAGACACTATCGTGGAGAAATCACGACATAGATTCTTACGGTATTGCTTAAAACGCGACCGTTTGTACCCATCTAAATATGGAAACGCGCGCGATCATGACCAAAAAGCCGTTTCTCAAATCTGGGCTTCCGACCAATTCAGAAAACGACTACATTCGCCTTAGATTGACAGCGATCCAGGGGATTCCCGGCTCGACGAGAAAAAATGCTCCTGCGAGGAAGCCGTTCCGAGGAAGCCAATTGGTTCCTTGGCTTGCATCATCCTCACGAGAGCTTGGACGCCGAAAGGCGCGTGCGCATCCGCAGGCCGCAGTGATCCGCCGGCAGATGCCACGCCACGGAGGACGATATGCCCAACGATCGATCGCGAACGGCGAAGGCATCTCTAATTCCTGTTGCGCTGATCCTGTTCGCCGCATTCGTGCTCTCCGCCTGCGTGCAATCCGAGGCGCCACTCTTAGTTGGATCAAAGCCGCTACTCGGAATGCAATTCCAGGTGAAGCTCCATCAAGATTTCACCGAAGGAAAAGCGTTCTCCGTGAAAACGTCGATCTTCCGCTGGAACGGCGACCACTACTCGCTTGTCAGCGGCGATTCCTCAGGCGTGGAATACTTCGTGGTTCAACCCTTCGACGGCAGCGATTTGCTCATCGAGGCCAACGAAAATCAACATGCGTATCTATTGGCCCGCAAGCTGGCCAAAGGGACCTATCGCATCCTGCCGATCGACCAGAATGACGTCGATGAAGCGACGCGCAACCGGACATGCGTGACGAGAAATCCGGTAATCTGCACAATTCAGACGCGCCGGCAGCTTGATATTTTTGTCCGTGCAGCGGCCGCCAAGACGGGCGGCCACAACATGGTGGGGGTGATTTCCGCCACAGCGAGATGAGGCGGGAAAACGAAGATGTCCACTCAACGGCAGTCACGGTCTTAACCCGACCCGCTCCCGAGAGGATCGGGGCCTCTACTCAATAGGCCCGCAGCGCCAAACGGCAGCGCGCGACCGCCGGGTCCTGACTGACCATGACGCGGATGTAGGCGATGGCGCGCGCGGCATCGGCAGGGGTCAGCGTCAGCGGAAGCCCGGCCCGGTTGGCCAGTTCCCTGCATCCGTCGGGGATACGCACGCGCACCCCCTCGGCGTGCGAGGGCAGGGCGAGCAGCACCAGAGCTATCACCGCGAGTACGGCAGGCATCCCGAGATATTTACCCGACATTCCCCAGATGGCTTAATGCCGCAAGGTTGCTCTTTTGCGGCCCCGTCGGCAAGGCAGATCGTGACCGAGTCGGCTGCAAATCGCGTAATCTAATAGCTGAGTGATCTTTATAGTCCGGGTTTCACGCAATGTCAGGATTATAAAATATGTCGAGTCGTAAGCCGCCGGTGCCGCCGGCCAGTCGCGGGAGGAGGACGGAGTGCCAGAATATACGCTGTAGTAAAACGTGGAGCAAAATTAAAAAGGCCGGCTTGCGCCGGCCTGCTTAGTTTGGTCCGGCGCGCGAGGGCAGGCCGCCATCGCGGTTACCGACCCGCACCTCGCCAGTCTAGATGATCAATGAAACCGAATTTGTTTCCGGTAAGGACCGGTCAGGAGGCCCAAGCTGAAGCCAAAATCGCCTGCCGACGCGAGAGCGGTTATCCCCACCTCCGTTGTGCTGCAGCGGTTGCACGACGAGGCGCCGACAGACCACTTCACCCTGGGCTGGCTAATGGGCAGCCTGCACAAGCGCTCCTTCGGCATCATCATGCTCCTGCTCGCCCTGGTCGCGATGGCGCCGGGTGTCTCAATCATAGCTGGTTTGCTGCTCATGATCCCCGCGTTCCAAATGATCGGGGGCCAGCCTGCGCCGTTCTTTCCACGCCGCATCACCGCCCGTCCGTTGCCGACGCGGCACCTCGCCGCTTTGGTGCAGCGAGCCGTGCCAGTGCTGAGATATCTCGAGAAGGTGATCCATCCGCGTTGGCCCACCCCGTTCGAGGCAACCAAGCGCCTTGTCGGCATCGTCGTCGTGATACTGAGCACCACCTTGGTGTTTACTCCGATCCCCCTGAGCAACGTCGTCCCCGCCCTGGTGATCGCCCTGATCTCGCTGGCCTATCTCGAGGAGGATGGGCTTCTGCTATCGATCGCCCTGCTGGCCGCGGGTGTCGTGCTGACAGTCGAGTTGATGGC
>JBEKSB010000217.1:0-6724 GCA_049517455.1 Xanthobacteraceae bacterium
GCTCGGCATGAAGCGCACGGCGGTTTCCTGCCACCGTTGCGGCGGCCACCTCGGCCATGTCTTCAACGACGGCCCCAAGCCGACCGGGCTGCGCTACTGCATGAATGGCGTCGCGATGAAATTCGCGCCGGTGCCTGCCGGATCGTCTTAAAGAAATCGACCCGGTGGCATGGCGCGGCCGGCATGTTAGTTTGCCGCCCGCATGAGCGTCATCAACCCCAACCCGTTCACGACGCGCCCGGAAATCGAAGGCACGTTCGGCGTCGTCGCTTCGACGCATTGGATTGCAACGGCCGTCGGCATGGCGACGCTCGAGAAAGGCGGCAACGCCTTCGATAGCGCCGTCGCGACCGCGTTCACGCTGCAAGTCGTCGAGCCACATCTCAACGGTCCGGGCGGCGACGTGCCGGTCATCGTCTACGACGTGCGGCGCGACAAACCAGAAGTGATCTGCGGCCAAGGGCCGGCGCCGGCCGGCGCCACTATCGCGCATTATCGCCGCGAAGGGCTCGACCTCGTGCCCGGTACCGGCCTCCTCGCCGCCTGCGTGCCCGGTACGTTCGAAACCTGGATGCTCTTGCTGCGCGACTACGGCACGCTATCGCTACGCGAAGTGTTGTCGCCGGCGATCGGATACGCCCAGAACGGTTATCCGCTGGTCGAGCGCGCCAGCGCCACCATCGCTATGGTCGCCGAGCTGTTTCGTAAGGATTGGCCGACCTCGGCCGCAGTGTACTTACCGGACGGCGCAGTGCCGCCGACCGGCACGCTGTTCACCAACAAGACCCTGGCGGCGACCTACATCCGCATCCTCAAGGAAGCCGAAAGCGCCGGCGGCGGCCGCGTCGCGCAAATCGAACGGGCGCGGAAAAGCTGGTCGCAAGGATTCGTCGCCGAAGCGATCGATCGTTTCTGCCGCACCCAGGAAATCATGGATACGAGCGGGACACGACACCGTGGCGTGCTCGTCGCCCACGACATGGCGCGCTGGGCGCCGCGCATCGAGGCCCCCCTCACCTATGATTACCGCCGCTACACCGTCTGCAAGACCGGCCCGTGGGGACAAGGCCCGGTGATGTTGCAGCAGCTTGCGCTGCTGAAGGGATTCGACCTTGACGGGCTCGACCCGCTGGAGCCGGACTTCATCCATTTGCAGGTCGAGTGCGCCAAACTCGCCTATGCCGATCGCGAGGCGTTTTACGGCGATCCCGATTTCATCGAAGTGCCGACCGCAACGCTTCTCTCCGACGCCTACAATGCCGAGCGGCGCAAGCTCATCCATCACACCGCCTCGCTCGAATTGCGCCCCGGATCGATCGAGGGATACGGAGCGGTCGTAAAGCTGTTTCGCGAAAACGCGCCGAGTGCGACGGCGGGCGCCGCCGGCGCGGGAGAGCCGACTGTCGGCCGGATCGGCGGCACGCGCGGCGACACTGTGCATTTCGATATCGTGGATGAGGCCGGCAACATGGTATCGGCCACGCCCTCGGGCGGCTGGTTGCAATCCTCGCCGGTCATTCCGGAGCTCGGCTTCTGCCTCGGCACACGCGCGCAAATGTTCTGGCTCGAAGAAGGGCATCCGGCGGCGCTTGCGCCCGGCAAGCGGCCGCGGACCACGCTCACACCGACGCTCGCTTTGCGCGACGGCGCGCCATACCTCGCCTGCGGCACACCCGGCGGCGATCAGCAGGACCAATGGATCACACAGCTGTTCCTGCGCCACGTCCATGCCGACGTTAATCTTCAGGAGGCGATCGACGCGCCCGCTTGGCATTCGGAGCACTTTCCCAGCTCGTTCTGGCCGCGCACGGCGCGGCCGGGCGTTCTCGTCCTCGAAGGCCGCGTGCCGCGAGAGACCGTTGCTGAGCTTAAGCGGCGCGGTCACATCGTCGAGGTTGGCCCGGATTGGTCGGAAGGCCGCCTGACCGCCGCGTCGCGCGACGGCCGGCGCCGCCGCGCCGCCGCTAATCCGCGCGGCATGCAGGGCTATGCGGCGGGCCGGTGAGTGAGGCGCTAGGCCGCAACCGTGCTGAGAAAACCTTCGACCTCGGCGCGCAGCTTGACGGTCGCGTTTTCCACCTCTTCCGACGCCGCCAACACCGTTTCCGCCGAGCTGCGCGTCTGCGTCAGAACGATCGCCACGTCGCCGAGCGCCGCGACCACGGCTTTGGCGCCGGCGGCGGCGCCGGCGACGTTGTGCGAAATTTCTCCGGTCGCCACTTCCTGCTGCGCAATGGCGCCGACAACCTCCGAAGTATGGGAGTTGATATCCTGCATGCGCTGGGTGATCGCGCGGATTGCCGCGACAGCGTCGCCGGTGGAACTCTGGACCGACGAAATCTCCCGGCTGATTTCTCCGGTCGCCTTCGCCGTCTGGACGGCCAGCGACTTCACTTCCGAAGCCACCACGGCAAAGCCGCGTCCGGCCTCCCCGGCACGCGCCGCCTCGATTGTGGCGTTGAGCGCCAGAAGATTCGTCTGCTCGGCGATATCCTGAATGAGCTTGACCACGTCGCCGATCCGCTGCGCGACTCGGGCGAGCGCTGCAATGTCGTCGTTCGTGGCGGTGGCGTCGGCGGCAGCGCTGCGAACGACAAGGTTGGCTTGCGCGAGCTGGCGGCTGATCTCCTTGATCGAAGCAGACAACTCCTCAGCGGCCGCAGCCGCTGTTTCGACGCTCGCCGATGTCTCGTTTGATCCCTGCACCGCACCCTCAGCGCGCTGCAGCGCATGGTCTGACGTTGTCAGCAACGACTTGGCTGCCGTCTTCATCGCCACGGCGCTGTGCCCAACCGTCATGAGCATGCTCTCCACGCGGGCGCGAAAGGAGGCGATCGCCGCGTCGATGGCGGCGCGCCGTTCCTCGCGTTGACGCAGCGAATCGCGCTCTTTCTCGGCCACGCGCTGCTGCGTCACGTCGGTATGCGTCGATACCCAGCCGCCGCTGGCCAGCGGGCGGAAGACCAGCGAGATCGTACGACCGTCCTTGAGCTCAACCGTTCTTGCATCGGCGCGCCCCTCGGCCGCCTGTTTCAGGCAACCGGCGATGTATTGATCGGCATCGCCGGAGAACGTTCCCGCCTTCGCACGGCGAACAAGAATCTCACGCAGCGGCATACCTTTCCGGAAATCCTCACGCGGAAGTTTCGACATCTCGATGTAACGGGTATTGCAGAGGATGAGCCGGGCGGCGCCATCAAACATGCTCAGGCCCTGGGTCATGTTATTAAGCGCAATCCTCGCGGCCCAATTGCGTCGACGCTCTTGCGCGACGGCGATCAAAGCTCCAACCGCCAAGGCGGCAAGCGCGAGCAGCACAGCCAGGGCGGTACCTACTACCGCACTGGGGGCGTCGTTGAGGACCCGGAAGATTCCATTGAGGCCGAGAAGAGTAAAGCCGGCGATGCCGGCGGCAAAGCCGGCGGCGCCCGTACAGATGACGAGCCCCCATCGGCGAATGGTCTTAGCCAGAGTGTGGCCGTGAAGCATGGCGCGAGCATCCGGATCGTTTGATCGAGATTACTCACTCAGCAGTTGTTTTAAGGTTAACGAATGGTGGCGATCCCGCGCAGTGCACGGGCGCTTAACTCTGAAGACGGTCGCGAACGCTTTTGGCGCCGGCGATCGCCGCGGCGCGTAGCGCCTCCAGACGCCGGACCAGCGAAAACGGCGCTTGCGGCCGGATCGCGACCAGCCGATCGCAGAGCGGCAAACGCTCGCACCAGAGGTGATTGATCATCGGGTGGTTGGCCGTTGCGCACGAGTCGGTGCGCGCGATAGTCGGATCTTCGACGAGTTCGTCCGTGAGCACGACGCTGAGCATGAAGCCCGGCGAAAAGCGCGCAAAGGATTCGTCGTAAGCGATCTTCCAAAACCACGCTGAGCTGCCGCTGCGCAGAACGATCGCGACGGCGATAGCGCGTCCATCGATCAGAAGGCGATCGATAGAGGCCTTGCCTTCCGTCGCAAGCCCGCTCACTGCCGCCCGGATAAAGCGGCGGAGCTCCTGGTGTTGAGCCGCGGCCGTGCCGGCTCTGCCTTTCCAGCCGCGCGCTTCGAGCGCGAGAAAATCTTCGATGGCGCCGGCAACGGCCGCGGGTTCCATCGCGGTGCTGAACAGCACGGCGCCGGCTTCGCTCAAGCGCCGCCAGTGCCGGCGCAATTCCTTGTGCTCGTGTTGGCCAAGCGCATGCTCGACATAGAGTGGCCGCTCGCCGCGCGGTGCCAACAGCGCCCGTTGGTGACGATTGAAATCGGCAGCCGGCATCTGCGCACGCCGGAGAATCGTATCAAGCGCGACGGCGAACGGGCCACCTTCGGTCAGCAAAGGCAGCAGCACTAATCCCGGCAACGCTAAATCTCCGGCGAGATGCGCAAGCCAGGCGGCGATGATCGGCTCGGCCGCCTCGCGCTCGACGAGCGGCACACCGAGCGGGCCATAAGGATGCGTCAAGCCGACAAGGATCGGCAAGTTGACGCCGTACCGCCGCTTGACGATCCGCGCTGGGAAGAAGCCGAGAAGCCGCCGTGGACTAGTCCCCGACCACACCAGCACCGCGCCGGCGTCGCGCCCGAACACCGGCGCCGCCGCGACCGCAAAGGCGGGCTCATAAAACACGTTCGGCTCCAGCGCGCGCGCAGCAAGCTCGCGCCACGCGACCGCAATCGGCGCGAGTTGCGCCAGGTCCCGCCATTCAATCGTGAACGCGTTCGACGCGTAGCGATCGGCGAGGACGGCGCGGCGCGCGCTGGCGATTGCCGAGGCGGGACTATCGAGCGCGACGACCGGCGCCTGATTGGCCGAGGCTCTGACGGTCATGTTCGCGCCTCAGGCCTTGGGACCACCGAATATAAAGCAGTGAAGGCCCAACCGATATTTCGCCACCAGGAACAGGCTGGCCGATTCGAAGACCAGCGCCACCGAACTTGCGATCGCGGCGCCGGCAAGTCCCAGTAACGGAATCAACACGACGCAAAGGATGAGACTGAGCGCGAACGAGGCGGCGTAAACCAGCGCACAGGAGCGCCGCTCTCCGAGCATATTGAGAAGCCGTTCCGCCGGCCCGACCGAGGCGCGCGCCAATAGCCCGACGGCGATGATGAACATTAAATAATAGCCGGAGACGAATTCGCGGCCAAACAATCTCAGCAAAGGATGGCCGAGAGCGAGGAGTCCGATGATCACGGCGAGCGACGGCCAGAAGGTCAGCCGGACAGACTGCTTGAGAAAGACGGTCAGCCCCTGCCGGTCGCCGCTGACATCGTATTCGACGAACTTGTGCGCGATCGTTTGCGACACCGAGTAATAAATGAACGACACTAGCGAAATTGTCTTGGCGGCGGCGTAGTAGATCGCAACCTCGTTGGGCGAGCGAAATTGCGCGACCACGATGACGTCGGAATAGGTGAGCAAATAATAAAATGCTTCGACCAGGAAAATCGGCACCGAGGTCGTCAGCCACGTCCGTGCCGCATAGGCGTTTGGACCGCTTTCAACGACGCCTGACAGCCTGCGATTGAGAATGACAATCTGGCCGATGCCGACGCAGACAAGAGCGATGACGCCGACTGCGGTCGCCGTTATGGCGTCGGTCCGCAGACCGAGCAGATAGGCGAGACCCATCAGTGCAAGCAACAGGAGCGGACGCTGCACGTAGACGGGCGACAGTCCAAGATTGACCCAGTTATAGGAGCGGGCAATGCCGCTCTGCGCCGACCAGACGCCAAAACTCGGCAATGCGGCGCAGGAAAGATAGAGCGGAACGACGGTCGCGGGGTCGATATACGGTGTCAGCATTCTCACGGCGATGGCGCCGACGATTCCGGCGATTGTCCCGAACAGCAATGCGAGCCAGCGGCTGCCGCTGAGAAATCCACGCAAAAGTGCGAAGCTTTTGTGCTCGGTGTATTCGGGGATAAAGCGCTGCGCCGCCGAGCCGAGACCGAGATCGACCATGGCGCCAATCAGCAACAGCCAGGTCCAGCCATAGATGAAGATGCCGAACTCGAAGCCGCCCATCCAGCGCGCCAGCAAGATTTGCGACACGAAGGTGATCGCCGCGCTGACGACGCGGATGAGGAACGCTGCGCCGGCGAGACGACGTATCAGCGAGGAGTCGCCGCCGTCGGCAAAGAGCGCGTATACGCGCGCGATCGCCGCGTTGATGTCGGCGCTCCACGGAACGGAATGCGGCAGGCGCCGGGGGAAACGCCACGACGTGCGCCAAGCCGAATGCGGCACGTGCTCGGAACGGATGGATGCCACAAATACCTCTGCGCCGCCGTAAGCGCGGGCGACGCACAAGGTGCTAGCAAGGAAGCGTTAACATTCGGTTGGAAGAAATTAACAATTGCGGCGGGAATCCCGCGTCATTGCGAGGAGCGAAACGACGTGCCGCTCCCCTAGTTAATTTGATCACGGGCCAGCACGGGCCGCAGCGAGCCAAAAGCCATATTTTTCGCGCCTTTCCAATCATTTACTACGTGTTGCTTTCGAGCTTTCATGGACCACGTTGGGACAGTAAATTGTGGGGGACGCTGTGCATAACGGAAAGGCGATGCCATGGCACTCACACCTCAACAGGTCCGCGATGCCATATCGAGCGGCCAAGACCAGAAGCTTTACGACGGTCATAGCCTACACCTCCTCGTCCGCAACGGTAGGGGCTATTGGGTTCACAGGTTTCGCGCCAGCGACGGAAAAATCCACAGTCGCGGTGTCGGG
>JBEKSB010000218.1:0-6680 GCA_049517455.1 Xanthobacteraceae bacterium
TCCTGGAGCGTGATCGCCAGCAAGCCGGCCGTCACCTGCTCGCCGGTCGCGACGACAGCATCGTATTCCCGGGAGTCAAAAATGTGCCGCTTCTGTAACGCCGCCTCGCACCAGGCAACCAGCTGGTCGGTCGCGCCCGCCATGGCCGAGACCACGACGGCGACGTCGTGGCCGGCATCGACCTCGCGCTTGACGTGACGCGCGACGTTGCGGATGCGATCGATGTCGGCGACCGAGGTTCCGCCGAATTTCATTACTAGACGGGCCATGACAATCGTCTGCGTTCTTTATCGGCAAGCGCGCCAGCCGCTGCGATCGTGTGGGCCGGCGCGAAAAGGCGTGTATTGATACCGGCGAGGTCGGCGCACTGCAACATGACGCTGTCCGAGGCCGGCCTACCGCATTATATCCATTGATACGAACACCAACGTCGTCCCCGCAGGCGAGTATCCAAAATAGAAGCGCCCCTTTAGGGGGCGCCGCTGGTCCTCTGTCGGGGTGGAGACGAGCATTTACGGCATGTGATTAACAGGTGGCTATTCGGCCGGCCGATGGCGACGGTCCGTAACCCTCACGCGGATCGGCAGCGCGGTTTCTTGCCAACCCATCGCGACACCCGTCATGCTAGACCAGAACGCGATCCACAACAGGATAGGTATAGCGTGCTCCTTCGCGGGTCGAGCTGGATGACTAACGTTCCAGGCTCCTTGCAGTCCCTCTTATTTGCCGTTGAGGTGTAGATGTCCAAGCGGAAAATAGGCGTGGTCGGCGCCGGTCTGATGGGCCACGGCATTGCTTATCTGCTCGCCGCAGCGGGTCACGATGTCTGCGTCTTTGAACCGGTGGCGGCGAGCCGCGCCTCGCTACCGCAACGGCTTCATGCAATCGCCGCACTTTTCGGCGACGATCCGGTGCATCTGCGACGGATTTCTGCGCACGATCAGCTTGCGCCTGCCGTGAAGGACGCAGCCTTCGTTTTCGAAGCGGCGCCGGAGCGCCTTTCGCTCAAACAAAGAATTTTTGCCGATCTCGAAAGCGCGGTCGCGCCGGATACCGTCCTTGCTAGCAACAGTTCGGCCATTCCTTCTTCCGATATCGGACGTAACCTCAAGTACCGTCAGCGCGTCATCGGCGCGCATTTTTGGAATCCACCGCATCTGGTTCCTCTGGTCGAGGTCATCGAGAACGAAAAAACCAGCGGCGAGGTCGTGAACAAGACCATGGAGCTGCTGCGCCACGCCGGCAAAACCCCGGTGCATGTCCACCGCGACATTCCCGGTTTTGTCGGCAATCGTCTACAACACGCGATGAAACGCGAAGCGATCGCGCTCGTCGCCGCCGGCATCTGCGACGCCGAAACGATCGATATTGTGGTCAGGGAAGGTCCTGGAGCGCGCATGGCCGTGCTGGGGCCAATGGAGCAATCCGACCTCGTCGGTTTGGACCTCACGCTCGATATCGCCGAGGTACTTTATGCGCACCTCGACCGTACACCGGGGCCGCATCCGTTTCTGCGCGAGAAGGTGAAGGACGGTAAGCTCGGCATGAAGACGGGCGAGGGCTTGCGCACGTGGACGGCAGAATCCGCCGACGCAGTACGTCAGCGCCTTTCGCGTTTCTTCGTCGAGCAGGCAAAGGCGAGGAGAAAAGGTTCAGTCTAATACGGCAATCCCACATAATTCTCGGCGAAAACCGTCGCAGCGGCCTTCGAGCGGAACAGATAATCGAGTTCGGCGAGCTGAATTTTTTGATCGAACGGGTTTTCAGAAATCCTGTGCAGCAGCATGGTCATCCACCACGAGAAACGTTCGGCCTTCCACACCCGCGCCAGCGCGCGTTCGGAATAATGGTTGAGGCCCGCGTCGGATTTCTCGGCATAGTGCTCGACAAAGGCCTGTGAGAGGTAGCGCACGTCGCTCGCCGCGAGATTGAGGCCTTTGGCGCCGGTCGGCGGCACGATGTGGGCGGCATCGCCGGCGAGGAAAAGCCGGCCGAAACGCATTGGCTCGGCGACGAAGCTGCGCAGCGGCGCGATGCTCTTTTCGATCGATGGACCGGTGACAAGTCGTTCGCGGGCTTCGTCATCGAGCCGGGGCCTGAGTTCCTCCCAGAAACGCTCGTCTGGCCAGGACTCGATGTCCTCGGCGAGACTACATTGGAGGTAGTAGCGGCTGCGCGTCGGCGAGCGCATCGAGCACAGCGCGAAGCCGAGCGGATGCCGGACGTAAATCAGCTCCTCGGAAACCGGCGGCGTGTCGGACAGAATGCCCAGCCAACCGAGCGGATAGACGCGCTCGTGCGCTGTAACCGCGCTTGGAGGCAGGCTCTTGCGGCTGATACCGTGGAAGCCGTCGCAACCGGCGATGGAGTCGCATGCGATCTCCTGCGTTTTCCCGTCGGCGCGGAAGGTCACGTGCGGCTTGTCGCCAAAAATTCCATGCAAACCGACGTCGTAAGCCGCGTAGATGGTAGGGGCGCCGACCGCCGCGCGGCCGTCCATGAGGTCCTTCGTAATTTCGGTCTGCCCGTAGACCATCACCGCTTTGCCGGTCATCTCCTTGAAGGAGATGCGGTGGCGCACACCGTCAACGCAAAGCTGGACGCCCTCGTGCACGAGGCCGTCTTCGTGCATGCGCGCCCCGACGCCGGCCTCGTCGAGCAAGTCGATCGTTACTTGTTCGATAACGCCGGCCCGAACACGGCCCAGGACATATTCGCCAGTTTGCCGCTCCACGATGATGTTATCGATGCCGTGTTTGTGCAGGAGCTGGCCGAGCAGCAGACCAGCCGGGCCGGCGCCGATAATGGCGACTTGGGTTCGCATGTTTTCTCATAACATTCGGTGATGATTTTGGAAGATTGCTCATGTGGTGCCTTCGCAATTTGATTCAAATCAACCCTGATTTGTTATCGGCCGCTGCAGAGTTTCCCGATTTTATGCTGGCATGCGCGCAGGCGAACGAGCGGGCACGGCTACGGCTTTGTGGAATACAGCGGCGGATCACGTCCGCGGGCGCTCGATCGTGCGCCGCTCCCCGCGGGTCCGGCGCGATGAGCAGCAGGCGAAAACCACGCGCGTGGCCGTCGTCCTGTCGTTGTTTCTGGTGTTTCTTGCGGCGACGCTGCTTGTCGGCGGACGTACCGTGCTCGATCCGATGCTGCACGCCGCCGCTGAGGTGCGTGAGGCGAATCGGGTAAGCGCAATTGTCTTCACGATGCCCGACGGCGCGGTTTGTCGTCACTTCTCGTTCGACAACAAGACGGCGGAACTCACCGAAGGCGCGGTTGAGCGATGTGCGCGGACCGACCTCAGGGAGCCTAGGCGCTCCTCGAGCGGCTTTGCGTGGGGCGTGCGCTAACGCGCGCGACGGGGGTCCCAAGCCGAGATTGCGGCACGCGCCCTTCCGGGCCGGCACCCGTCGACGGCGGGGCCGGCTCTGGCTTTCCTCGTGCAGCATGATCTTTGCCGAAAACCGGTTTCCACTTTTCGGGATCATGCTCTAGGCTGAGACGTCGCGGGTGACCCGCAGGATCCAGGGGAAGGAAGGAAACACATGCTGCGTATCATGCGTCTCGTCTGCTGGCCGGCATTGCCGGTGGGTCTGCTGCTTATTGGAATTGGCGTTGCGGGAGTGGGCGGCGCCGCTGCGCAAGGCAGCGACGAGTCCCGCCAGGCATGCACGGGCGATGCGATGCGCGTTTGTTCCGATTTTATCCCCGACGTGCCGAAGATAACGGCGTGTATGAAGCGAAAACGGGCCCAACTCAGCGCAGAGTGCCGCCTCGCAATGGCCCATGAGCATATGCGTTACCGTCGCGGGGCGCGCCGGCACCACGGCCACGTCCATTGTCCGCACGGGCATTGCGGCTGATTTCTTTGCCGGGCAGGAAGTCACGCTGCAGCGATTAAAACTGCGGCGCGGCGTCGCCCGGGCTATCGCGCCTTGAGCGTTCTTGTCCGAAAATGGCATGGTGCGTGCACGTTGGCTGGGACGGCGGCGACGTCGCTGGTGGAGTTCGTAAAAAGTGGCAATGCCGGAGGCCATCAAACGGGGTGAGTCGGCGGCGTTGGGGTCGGCGGTGCGATGGGGAGGACTCGTCGCGCTCGTCGGCGCCGTACTGATCGCAGCTTTCGCGTTCTCCAAAGCGCAACCCAAAGCGCCGCCGTTCGCAGGCGATGACGCGCCGGTGCTGGCCGCCGATACGGCGCTCGGCGATGCAATGCGCGCCGGGGATAAGGCGGCGGCGCGTCGGCTCTTGGCGCTGCAATTCAGTCTCGTCGACGCCAATGGCAAGATTTACGCGCGCAAGGATATTCTGGGCGATCTCAAGAGCGTCGCCGCCGGTCCTGCAAATGACGTCAAGGTGCGCAGCTACGGCCTCGTTGCCGTGGTTACCGGCCATCACAAAGCGGCGCACGACGCCGACGTGTTTTTCCTCGATATTTGGGTCAAACAGAAAGGCGCATGGCGCGCGTTGCTGATACAGGACGTTCCAGTCGCAGCGGCGGACGCGTCGGTCGCCGCCGCGCCGCCGTCTTCCACCGACTCGCAGCCGCATGAATGTGAGAATCCCTGCCAGACGATCCCCTATCGTGTGCGCTCCCCCGCGGAGCAGGACATCGTCAACGCGTTTCAGGCGATCATGAACGCTATTGTCGCCCATGACGTCGGCGCGTGGGGTAAGCACGTGGCCGATGAGTTCGTGGTCTACGGCAGCGACCGGGCGCCGGTCCTGAAATCAGGCCGGATCGCCGCAATCGAGCGCCAGAAGGAAAGCAACACGGCGGTTACGGTCGGGGAAGTGCAGACCATGCGGCTTGCGGTCTACGGCGACGGTGCGGTGATGATCGCGACCGCCGCCGCGCCGGAAGGATCGCGCCCGCCATACCGCGCCGCGCGCGTATGGGTGAAACGTAACGGTCAATGGCAGATGGCGATCAGCGCGCATACCGACGTTAAGTAGGCCGCTCGACCGATTTCCGCTCATTGCCCGCCAGCGGGAATCCAGATGGAGCAGAGAACCGGGTCCCCGCTTTCGCGGGGACGAGCGATGAAATCGCTCTCTATGTCTCCAATCCCGTCGGCACGTTCTTGTTCTCGCTTTCGAGCTTCATGCCGGCGGCGAGCGCCATGGTCTCCGCCAGCGCCGCGAAATCCTTCTGCAAATATTCCTCCGGATTCTTCTGCAACATGGCGGCGCCGAAGTGGCTTTGCAGAACCTCGCGAGCAGCCGCCGTCACCGGCATCGGCACGTCCGCGTCGCGGCCCAGTTCGAGGCCTAGATCGAGATCCTTGCGCAAAAGCTCTGGTGTGAACGTCGTGGTCCAGTCGCAATTCACCAAAGCCGGCGACTTGTACCCCGTGAACATCGAGCCCATGGCGCTGTTGTTAAGGAAGGCAAGGAAGGCATGGCGCGGCACGCCCATCTTGTTGGTCAGGAGCGTGATCTCGATGAGGTTTTCGATGACCACGCCGAGCATGACGTTGTGCGCGATCTTGCAGACGCGCGCGAGCTCGCCATCGCCTACATAGGAAACGCCGCGCTCCGCAAATACTTCGATCAACGGCATCACTGTCTTGCATGCCGCCTCGGCGCCCGACACTACTGCGGATGCCTTTCCCGCTTTGATGACCTTGGCATTGCCGCTCATCGGCGCGGCGACGAAATCGGCGCCAAGCTGCTTGAGCTTGTCGCGGACGGCGGCTGAGTCTTCCACCGAGATTGTCGAGCAATCGACGACGACTGGCGGCACCCGTCCGCCCTGGCTGCAAACGCCGTTCTTGCCGTACAGCACCTCCTGTACGTCCTTCCCGGTCGATACGATCGAGAACAGCACGTCCACATTTTTGAGCTCGGAGAGTTGATCGACCAGTTTGCCGCCGATCTTGGCCAGCGGCTCCGCCTTGGCGCGCGTGCGGTTCCAGATGGTGACGTCGTGGCCAGCCTTGATGAGCCTCTCAGCCATGGGAATGCCCATGCGGCCGGCGCCGATCCAGCCGATCTTCGGTTTGTGCCCTGTTCCGTTCGTCGCCATGCCAAGCTCCTTTTTGTCGGGGGTCTCTTATCACAGGATGCAAAGGCTTGTCCGCGACCGGAATACGGCCCGGCTTTGCATTTCTTGACAGGGATTTGCCGCCCCGTCATAAGGACGCGGGCGCTTGCTGGGCGAACCGTTAAGGTTTGCTGGCGCGCGCCTTAACCAGCATCAGCATCGACTGGAAAAAGCCGGTCCGGATCAGACCGAGTACCGGGGTTCGAACACGAGGATAAAAGATGTTCGCGGTCTTTAAGACAGGCGGCAAGCAATACCGGGTGGCTGCCGAGGACGTGCTCAAGGTCGACAAGGTCAAGGGCGAGCCCGGGGAAATCGTCGAGTTCGGCGAGGTTCTGGTCGTTGGTGGTGACAGCGTCACGCTCGGCGCGCCGACAGTCGCTGGCGCCACGGTCGCGGCCGAGGTGCTCGACCAGGCGCGCGGCCCGAAGATCATCGCGTTTAAGAAGCGTCGGCGAAAAAATTCCCGCCGCAAGCGCGGCCATCGGCAGGAATTCACGCTCCTGCGCATCACCGAGATCCTGACCGACGGCAAGAAGGCGAATCAGACCGCACAACCGCGGCCGAAACGGGCGCCTGCGCCCGCGCCGGAGGCCTCCGATACCGCATCTGCCGCGCCGGAAGC
>JBEKSB010000219.1:0-6663 GCA_049517455.1 Xanthobacteraceae bacterium
CCGGTGACGCGGTTGGCGGTGAGGTGGATGTAGCCGAGCCGCACGCCGGCGTGGATGGTGAAATAATCGACGCCCTGCTCGCACTGCTCGATCAGCGTGTCCTTGTAGCACTCCCAGTCGAGTTTGACGGGATCGCCGTTGACCTTCTCCAGCGCCTGATAAATCGGCACGGTGCCGATCGGCACCGGCGAATTGCGCAGGATCCATTCGCGGGTGTTGTGGATGTTGCGCCCGGTGGAGAGGTCCATCACCGTGTCGGCGCCCCAGCGGATCGCCCACACCATCTTTTCCACTTCCTCTTCTACAGATGAAGTGACCGCGGAGTTGCCGATATTGGCGTTGATCTTGGTGAGGAAGTTGCGGCCGATGATCATCGGCTCGAGCTCGCTGTGGTTGATGTTGGCCGGGATGATGGCGCGGCCGCGCGCGACTTCGCTGCGCACGAATTCCGGGGTGACGAACAGCGGCAACGAAGCGCCGAAGCTTTCGCCGTCATCATGCGCTTCCTGCGCGATGTCGAGCATTTTTTTGCGGCCGAGATTCTCGCGCTCGGCGATGTAGATCATTTCCTTGGTAATGACGCCCGCGCGCGCCCATTCGAGCTGGGTGATGGCCCCCTCCGTTCCTCCCCCGCTTGCGGGGGAGGGTAGGGTGGGGGCCCCGCGCAGCGGCTTCGGCGTGTTGGGGAAATTGCGGGCGAGATGCTTGCCGGTGGCGTTGCCGTTGTCGACCGGCTTGATCGGGCGGCCCTGGTATTCCTCGACGCCGCCGCGCTCGCGCACCCATGCGATGCGCGTGCGCGAAAGACCCTTCTCCACGTCGATCGCCGCATCGGGATCGGTATAGACGCCGGACGGATCGTAGAGCGGCAGCGGCGGCTCGCCGGAACTCGCATCAAGCACGACCTCGCGCAGCGGCACTTTCAGGTCCGGCGCAGCGTCGGGCCGCGCGTAAATCTTGCGCGAGCCGGCGATCGGGCCGGTGGTGACCTTCGGCGTCGCGAGATCGGATTCGGCGATATGTTTGTTCATCGATGCACTCCTAAATTTTTCCTTTGCACGTGATCGCTTCGGGATCAGGCGCGGCGGTAGCCCACGAAACTGAGCCAGCCGCCGACAACGAGTACAATGGCGGCGACGATCAGCAGGACCGCTGGCTTGGAATAAATGTCGCCCGCCAGCGTCGCCGTGGTGGCCGGCAGCACGAGCCGGATGACGCCGCCGATCACCAACAGCCAGCCGAGGATGGTGACGATGACGCGCCAATCCGCCGTCCACCCCCGATGCACGTTGAGTATGGCGAGGCCGGGGATGAGCGCCATCAGCCCGGAAAAGTAGATCAGGGTCGGACTGTGCACCGCCTCCACGATCAGGGCGGTATAGAAGGGTCCATTCAGCAAGATGCCGGCGCCGACCGCGACGAATGTCGGACCAATGAGTCTGGCAATGAAAACGGCTGGTTGCATGGCAAAGCTCCGCAATGCCTACCGCGATGCGCTATCGCAATCGCGGTTTCGGATTCTTGTGTCAGGACGTGCCGGCAGTAGAAGGTAAATTCCTGTCCCTTCGCCGGCATGACCCGGATCAGGTTCAAAGGGTTTTCCGCAGGTCTCTCAAACGAGATTTGGCGGTCTCAGCTCCTCCCGGAGCTCCCCTCGGAACACACTTAATGTAGGCCGCTGGCGGGGCGTGTCAACGCGGGGTGGGCGACAATCCATCATTCTTGTTTCCGTCACCCTGAGGTGCGAGCGTAGCGAGCCTCGAAGGGCGTCGGCATCCAAGTCGGCTGTTGCCGACTTGGATACTAAATACTCCGAAATCGGATAAATCCGATTTCGATGGCCGTGCATCCTTCGAGGGCCGCTTCGCGGCCACCTCAGGATGACGGTCGTGATCACACAAACTGAACCGCGATGCCGCCGAGCGTGCCGAAATCGGCGTGCAGCGTGTCGCCTTTTTTGGCATGCACTACGCGGGTGAACGAGCCGGCGAGCACGAGATGGCCGGGCTCGAGCGTGACGCCGAGCGAGCCGAGCTTGTTGGCGAGCCAGGCGACGCCCAAAGCCGGATGGCCGAGCACGCCGGCGGCGACGCCCGTCTCCTCGATCTCGGAGTTGCGATACATGATGCCGCCGACCCAGCGCAGATCGACGTCCAACGGCCCGACCGGCCGGCCGCCGATGACGATGCCGGCCGCGGCGCCGTTGTCGGACACGGTGTCGAAAATCTTGCGCGGGTCTTGCAACCGCGCATCGACGATCTCGATCGCCGGCACGACATATTCGGTCGCGCGCAACACGTCGGGGAGGGTGACGCCGGGACCCTTGAGCGGCTTGCCGAGAATGAATGCGAGCTCGATCTCGACCCGCGGCAGACAATAATTGTCATGCGGCACGCGACCGCCGTCGGCGACCATCATGGTGTCGAGGAGGTGGCCGTAATCAGGCTCGTCGATCTGCGATGAGCGTTGCATCGCCTTGGAGGTGAGGCCGACCTTGTGGCCGATAAGCTTGGCGCCGGCTGCGATCTTGCGCTTGGCGACCTCGGTCGAGATCGCGTAGGCGTCCTCCATCGTGATGTCGGGCCAGGTCTTGGAAATCTGCACCGCCTGCTTGCGCGCCTTTTCCGCGGCGAGGAGCGTATCGGCGGCTTTGTTGCGATCGGCTTTCAACATCATGGCCGCGACTACTCCTTTGCTCCAACAAAACACTTGCTGTTGAGGGTTACTGACAGACGGCGCGAATGACGACCGTTTCGACCGCGCACTCGCGTTGCCCGGGAAGGTGTCCCGCCTGCAATGCGGTCGTATCACATTTCTCCGCAGTGCGAACGTCGAGCGGGTTGCCGGTATTGAAGCCCTTGCCGCGGCAGCCGCTCGCCGCCGCCGCGGCGCAGTCCGGCGCGCCGTTCGGCGCCCGCGCGCAGGTCTCGTGCACGTCGACGATCCGCGTGCCCGGCAGTCGCACGATCGCGGTGGCCGCGTTTTTGGTCGCTTCCATCGCGTTCTTCATCGCATCCGTTGCGGTCGTTGCGGCGCCTTTGGTCGCCTCGACTGCGTTCTTCATCGCATCTTGCGTGGCCGTTGCGGCGCTCTTGGTTGCGTCTTTGGCGGCATCCACCGCGCTCTTTGCGGCGTCGTCCGATTTTCTATTCAGGTCGTCCGCCTTGCCGGGCGTGTCTTTGCCCTTGGTATCGAAAACGGCGATCGAATCGTCCCACCAGACTTTCAGCTGATGCAGGAAGCCCGGCTTGTAGGCGGGAGGAGGTTGCGGCGGAACGAGCGGCGCTATCGCTATCGGCGCGGGAGGAGGGGAGGGCGTCGCCGGCGCGGCCGGTGGTGGCGCGGGTTGTGCCGGCGCCGCGGCGGCTGCGGGCGTTTGGGTGCCTTGCGCGACCGCGCTGCCGGAGGCCACGATCGGCAACGCCACGGCGAGCAGCGCTACAAGAGCGGCGCCGCATAGGCTTGTTGGCTTCACGAAGCTCGTCATGGCCGGCCGGCGCTTGCAAACTCAATGATCGACAGGAGCGCCGTCAGAATACCCGCACGACGACGATAAAGCCAATGATGACGCCGATTGCGGCCAGGCCCGCCCACATCCCGAGCCGCTTCTCGATGATGCTGCGCGCGCGCGGGCCGTAGCGGTTGAGCAGAAACGCCTCGATGAAGAACCGCGCCCCGCGGGTGATGATCGACAGCACGACGAACAGGCCGAGATTGAAGCCGGCAAAACCCGACGTGATGGTCACGATCTTATAGGGGATCGGCGTCAGACCTTTGAGCAGGATGATCAGCGCGCCGTATTGCGCGTAGGCGGCGCGGAACGCTTCGACCTTGTCGCCATAGCCATAGAGATGGATGAGCCACTGCCCGACGCTGTCGTAGAGCGCAGCCCCGATCAAATAGCCGAGCAGCCCGCCGGCGACCGACGTCAGCGTGCAAATGGTGGCGAAGAACCAGGCCCGGTCGGGCCGCGCCAGCGTCATCGGGATCAGCATGATGTCCGGCGGAACCGGAAAGAACGAACTTTCGGCAAACGACACGGCGCCTAGGATCCAGGCCGCATGGGGTTCACCGGCGGTGGCGATGCACCAATCGTAAAGGCGGCGAAGCATGGCGGGCTGCTTAGCTGCCCGGGGGCAGGCTTGTCCAACGAAATACGACGCGAACCAGCGCGCCCGATCTTGCTTGAGTGTTGGGCTGTCGAATTCAGGCGGCGCGTTCGGCGTTACGAGATGAGGCGACGATGCGGTTCGGTTCGGATCGTCTTCAGCCGCAACGCCAAACGCAATGCGCCGATCCTAATAGCAGGCCGGATAGGGATAATATCCGCATTGGGCGCTGTTGTAATAATACGGGGCCGCTATCGCCCCACCGACAGCCGCAGCACCGACGGCGGCAGCGCCAGCGCCTACGCCCCAACCACGGCGCGCATAGCCGCCACGATAGACGCCGCCGTGATAGCCGCCGTGGACGCCTCCGACGCGACCAACGCCGGCGCGGCCTCCGCCGCCGCGATAGGCCAAGGCATCAGTCGAAACGCACGCGATAGCGAGGATGGCGGCGGCGGCGACGGAAATAATGGATCGATGCGACATGAAGTTTTCCTTTCTCAGGTCGGTCGCCGGGCGTTGGTGAAGCCAACGCCGAGGCGAAACTTGCAGAAATGCCCCTTGGAAAGGACGGTAGGTGACAGTCGTGAGGCTCGTGTATCTTCACGACGACAAACAGCCAGCAATTCTCGCGATGGATTTAGACAATGTGTCGAATGATGCGTCGTTGCGAAGAGCCGACTCAATCAATGGAGGTTCTGGCCTTCTGGAGTTCGATGAACTTGATCTGCTCCTCGGCCAGTAAATCGAGCAGAATTCTTCGTTCGGCCTCTACGGTGGCGGCGCTGGCAAGCCGCCGAAACCTCTCCAAATTCTGATCGTTGACGAACTTGGTCACGTCCATGGTGGGCTCCTGCGTACATGGGCCGAGCGGCGGAGTGACAGGGTGCGCCCTTATTGCGCGAGCGTACGGTTTGCAGAAAAATATTTATTGACCGGAACTTTTTTGACCTAGGGCCGCCACTCAGTCTCCGGTGTAGAAACGCATCGCCGGCGGCACGAATTTCGGCCGGTCGACGCCGACCAGCGCCGGGCTCGGCAGGATATCCGTGTTGGGAAACTCCTTCATCGACTTCATCATCTCTTCGAATGGCGCCAGCGCCATCATGAGCGCCCAGCCGCTGTCCTGCCCCGACCAGCGGCCGGGCGAGGTCTTCAGCATGCCGGCGGTCGGCGGCGCCGCGCCGTTGAACATCTTGTCGTAGGCTTCGCCCGGGTCCTGTTTCAGATTGTAGATCGCCGGCACCTCCAGCGTCAGTTCCGGACCGAGCCAGCTATCCTTGGCAGTCCAGACGAATTTCCAGTCGCCAGTGCGCAGCCCGAGCATGGTGATGCCTTCGATATAGATCATCGAATCGCGGGCCGATTTGCCTTTGCCGAGGACGAACGCGCTGTTGTCGATGCCGTCAAAATAGATCGGCTTGCCGTCGTTGCCGACCCATCCGCCGTGGGGCGGCGGCGTCAGGCCCGCCAGCGCCGCGGCGGTCGGCCAGAAGTCCATGTGGGAGATGATGCCGTCGGTCTTGGTGCCGGCCGGAATGTGGCCCGGCCAGGACATGATGGTCGGCACCCGCCAACCGCCCTCGAAGCCGGTCCCCTTCATGCCGCGGAACGGCTGGTAGCCGGCGTCGGGATAAGCGTCGATCCACGCGCCGTTGTCGACCGTCCACAACACGATCGTATTCTTGTCGATGCCGGCGGTTCGCAACGCCTGCAAGACCGTGCCGGTGTTGGCGTCCATCTCCATCAACGAGTCGAGATAGAGGCTCGCATGCGACTTGCCCTTGAAGTCCGGCGCAGGGTTCGTTGGATTGTGCATTTTGGTGAAGGACACGTACATGAACATCGGCTTGGTATCGTTCGCGTGTTCTTTGATATAGCCGGCCGCGTCGGCGGCCTGCTTCTGGTCGAACGTCGCGAGGTCGGGATAGCCGAAATGCTCGATGACGCGCCGGGGCGGTTGCCCCGCTTCGCCCTCCCACATGCCGTCATTCACCTTTTGCCAATACGCCGCCATGAATGCTGGATTGTCGCGCGGGAAGTCCGGGTGCAGATTGGTGTCCGTGTAGGCGTAGACCCCCGAATAATAGGCGAGGAAATTTTTCATCGTATCGAAGCCATGGTTGACCGGCATGGCGTCGATCGTGTCGCCCAGATGCCACTTTCCCGAAAAATAGGTCTGGTAGCCGTTCTTCCTGAAAAACTCCGCGATGGTCGGCGTCTCCGGCCGAATCTTGTTCGGATCGCCGGGCGCGATCACCACCGAAAGAGCGGAGCGCACCGGGATGCGTCCGGTGATGAACGAGGCGCGGCCGGCCGTGCAACTCGCCTGCCCGTACCATTCCGTAAACGTCGTGCCGCCGGCCGCGAACTGGTCGAGGTTCGGTGTAGGCGCGTTGCGGGTCTTGCCGCCGCCAAAGGCGCCGAGATCACCCCAGCCGGTATCGTCGGTCATGATGACGACGACATTGGGCCGCTTGTCTTGCGCCTGGGCGCCCGTCGGCAGCGATGCCAAGACAAGCGCCGTGGCCATTCCGCCGAGACAGCGCTGGAA
>JBEKSB010000220.1:0-6652 GCA_049517455.1 Xanthobacteraceae bacterium
GATTCGAGTCTATCGAACTTCTCCATCACGCCTCTCCCGCCATCAGCCTGCGGACATCGGTCATCCGTCCGGTCACCGCCGCGGCGGCGGCCATGGCGGGGCTCAGCAGGTGGGTGCGCGCGCCTTTGCCTTGCCGCCCCATGAAATTGCGATTGGAGGTGGAGGCGCAGCGCTCGCCAGGCGCCACCAGATCGCCGTTCATGCCCACGCACATCGAGCAGCCGGGCTCGCGCCATTCGAAGCCGGCCTCGCGGAAGATGCGGTCCAGCCCCTCGGCCTCCGCTTGCGCCTTCACTAGGCCGGAGCCGGGAACCACTATGGCCGGAACGCTGGTCTTGCGCCCCTGCGCCACGCGAGCCGCCTCGCGGAGGTCCTCGATGCGCGAATTGGTGCACGAGCCGATGAAAACGCGGTCGATGGTGATCGCGTCGATGCGCTGGCCAGGCGTCAAACCCATATAGCTGAGCGCGCGCCGCATGCCCGCGCGCCGCGCGGTGTCGGTCGCCTTGTCGGGGTCTGGGACGGTGCCGATGATCGGGACGGCGTCCTCGGGGCTGGTGCCCCAGGTGACCATCGGCGCTATATCCTGGGCGTTCAGCGTCACTTCCTTGTCAAAAGCGGCGTCCGGATCGCTCGGGAGCGTGCCCCAGAACGCGAGCGCCTGATCCCAGGCGGCGCCCTTGGGTGCGTAGGGGCGGCCGGCGAGATACGCATAGGTGATGTCATCTGGCGCAACCATGCCAGCGCGGGCGCCGGCCTCGATCGACATGTTGCAGACGGTGAGACGTCCTTCCACAGACATGGAACGGAAGGCTGAGCCGACATATTCGATCACATGCCCGGTGCCGCCGGCGGCGCCGATACGCGCGATGATGGCGAGAATGACATCCTTGGGCGTAACGCCGATAGAAAGCGTCCCATCGACGCAGATCCGCATGCTACCCGGCCGGCTTTGCCACAGCGCCTGGGTCGCGAGTACATGGGATACCTCGGAGGAGCCGATGCCGAAAGCGAGCGCCCCAAGCGCGCCGTGCGTCGCGGTGTGACTGTCGCCGCAGACCATCAGAAGCCCAGGCTGGGTGATGCCCTGCTCGGGCCCGATGACGTGCACGATGCCCTGGCGCCTGTCGCCGAGACCAAACAGCGTGATGCCGTGCTCCCGTGCATTATCCGCCAGCGCGCCGACCATCTCGCGGCGATATGGCTCTGAGATCGCCGTGAGTTCGTTGCCGAGGGTCGAGACATAGTGATCGGGCGTCGCGAAGGTGCGCTCGGGATGGCGGACCCCCAAACCCTTGTCCTTCAGCGCCCCGAAGCTGGCGCGGGAGCCGTCATGCACGAGGTGGCGGGCGACATGCAGCAGCGTCGCCCCGTCCGGGCGCTCGAGGATGGTGTGGCGCGCCCAGATCTTGTCAAACAGGGTTTGCGCTTTGGTCATTCGGCTGCCCTGGCGATTGCGTCATCGCGAAAGCGGGTGCGCAGCGTGTCCCACTCATCGGCGCCGAAGCGGTTGAACAATTGACGCACTGTCGGGTCGCCGGCGGGCACGGGATGGATGTGCGTACGCTTCAACTCTGAGAGCATCGCGTCGCATGTCCCGACCACCACTGTTATCAACAACCCGGGCAGGATCGCCAGGCGGTAGCCCATTTTCTGCGCATCGAGCAGATTCACCTCCGGCGTCTTGCCGCCGCGCACGATGTTTAGAAGGCAGGGGCCGCGCACTTGCCGCGGCACCGCGGCCACTTCTTCCAACGTTTGTGCCGCCTCGAGGAACGCCATATCGGCGCCGGCCGCGAGCGCCTGGTTGCAGCGTGCGGCAGCTTCGTCGAAGCCGGCAATGGCGCGCGAGTCGGTGCGGGCGATCACCAGAAAATCGGGATTCCGGCGCGTGGCGACGGCGGCGCGGATCTTCGCCAGCCATTCCTCCCGTGGGATAATCTCCTTGTTATCGAGATGGCCGCACTTCTTGGGCGAAACCTGATCCTCGATATGCACGCCCGAGGTGCCGACTCGCTCATGCTCCTGGATCGTGCGAACCACGTTCAACTCGTTGCCGTAACCGGTGTCGGCGTCGGCGATCACCGGAACATCGACGGCACGCACGATGCGGGCCGCGTTGGCGACCATCTCGGTCATGGTCACCAAACCGAAATCCGGATAACCATACGACGCGGCGGTGCCGGCGCCGGTCATGTAGACCGCTGGGAAGCCGGCCTGAGCGATGAGCCTGGCGGTGATGCCGTCATAGGCGCCCGGAGCGATCACCATCGCCTCGGCCTTGAGCAGCGCGCGCAACCTTGTGGCCGGTGTCATGAGCTTTCCTATCTTGCTTGCCAAGTATAAATGAGCTGATCGTCGTGATGATTGATCGGCCCCACTGAGTGGTCCAGGTGGAATGTTAGTTTAGCGTTGGCCGTTGCGCCAGCCGGAGCGTGGTCGGCGGAGCCGGTTGACGTAGCGGAGCCAGCCACGCGGCGAAGGCAGGCACGAACACTTCGGGTCTCGCGTTCACCAACTTCGTCGCCCTTTCCTCAAGCCTATTACAGAAGGGCGCGGACTCATAAGCACGTAGCCAAATCCGGATAGATGCGAGCTTGATGAAGGCAAGATAGGTGGCTGCGAGTTTGTCGTAGCGGGTGGCGACGCGACGACATTGCTTGATCTTGTTGAAGAACCGCTCGACCAAGTTGCGCGCTCGGTAGAGATAGGGGCTGAAGCAGATTGGCTTCTTGCATTTTCGTTTTCGTGGGATGTTTGCCTACGCGCCTTGCTCGGTAACGAGCGCCCTGATCCAATCGGCGTCATATCCTCGATCTGCCAGCAACATCGTTCGCGGACGCAGTCCACTGAGCAGAACTGAGCATAACGATTGTCGTGAGCCTCACCGAGCGTAAGGCCGAGGTGCACTGGTAGACCCTTGGTGTCCACAACGGCGTGAATCTTACTCGTCAGTCCACATCGTGAACGGCCCATATGTTGCTCTCCATTACCCGCGATGCAGGACCCGTGCTGATGCACGCGGCACGGCGGAGCAGTGGATCAAGGAAGGCAAGAATGCGGTCAAGTGGACCCGGCTGTCATGCTACTCGTTCACCGCCAACGCCGTGCGGCTTCAGCTTCATGCGCTGGCTTACAATCTCACAAATTTCATGCGAACGCTGGCTCTGCCGGAGGCAGTCAAACAATGGTCGCTGACGAGCCTGCGGGAGAAGCTGATTAAGATCGGCGTCAAGATCGTGCGCCATGGCCGCTACGTCATCTTCCAGATGGCCGAGGTCGCGGTGCCGAGGGAATTGTTCCAGGAGATTCTGCGGCTGATCGATGGACTGCGACCGCGGCCAGCCTCAGCGTAGCAACTGGAGGGCGGATGCGTCATCACGACGGAAGGAGTGTGCCTGGATGCCAGAAAGAATGGCCGGATCGCCGGATCGGATGTCGTTCTTGACGGCTAGAACGCCGGAAGCACTGCGCAGCCCGCCTATGGCTACCCGGGAGTCCCGCCTTTTGCTATCATCCACGCCGTTCCGGAGTTCATCCGGGGAATGTCGGCCTCAAACCAAGGGAGAGGAACGATGAATAGAGTAGCATTAGGGGCGGCGGTTCTGGCCTTCAGCGCACTCGGCGCGCAGGTGGCTTATGCGCAAAGCATGAGCTTGAAAAGCGCGGAGGTCAGCGACGGCGCGGCCATGAAGGATGAGCAGGTGCTCAATGGCTTCGGCTGCAAAGGCGGCAATATTTCTCCGTCCTTCAGCTGGAGCGGGGCGCCGAGCGGGACCAAGAGCTTCGCCCTCACCAACTACGATCCGGATGCGCCGACCGGCAGCGGCTGGTGGCACTGGGTGGTGTTCAACATTCCGGCGGCGACGACTTCGATCCCGAAGAACGCCGGCGACGTGAAGGCGAAGCTCATGCCTGAAGGCGTCATCCAGAGCCGGACCGATTTCGGTACCGACGGCTGGGGCGGCCCCTGCCCGCCGCCCGACGGAAAGCCGCATCGCTACATCTTCACGGTGTTTGCAGTGGACGTCGACAAGCTGCCAGACGCGAAGGATGACAACGCATCGGCAGCGCTCGTCGGCTTCGACTTGCATTTTCATACGCTCGACAAGGCGACCCTGACGGCGACCTACAGCCGCTGATCGCCACGGTCGGATCTCTGGTGTCCCTTACGCAGCGCGACGTGCGCGCTACGTAAGGGACAGATTGACTGCGCTGGCGACGGACTCGCCGGCAGAATTGCCGCAACACCCGCCCGCAAAACTTCGCGTTGAATACAGTTGAGTCGACCGAGTTACTCGCTGTTGTGAGCTTGCCTCGAAATGCAGCAACTACTGGGCGCATTTCTTACTGAATGGCTGTGCTGTTTTGCCAGCGCCCGAATCCCCTCGAAATAGGGAGTGAGGTCACAGTTATCCGCTGAATTAGCACTACTGTGGCACATTTATTCACACTGCGTTTTCGCACAGATCCACCTTCGGCAATGCGGGCAACGTTGAGGCGGCAGTCGAATGATGAGCTCGACGATGGCGTGGCGCACGGCAGGCAAGCTTGGTTGAGGTGGTGGTCCGTTGATTCTTTTTTCCGCCTCACTTTTTTGAGGCGATAATGCTGAAGGAAGGCGAAGGCGACCATCGCGCATCGCGTCGTAGATGAAGTCCTCACGCGAGAACGTGCCATCCTCGCGCTGCGATTTGTCGATGACCAGGACGTGCGGCGCGATTCCCTGCTGGTTGACCAGCCAATCGAGGTTGGCAGCTGAGCCATAGGCGGTGTCCGCCGCGAGCCATTCGGGTTTGATGCCAAAACAGGCTTCGGTTCGCTCGATCATCGTCTGCGAGGCGCCGACCTCGGCCTGCCGGATGGCGCGCGAAGCCTCGACAAAATCGGCCATAAGCCGTCAAATGTCCTGTCTGGACGCGCGGCGCCGATTTCCCGCCGGCACGGCCAGAGGGCCGGCTAGAATGTCCGCCTAGATCGAGGCGAGTGGTGTTATTGTTTGAGCCGCCGTCGTCAGCGTAGTCGATGCGGCCAAATTAAGGTTCCAGCTTTGGCTTCCACTCACGCGCCAGCTTCTGTGCCTCAGCGATCTGCGCTGGAGTCATGCGTGCCGCGATGTGTTCTCTCCACTCTGCCGCGCCTCTGGTGCCCTGCGCAGCCGCCAAGTTGAACCACATGTACGCTTGGACATAATCCTGCGGCACACCCTGGCCCTTTTCGTACATGAAGCCGAGGCTAAACTGCGCACCGGCGTTGCCTTTCTCAGCGCCGACGCGATAAATATCCTCTAACGACCCAGCAACGGCAGCCCCTGCTATCGCCCCCAGCGCAAGCGACGCTGTCAGAGTTGTACGAAGTCGTCTTGCGTAATGATGCGCCATCGTCGGCCTACAAGGCCCGGTGCAGCCGGCTTGTTAAGCTACGCTCATTTGATCGGCATGTATCGGCATTGCCGCACAGTCTGTCGGCATTGCGCGCTCTGCATATGAGATCGCTATCGCCTACGCGAGCAACTTTCGCCAAGGGTCGAATCAGCCCTCGCCTTGCTCAAGGCCGGCGTGGCCGGACTTCAACCTGCCGCGCCGTCACACGACCGGGGTGGCCGAGAAGGCCAAATTCCGCGTCACGCACCGCAGCAAATTCGGGGAGTTATGCCGCGCGTTCCACGCACATATCGATTTACTGGTTGTTGTGGTCTCGCACTACCAGGGAGGCTGGCTTTTTGACGGACAAGGCGCTGGCGAGCGCGAGGGGGGACGGTGCGCAGGTAGCAATCGCCGCAAATCGGCCGCGCGGGCCGGCGCTAAAGCATCATTGGTTGCCGTTCTGGCAAACCGAACTGATTAATTTGCGACGCGATCAGCCGGTGATCTTTTTCGATATTGCAAGCTTATATCTTGGTTGCGTCGCGCCGATCAGTGCAAGGATGACAAGCGCGATCCCGGCAATCTGGACCAGCGTTAGCGCCTGACCGAGCACAACGACGCCAAGACCGGCAGATATCACCGCATCGGCGTAGGAAAGGAGCGATGTGCGCACCGGTCCGATCATCGATATGGCAATGAAAAAGGCAATCATTGCGAAACCGTAGAGCGCAGCAGCGGCTACGAAACCAATCCAACCCGAAGCCGTTTGCGGTAATGCGAAGTCCCGACTCGCCGCACATAATATCAACAACAGAATACTAGCGGCCGCCGCCATGTAGAGGGTCAGTGGACGTGCATCGCCCTTGCCAAATAGCCGGCTAGAAACGACGACTACGATAGCTAACCCAATAGCGGCAAAAAAAGCCAATGCCACACCCTCGGTATTGAGGTTGCTGCCATGCACGTCGAGTGCCAACGCCAGCCCGGCAAAGCCAAGCACAATAGCTGCGCCGGTTTTCCAGGCAAATTTCTCCCAACCAAAGCCAGTAACGATTACGGCCGCCATTAGGGGAACAAATAGAAAATCAGTACCGCTAAAGCGAATGGAATTGAACTGAATGATCTAAGCAACGCCCAAGTGTAGAGCGCAGTCACAATCCCGAGTGAACCGCTCCGGGTTGATCGGAGGCTCCAACTCCTGAGAAGGTGGAGCCATGACGAGCAAAACGACGAACAAGTTTTCCGCTGAGGTTCGCGCCCGTGCGGTGCGGATGGTTGTGGATCAC
>JBEKSB010000221.1:0-6648 GCA_049517455.1 Xanthobacteraceae bacterium
CGCGCGCGAGCAGCCGGCGTGACCGACACCGCGCCGCCGAGGTCGCCGCCGGCATGGGGGCGCGCGTCGTCCAGGTGCCGTTCAAGGGCTTCGGTGATTTGCGCAATCGGGCGATCGAGGCCTGCCGCTACGAGTGGATTTTCAGCCTCGACGCCGACGAACGCTGTACCGCGGCGGTGCGCGACGAGATCGCGGGCCTGCTTGTCGGCGCGCCAGACTGCGACGTCTACCGGGTGCCGCGCCGCAACTATTTCATGGGCCGCCGCATCCGCGGCTCCGGCTGGTATCCGAATTTCCGCCAACCGCAGCTCTTCCGCAAAGGCAGCATGCGCTACACGCTGGAGCCCGTCCACGAGGGCTACGAAGTGCTCAGCAGCAAACCGGTCGGCACGCTGCAAAACGCGATCTGGCAATTCCCGTTCCGCAATCTGCAAGAAGTCATCAGCAAGATGAACCGCTACTCGTCGCTCGGCGCGCCGAAGCTCGCTCATAGGCGCGTGTCGATGGCAAGCGCGTTCGGTCACGCAGTCTGGGCGTTTCTCAAACACAACATTGTCAAAGTCGGCTTCATCGACGGCTGGGCCGGCTTTGTCATCGCCTTCGCCTATTTCGAGGTGACGTTCTACCGCTACGCCAAGCGCTACGAACATACGCAGCAGTGGCGACCGCCGCCGAGAGGGCCGGTCCGGCGCTAACCGAAAAATCCCGCGGGCTAGTTTTGATTGGCGTGTGCGGCGGCGCGTGGAGCGCCGATCCGTTCGCGCATGATGTCGTCAAGCCGCTCGATCACCGCGCCCGCGGTGATCGAGCGCATGCACAAATGGTCGAAGCGGCAGCGGCTGAGTTGCCGAAGGTAACACGGCGAGCACGGCAGATCGGCCTGCAACACCGCGTTGGCGCGGTGGTAGGGCCCGATCCAGACTGGGTCGGTCGGGCCGAAGATGCTCACCACCGGGCGATCAAGCGCGACAGCAAGGTGCATCGGCCCGGAATCGTTGGTCACACTGATGGCCGAGCGGCGGATCAGCGCGGCGAGCTCGGTCAGCGTCGTCTCGCCGGCGAGGTTCACCACGCCTGGAGCAAGTTGCGCGACCTTCTCGCAAACGGCGCGTTCGCGGCCGGCGCCGATCAGCGTCACGGCAAAGCCCTTATGCAGCAACTGCCGCGCCACTTCGGCGAAGCCGTCGCCGCGCCACTCTTTGGTCTCCCAGATCGTGCCAGGCGCCAGCACGGCGAGCTTCTTGTCCGCGGCGCCGTAATAATCGAGCAGCGCGTCGATGCGGTCGGCCGCTTGCCGCGGAATGGGGAAGGAGAAATCCGGCGGACCGTCTTCCAGTCCCAGCATCGGCCCGACATTGAGGTAGCGATCGACCGCATGCAGGTCAAGCGTCGGCACCGGGATGTGGTGGGTGTAGGCGATCCAGCTGCCCTCGCGCGCGCCTTGCCAGGCATGCTTGCGCGCTTCACCCGGAAACTTGCGCGGCGAGGCGTTCCAGACGCTTGCGCGCGGCCGGTCGAAACCGATCCGCACCGGCGCGCCGGTCGACAGCGCGAACCCGGCGGAACGCAATTGGCCTTGCATGTCGATGACGAGATCGTAGCCCGCGCGGTGCAACGTCGCCGCCAGCCGGCCGTAACTGACGAATGGTGTGAGGCGCCACGGCGTCGACCAATCGTCGCGAACGAATTCGATGACGTTGCTGATCGCCGGATTGCCCCGCAGCAGGTCGGCGATCGACGACGAAACCAGCCAATCGAGCTGAGCCACCGGGTAACGCCGCCGCAGCTTGTTCAGGACCGGGATTGTGTTCACCACGTCGCCGACGGCCGACAATTTGATCAGCAGAATTTTGCCGAAGTCGCGGCTGCGCAGATCGGCCGGAGGCGAGGTCAAAAAATTTGCTCCTGTCGGGCGACGAGATTCCTGCGCCGCCCTATCCGCGGCTTTTATTGAGCCGCACGCTGATCGGCAAGGTCATTCCTCGCCTCGCTTTATGACGCTTGCGGGCGCAGAAAAGCCCAACCAGTATGCACCACGCCGTCGCCGCGATGAAACGGCAGATCGAACGGCGCGCTAATCTCGGTGCCCGGCGCGACCGCGGCAAAGTTTTCGGGCAACACGTGCGGATCGCCTTCGGTCCAGACCAAAACAGCGCCGCGGGCACGCAGATCGGCAAGATCGATCCACGGTCCGCTGTAGAGAGGCTTCTGCCCGGTGGCTTGCTCGAACCGTTGCGTGATCGCCGCGGACAGAAGATCGCCGGGAAAGAAGGCGGCGCGGTGCCGGTGATCGAAATTCGGCAACACCAAATAATTGGCGACAAAAGCGGCGACAAAGATCGCGAACATGGCCCCCCACAGCGCGCCGATGCGTGCAAGCCGCACCCGATCGAGTGAGGCCGGAGCGCACAACACGATCCACAGGCCAAGAAACAGCCACAGCGGATAGCCCCACATGGTCACGGTGCTGCGACCGGGGATGAGCGTCAATGCGAGCACTGTGAGGGCCGGGCCGAATGCCAAGACGGTGAAAATGCGGCGGTCGAATGCGTCGGCATTAACGCGCGGGGCGATTTTCGCCGCCGGCCAAACCAATGGGGCGGCGATCAACAGTGCGGGAAGCATAAACAACGCTTGGCCGCCCAGATATTCGAGCGGATGCAGCAGGTGATCGAGCGGCCCGCGTGCCGGCAGCGACCGTGCCTCGGCATAATGGAGAGGCAGGAAATTGTTCTGGATAAGCCAGACAAGATGCGGAGCCGTGACCGCGAGCACTGTAGCGGCAGCGATCCAGGGGCCGGGTCCGGCCAATCGGCGGCGTGCCTCCGGATCGATGAAGAGGAACAACAGCAAAGGCGCCGCCAATACCACCACAAAGTATTTGGCCCACAAAGCAAGACCGAGTGCCACGCCGAGCAAAAGCCAATAATGGAGTCGGCCTTGCCGCAGTGCGGCATGGAAGGCGAAACCGGCCAGGGCCCAGAACGGCAATTGGATCACGTCGTGATTGAATTTGGCAGCGCTGTAGTTGAAATAATTCATCCCGTCGATGATCAGGAGCGCCACCAGCGCGCCGGTGGTGCCGACGAGCGGACGCGCGGTCTTCCACACGGTCACGAAAGCGGCGATGACGACAAGTTGGGCGAGTGCATAATAGGCAGTATCGACGCCGAACGTCCGGTAGACCGCTTCGACCGTCCACCAGGGCAGCGGCGGCAGCTTATCGTAACCGATCTGCCATTCCCGGCCGTAAGTTAGAGCTTCGATGAGGTCGAGCGGCAGGTTGGTGTAGAGCAGCGCCGGCAGCGCCGTCCAGACCAAACCGTGGAGAATGAGGAAGCCGGCAAACGCCGCCTGTGGCCGGCGTTCAATTGCTTCAATAAATCGGAACATTTTCATCGCGAATTGCAGGCTCTGGCGAGCCCCTTCAGCACCGCGCGCGGAGGCCACGGGAGTGCGCCAGCGTGCCTCGAGTGCATGGCCAAATTCGTACGCAACCCATCTTGCTCATCGGGCGAGTATTTGCATCGTCTAATCCGGGCGCGCCGCTCGTTGCGGCCGCTCGTCCGCGTGCCCACCAAACCGCCGCCCGAGTGCCGTAAAGCCGCCGCGCAATGCCTTACCCGCACGCGCCAGCGAATGCTCGATCGTCTTGTCAGCGAGGCGTGTCGGTCGCCAGCGATAAATCAGACCGTGCAGCATCCATACAACCAAAAACATCAACACGCCGGCAAACACGACATCGCTGAAAAAATGACTGCCGGCGCCCATGCGGAGCAAGCCGACGGCGGCACCGAAAACGAGCGCGGCGCTGAAGGCGAGCGGCTGCCACTGCGGTGGCGCGAGCGCGGCCGGCGCCAGCGTCCAGAAAGCGCCGGATGGTTCCCCTGCAACAAGCGAACAATTGCTGGGACACACCCCCCGCGGATCCCACCACGGCGTGAAGCGGTCGGTACCGCCAAACTCGGTGACGTCAATTGGACGCGATCGACCCCAATGTTCCTTCAGGATGAGGTTCGCCAGGATGCCGGGCCCGATAGCGAGGGTCAGCAGGAGGAACAGCGCAGCGCGGCTCGTGATGAGCATACGGCGATATGGCAGGATCAGTTTACCGAGGATAGCGAAGACGGCAGGTGCGGCGAGCGCGGTGATGAGCCAATAGGCCGCGTCGCGCGCGGGCTGTTGCCAGGACGACCCGCTAAGTGTGAACAGGTTCGTTTTCGGGTCGAAGAACAATCCGGCCAGGTCGAGATCGAGCTGCGGATAGATGCCGAGTACGATACCGGCAACGGTTGCGACTATGAGCGCGGCGGTGAACCCCTTCCGATTCATGCGCGCCGCTCGTGCCAGCGGGGGGTCGCACGGTCCGCCCGTGCGGAAAATCTGCGAGCCTCCTCGCTCATTGCGTGATTTTCGTGCGGCATCGGAAGATCTATACCATCTCGCCCCCTCCCTTAGCACGCGTCGGGGATGGTCGCGAGCAAATCGCTGACGACGGTGGCGGCGGCGGCAGATCGTGGCCGTGACGCCATGCGCAAGCCTTGCTATTGAGCGCCGCTATTGAGACTTTGCATAGGCAATTCGGCCGCCGGGGCCGATCTGAAGCGGCCAAATCGGGCCGAACGGGCCAAAAGGGCTTCGCTATGAAGGACATTGTCGACAGGCTCGAGGAGCGGCGCGACAGCGCGCGCGGCGGCGGCGGCGAACGGCGTATCGAGGCGCAGCACAAGCGCGGCAAATTGACTGCGCGCGAGCGCATCGAGCTCCTGATGGACAAGAACTCGTTCGAGGAGTTCGACATGTTCGTCGAGCACCGCTCCTACGATTTCGGCATGGAGAAGACGAAGATTGCCGGCGACGGCGTGGTCACCGGCTGGGGCACCGTGAACGGCCGCAGCATCTTCGTGTTCGCCAAGGATTTCACAGTGTTCGGCGGCGCGCTGTCGGAGACGCACGCGCAGAAGATCATGAAGATCCAGGACATGGCGATGCGCGCGCGCGCGCCGATCGTCGGCCTGTTCGACGCCGGCGGCGCCCGCATCCAGGAGGGCGTGGCGGCGCTCGGCGGCTACGGCGAGGTGTTCAAACGAAACGTCATCGCCTCGGGCGTCATTCCGCAGATTTCCGTGATCATGGGCCCGTGCGCCGGCGGCGACGTCTATTCGCCGGCGATGACCGATTTCATCTTCATGGTGCGCGACACCAGCTACATGTTCGTCACCGGCCCCGACGTTGTGAAGACCGTGACCAACGAGATCGTCACCGCCGAGGAATTGGGCGGCGCCTCCGTGCACGCGACCAAATCCTCGATCGCCGACGGCGCCTACGACAACGACGTCGAATGTCTGTTGCAGATGCGCCGGCTGCTCGATTTCCTCCCCGCCAATTTTTCCGCAGGTGTGCCGGAATTGCCGTCGTTCGACGACATCGATCGCATCGAGCCGTCGCTCGATTCACTCGTGCCCGACAATCCGAACAAGCCCTACGACATCAAGGAGCTGATCCTCAAAGTCGTGGACGAGGGCGACTTCTTCGAGCTGTCCGAGACCTTCGCCCGCAACATCGTGGTTGGCTTCGGCCGCATCGCCGGCCGCACGGTCGGCATTGTCGCCAACCAGCCGATGGTTTTGGCCGGCGTGCTCGACAGCGACGCCAGCCGTAAGGCGGCGCGCTTTGTTCGTTTTTGCGATGCCTTCAACATCCCGATCGTCACCTTCGTCGACGTGCCCGGCTTTTTGCCCGGCACCGCGCAGGAATATGGCGGGCTGATCAAGCACGGCGCCAAGCTGCTGTTCGCCTATTCGCAGGCCACGGTGCCGCTCGTCACCTTGATCACGCGCAAGGCGTTTGGCGGCGCTTACGACGTGATGGCGTCAAAGCATATCGGCGGCGACGTCAACTATGCCTGGCCGACCGCGCAGATTGCGGTGATGGGCGCCAAGGGCGCGGTCGAGATCATCTTCCGCGCCGACATCGGCGACCCCGACAAGATCGCCGCGCGCACCAAGGAATACGAGGAGCGCTTCCTCTCCCCCTTCATCGCCGCCGAACGCGGCTATGTCGACGACGTCATCATGCCGCACGCCACCCGCCCGCGCATCGCGAGGGCGCTGGCGATGCTGCGCGGCAAGACGGTGGAGATGCCGGGGCGGAAGCATGATAATTTGCCGGTGTGAAGAAACCACCAGGGAAATTAATTTTTGGAAACGGACTACAATAACTTTCAGCGCGTGGGATCGCTCAGCAACGCCCACGCTGGAAGAGATTTTGAAAAGATCGCTCAGCAGTTTTTTGTCGGACAAGGTGTTCAACTTACGCGGCCCTTCGTAATCGACATTGGGGTCGCTTCCCTCAAAAAAGGTTATAAATTCGATCTAGGCGCTGAGGACCCGGCAACATTGGTTGAATGCAAGTCACATACCTGGACTCGTAGCGAAATCATGCCTAGCGGAAAGCTGACGGCTTGGAATGAGGCGATGTACTATTTTCATATCGCGCCTAGGCACTATAGGAAGATTTTTTTGTTCTTAGAGTCTGACTCATAAAGGTTGTCAGGATTTCATGCCCGCACCAGCCTCCTTGTGAGGCGGCGGATGTGGGCGATGAGGGTCCAGGCAACGGCGCTCTGGATGCTGGCTTCGAAGTCCT
>JBEKSB010000222.1:0-6636 GCA_049517455.1 Xanthobacteraceae bacterium
ATCGTCAGGCGCCCCGAATTTACCCGCGAATGATTCGGCTTTGTTCTCGTTTCGATTCTGTGCTGTTCACCCCAAAGATGTCCGCGATTCCCAGCTACGGCAATTATTCGAGGTCCCCTTAACTTGATCGCCGAGCTTACCCTCATCGTATCGTCCTGGCTGCTGGGTTTCCAGGACAGCGACGCGATGAGCATCGACGCCGCGATCGGCGAAATGTGGCTTACGCACGGGCACAAAGCGATGGGTCGCAAGCCCCTGACCCCTGACCACGCAGCCCTTCGATCGGCGCTCCAACTGTCCGTGAAATGAAAAGGGGGACTTAGCGTCCCCCTTTGTCGTCCAAGGCCGAGCCGTGCCGGCCCAATACAATGCCAATCAGGCGACCGCGGCGCCGCGCTCGTCCAATTCAATCGCAGGCGGCGCATATGCGGGATTTTTGGCGCCGCTTTGATAGCGCGCGGCCGCCGCGACCGCGGAAATCCCGATTTGCCGGTAGCAGAGCTGAAGCGCGAAATGTTCGTCGGAAGACTTGCGAGGCTTGCGCTGATTGGTGGTCTTCTGAGCCGATTTGGCCGTCACATCCGTCATTAGTGAACCCCATTCCCTTGTCGTAAGCGATGATGCGGTCGTAAGCGGCGAGTGCGGCGGAAATGGGCGACAAATCGTCCGCCGGCGTGACATTTCCCGTCCACTTCCCGCGTTCTGCACCTGACACGAATCCTGGTAAACTCTTGGTTAAGGTGTGCAAAACATACTCATTGGGGCCTACGTGGAAAAACACACGAGTAGTCAAGGGAAAAGTGCGACATTCCTGCAACACTCGGCGTCGACGTCAGTGCCAAGGGCTGCCGACCGCTGGATTGATCAATACGATTTCGCTAGACATTTCTGGGGTAGATTCACGGCTGGGACGGGCGGAAGAGTGGGTATCTCATGGCCATGCGTGTGCTAGCATTCGTAATTGTCGCCGTCGCGCTCGGCGGCTGCGTGCAAGATATGGCCGGCGGGACGCTGGATCCCGCGGGCGACGCCAGCTGGAAGCAGCGCGACAAGGATTTGATGTCCAATCTGCCGTACAATCAGGCGGCGGTTTCTGAAACCTACCGCCGGCACATCGTCGAGTATCACCGCAAGGAAGCGCCCGGCACGGTCGTCATCGATACCGACAATAAATTCCTCTACTACGTGATGCCCCAGGGCAAGGCGATCCGCTACGGCATCGCGGTCGGCGAGGAGGCGCAAGTCTGGAGCGGCATCGCAAAGATCGGCCGTATGGAAGAGTGGCCGGCTTGGCATCCGACGCCCAGCGAGCAAACGCGGCTCGGGCCATTGCCGGAATATGTGACCGGCGGCCCACACAATCCAATGGGCGCGCGCGGCATGTATCTCTTCTCCGGGAACAAGGACACGCTGTATCGCATCCACGGCACCAATCAGCCGGAATATATCGGCAGCGCCGTCTCGTCAGGCTGCATCCGCATGACCAACGAGGACTCGATTGATCTCTACAATCACGTCAAAGTCGGCACGTTGGTCATCGTACTGGCGCCGCATCAAAACGACGGATTATTCAGCGCGCGCATGGCGGGAGGGGCACGGGGGTATACCGCGAACTAAAACACTCACGTTTCAAGACGCGGATGAGCACCTTGGCGCCGACCCGGTCGACGCCATTTTCCTATGTGGAGCAAGAACCTTGTTTCCTATGTGGAGCAAGAACCTTGTCGGAAATCCGCCTGCCGCCCCAGATCAAGTCCGGGGCGGGCTTTTTCCGAATCATGTTCTAGACGCCGAGCTGGATGTGCACGATTTCCGGCGGCACGCCGAGGCGGGCCGGAATGAAGCTGGTGCCGAGGCCGCCTGACACGATCAAGTGGCGGTCCTCCTCGATCACGTGGCCGTAGGCGAAGCGCGCGCCATATTTCGAAGGAACAAAGGCCGGCCAGATCAGCGGCAGCCGAATTTGTCCGCCGTGGGTGTGGCCGCTCAGCGTCAGGGCGACGCGCGCGGGTACGTGCGGGAAAATGTCGGGCTCGTGCGCGAGGAGGATGACGGGATCGTCCGTTCCCACCTGCGCCAGCGTTTTCGGCAGGTCGTCGACACCGCGGAACCGGCCGTGCCCAAGCCGATACGCGAGCTGATCGCCGAGACCGGCGAGCCAAAATCGCTCTCCCTCGGCGCCCAGCATCACCGCGTCGTTCTCAAGCAGCGGAATACCCGCATCCGTCAGCGCGCGGCGGACGTCGGCAACGTTGTGCCACCAATCGTGATTGCCGAGGATCGCCCATGTGCCGAGCGGCGCGCCGATCCGCGCCAGTTCGCCCGCCCAGACCGCGTAAGGAATGCGCTCATTCACAAAACGGTATGTCGCGGTGTAATCGCCGAGCAGGATGACAAGGTCGGATTTCAACCGACCGGCGGTATCTGCCACGCGGCGAATGTGGGTCAATGTCATGTCCGGGCCGCCGGCGTGGAGGTCCGCGATGACGGTCATGGAAAGCTTGCGGCCCGCCGGCCAGCCGGGCGGATTGAGCGCGTAGCGCGTGACGACGAGGCTTTGCGGTTCGATGGCGCTGGCGTAGGCGCCGGTTGCGACCGCGGAGAGGCCGATTAGCCCGGCTGAGCCGGCAAGAACGCGGCGCCGGGTCACGCGCGCCCTTCCGGGCGGCGTTGCGGCCTCGTTTGTCGTTCTTTTCGGTGCAGCTTCGTTCATAGCGCGCCAATTAGCGCGCAAGTCATGAATGGAGCGTTCATTACGGTATGCAATCTCCGGAACGTTCCACTTTGTCGGCAGCAGACCGAATGAAGCCCGCATCAAGCCTGCCTGAGGCCCTCGCGCGTCACCCAATCGAGTGTCTTGTCCAGCGCGCGCGTCAGGCGATCGAAAAGCTCCTCGATTTCCCCGGCGTTAATGACGAGCGGCGGCGACAGCGTCAGCACGTCGCCCAGCACCGAGCGCACGATCAGACCTTCCGCCTCGGCGAAACGGACAACGCCGGCGCCGACGCCGTGCGGCGCGGCGAACGAACGCTTGCTGGCTTTGTCGGCGACAAGTTCCAGGCCGCCGATCAGACCAAGCCCGCGTGCTTCACCGACCAGCGGATGATCGCCGAGCGCCTTGAGCCGCGCCTGGAACAGTGGAGCGCGTTTGGCGGCCTTCTCGATGATGCGGTCGCGCGCGTATATTTCGAGCGTCTTCACCGCGACGGCTGCGGAAACCGGGTGACCGCCATAGGTGAAGCCGTGGCCGAACACGCCGATCTTTTTGCTCTCGGCCAGCAGCGCTTCATACATCAGCTCCGGTATCATGACTGCGGCGATCGGCAGATAAGCCGACGACAACGCCTTGGCGACGGAGATCGACTGCGGCTTGAAGCCGAGCTTCTCGCAGCCGAACAGCGTGCCGAGCCGCCCGAACCCGCAAATCACCTCGTCACTGATCACAAACAAATCGTGCTTGGCGCACACCGCCATGATTTTCTGGAAATAGGTCTTTGGCGGCACGATGACGCCGCCCGCGCCCATCACCGGCTCGGCGATGAACGCCGCGACCGTTTCCGGTCCTTCCTTGACGATCAATGCTTCGAGCTCGTCGGCAAGCCGCGAGGCGAATTCCTCTTCGGTTTCGCCGTCATGCGCGTAGCGGTAGTGGTGCGGACACCCCGCGTGCAGAAACCCGGGCAAGGGAAGGTCGAAGTCCCGATGGTTGGCGGGGAGCCCGGTGAGCGAGGCGGCAGCAATGGTGACGCCGTGATAGGCCTTCACCCGGCTGATGATCTTTTTCTTCTGCGGCCGGCCGCGCGCATTGTTGAGATACCAGACGAGTTTGATCTGGGTATCGTTCGCCTCCGACCCGGAATTGCAGAAGAACACCTTCGAGATTGGAACCGGCGCGATCTCTTTGAGCTTCTCGGCAAGCTCGATCGCCGGATCGTGGCTCCTGCCGGTGAAGAGATGTGCAAACGAGAGTTTGCGCATCTGCATGGCGGCGGCCTCCACCAATTCCTCGTTGCCGTAGCCCAGCGCCGTGCACCAGAGACCCGCCATGCCCTCGATGTAGGGCTTGCCGTCGGTGTCGTAGACATAGACGCCCTGCCCGCGCTCGATGACGAGCGGCCCGGTTTCGCGGAAGCTCGCGAGATTGATGTAGGGATGCACCAAAGTTTCGACGTCGCGAACGGCGAGGTTGCTGAGCGGAGGCATAAAGATCCCTTTGGCGGTGCTGTAGCGATGCTTTGGTCTTTATTTGTAGCCCTATTGTGGCTACGCGTGCGCCAGTCGTCAAAGAAACCGGGTCTTCGCATTTGCGCTTGAATCGGGGAATCGCTGCCCGTAATCAGAGCATCCAACAGGCGCCGGGAGCGAGGTTTGTCCGAAGCCGCAACACTGGACCAGATCGTGGCGAGCAAGGCTGTTCAAGACGGATTCGTGCGCACACGCTGGTGGTGGATTCGCCACGCACCGGTCCGCGTGGACGAAGGCCGCATTTACGGCCAAACGGATTTGCCCTGCGATTGCAGCGATGCGCGGGTCTTTTCCAGTCTCGCGGCGCTTTTGCCGCGACAGGCTATTTGGGTCACCAGCCATCTGGCGCGAACGCATCAGACCGCGCGAGCGGTTTTGGCGGCCGGGAATTTCGAGGCGACGCAGGAAATTCAGCAGGACAAAGACCTCGCCGAGCAGCATCTCGGAGATTGGCAGGGACTCGATCGCCACACGTTTCTGATGAACCGCAAGCAGGAGCCGGACTCGTTCTGGTATGCGACTGCGGACGAACGCGCGCCGAACGGCGAAAGCTTCGCCGATCTCGTTGTCCGAGTCAGCGCCGCAATAGCGCGCGTGATCGAGGCCCACCAAGGCAGCGACATTGTGGCTGTTGCGCATGGCGGAACGATACGTGCGGCGATCGCCATTGCTCTCGGTCTGCCGCCGCGCGGCGGGTTCGCTTTCACGATCGACAATTGCTCGCTGACCCGCCTCGATCATTATCAAGGACGAGGAGGCTCCGGGTGGCGGGTGACAATGATCAATCACCGACCCTGATCCGTCGCGCCGGCGGCGCTTTTATTCCGACGAAATGAGGCAACGCGCACCTGTCACTAGCCGAAATTGCGAATATATGGACGAGGTTGAAAATACCGTCGTTTTTCAAGGAGCCGAATATGAAGCTGAGTGCGCGCAATCAACTCAAAGGCAAAATCGTCGAAGTAACGAAGGGCGCCACAACCTCACATGTCCGCATCGAAATCGGTCCGGGCGTAGTCATCACGGCATCGATCACCAATGAGGCTGTGGCCGATCTCGCTCTGCAGAAAGGTGATGCGGCGTGGGCGGTGATCAAAGCTTCCGATGTGATGATCGGCAAGTGATCTAGCGGTGATCTCAATCGAGATCGTTCCGCGTTCCCTTCGGTGCGAGCTGGAACCTGAATGTTTGTGCAGAGCTCTGGCCAGAACAGTTTGCGCCATCTGCGAAACATCGCTCACTGGAAGGGAGCACGGATTTTTTCCCTTGCCGATCCTGTGCTCATCACCGGACGCGGGCGCGGCAACGGCACAGGCTCAGACAGCGCGGCAACGGGCCGCTTGGTTTCCGGTGTAGTCTGCTCCGCTTGCCTGATCGGCTCGCGCACTTCCCACTCGCACATTTTGTATCCGCCGCGGCGCTCGGCGAGATCGACGTGAATATGCTCCTCGTGATTGCCGTCCGAACCCGGGCCGAGCACGGTGGAGAAACGCGCGCAGGCGCTGGCGCGCAAACTCTCGCGCCAATTTCTAGCGACATTCACATCGGTCAGCCCAAGCACCTCACCGTTGGCAAGCTTGAACGCACGCACGTCGAGCGCGTTGGCGCGGCCATGCTCGCTCAGCGTGGCGCCGCGGACCCGATTGCGGCCGCGGCATTCATAGGAATCGAAGTTGTCGAGGCCGCGTAGCGGCGCGCCGAGTTTTAGCGCCGCCGGTGCCACGTCGTCGCGCAGCCAGGTAGCGACCTCTTCCGCCATCGTGCAGCGCAGCGTCGCTGGCGGCGTAATCGCAACCTTCGCCTGGTCGGGGAGCATCACGGCATCCAAAACGACTGCATCCACGGCCCCGCACTCCCCCGCTCCTGCAAGCACCGGCAGCGGCCTGAACACTGCGAGTTTCGCCAACCGTACCTGGCACGCGGATGGCTTCGCTGGCCCCGCGCCAGCGCCGGCCGATTCCGGGAATGAGGCATACGCTTCCTGCGGCGGCGAAAATTGCTCCGGAATGGCCGTTGGCAGCGAGGGCCGCGGCGGTCGCGGCGGGTGCGAGGGGACGAGCCGCAGCGGCATGGAATGCACCGCCTTGGCCGCTTTTGCGGATGACCAGGTGGCGTCCTGCGCCACCGCGAGCTGGGTTCCGCCGAGGAGCGCGGCGATGAGAAGAACGAGACCCTTCACGAGGCAGGTTTCCGGCGCAATGGCGGTGCCTTTCGCCAGAGGTTAACGAGACGAAGGGTATGGTTTAAACGGCCGGCGCGCCCGCGCACAAGGGCGCGATCATTGTACCATGCTCTTTCCAATCAATCCGGCATTTTCATCGCCGCTTCACCGGGCTACATTGGGGCGCGCTCGTGGCCGCCCGGCTGCGGCGCAACGAAACAAGAACAAGA
>JBEKSB010000223.1:0-6583 GCA_049517455.1 Xanthobacteraceae bacterium
CGGGTTCTGACACTATATTCCCGTTATTATAACGAGACGCGCACGCACTTGGGGTTGGGCAAGGACACGCCGTTACGACGAGCCGTCCAACGATCAGGGAACATCGTCACCACACCGATCTTATCCGGATTGCATCATCGCTACGAGCGGATATGATTCTCGGGAAGGACAGGCGTAGAAAAACTCCTGTTGTGAACTCAATTGCGCAACATGCTCTCGCAGAAGTTCTTGGTATTGCTCTTTCGACTTGTATACGGGATCGACCTTCGTCGGGCCACTTTTCGAGATTGACCTCGTCCCTTTCCCGCACACGAAAGTCCTTTGAATTGATTTTCATGTACATCCTTTCGACGTTGTTGCTACCGCGATCCACCCAGCGCCTCGAATCCGGAGATCACGTCGAAAAGTTCTTCGTCGATGCCACTCTGGCGCAACTGGTGGAAGGAGCCGTGGAGCTGCTCCAGCAGATCGTTGATGTTTTTGTCCGCGCGCTCCATTGCCGCCAGGCGGCTCGCGTTCTCGCTGGCCAGGGATTCGGCGCAGGCGCGGAAGAGCGAGATGAAAAGATATTCGCGGATAAGTGCGCGCAAGGTTGCGCTGCCGCCGCCCATGACCTCGGGCAAGTTGGTGGTCGGCCAGTGGATTTTGGCCAAACCTTGTTGCCATTGCCCATCGAGCGGCAACAACCGCTGGCTAACCGGTTCGTAGAGCGCTCCAGACAACGGTCGATTGTGGAACACCCATAGAGGCGCATTCTCGTCTTTGTCCCGATGCGCTTCGCTTTCAATTTGAATCTGCCCGACGAGCGGGGTGATGGCCTGGACGGAGTTCGGCACCGTGAAGAGTCCGACCAGCGGCAGGCCAGCGTCCGCCAGACGCGCATGAATACGCTCGCCGACTGCCCAGATGTGACATTTTCCAGGCAGAGCCGCGAGGGTTTTGATCGCATAATCGGCCACAACGTCGTTAAACTGCCCCACCAGTCCCTGATCGGACCCGAAAACGATCGCGCTTATTGCACCCGCATGGGTTGGTGCTTTCCGTTCCACCATCGCGGTCGCCGGCTCGTTTTCCCGAAAGCACGCACCCAGCCCCAGCTCCACGGTCCGATAATAGTCCGCCAACGCGCGCACCGATTTTTCGTATTGTCCGATGCTCGATGCCGCCAGGGCTTTCATCGTGCGGACAACGGATTGGAGATCGCCGGCACTCCTGATCTTTCGGCGCAAGCTCTCCGTGGTGTCGCTCATGATTTATCCGTGGCTTCCGCCGTCGGCTTCGTTGGAGCGTCCGACTCGGACCCGCCACCATGCTCTGCCTTGGATTTGGATTCCAACGCCGGCTTGGACTCCGGTTTGGGCTTGGCCTTAGACGTCGGCTCAGGCTTTAGCCCGGCTGTGGCTTCCGGGTTCGGGGTGGCTCCGGCTCTGGCTTCGGCTTTGACTTCCGGCTTGGGTCGGAAAGAGGTGAGCGCCTGGCGAGCGATTTCGATGATCATATTACGATCTTCATCGCTCAACTTGTCGGCGCTTTGGAATCGCGCGCACACTTCCGCCGGGATGTTCGCCGCCGCCTTCTGGACGGCGTGCTCGGCGTCCGGCATCTGGTCGAGAGTCACGCCGTCGAACAGTTCCGCGGTCAATGCCAATAAGACGGCGATTTGTGCAGACACGGACACCGGTGCGCATTCCGCCTGTTTGAGGCAGGCGCGGATGCGCCGCCCGTGCTCGATGATCTTGCGGGTGTTTTCATCTAGCCGGGCGCCGAACCGGGCAAAGGTCTCAAGCTCCTCGAACTGCGCGTAGGCGAGCTTTAGGTCGCCCGCCACGGCGCGGTAGGCCGCGCGTTGCGCTTTGCCGCCGACGCGCGAAACCGACTTGCCAACATCGATGGCAGGTAGCACGCCCAATTCGAACAGTGAGGGCGAGAGATAGATCTGCCCGTCCGTGATGGATATCAGGTTGGTCGGAATGTAGGCGGAAATGTTCTGCGCTTCGGTTTCGATAATGGGTAGCGCCGTGAGCGAGCCGCCGCCGAGTTCTTTGCGCAAATGCGTCGCACGTTCGAGCAGTCGCGCGTGAATGTAAAAAATGTCACCGGGAAAAGCTTCGCGGCCGGGCGGGCGCCGCAGCAGCAGAGACAGCTCCCGATAGGCGCGCGCATGATGTGTTAGGTCGTCATACACAACCAGCACGTCCCGGCCTTGCTCCATGAAATGCTCCGCGATGCTGGTCGCGGCATAAGGAGCGATAAAGGCGAGACCCGGTGGGTCGTTGCCCTCGGTTACGACGAGGACCGTGTGATCCATCGCGCCCTTTTCCCGCAGGGTTGCCACGGCCTTCGCGACGGCGGACGCGCGCTGTCCGATGGCACAATATACGCACAACACATTCTGGTCGCGCTGGTTGAGGATGGTGTCGATCGCAATAGCGGTCTTGCCCGTCTGACGGTCGCCGAGAATCAACTCGCGCTGGCCGCGCCCGACCGGAATGAGCGCATCGATAACTTTCAGCCCGGTCTGGAGAGGCACCATCACCGGCGCGCGATCCATGATGTGCGGTGCCGCTCGTTCGATGGGTCGACGCTCGCTGGCGGCCACCGGTCCATTGTTATCGAGTGGCCGACCAAGCGGGTCGATGACGCGCCCGAGCAATCCGTCGCCCACAACCACATCCATGACCCGGCCCGTGCGCTCGACTTCATCGCCGGCGTTCAGATGCCAGTATTCGCCGAGCAGCACGACGCCGATTTCAGCCTCGTCCACGTTGAACGCGATGCCGAGCAAATCGCCGGGAAATTTTACCAACTCCTCGAAGCCAACAGCAGGGAGCCCGGACACTTTGGCGATGCCGGTGGCGATGCTGGTGATCGTGCCCACCTCCCGCGGTGTCAGTTGCGGCGTGAATGCTTCCCGCACCTGGCTGATCCCAGAAAACGTGCGGTCGAAGACACTCTGCAAGCTTTCAGGCTCGGTGATCATTGGTGCTTCGTTTCGGGCTTGGGTTCTTCAGGCTTAGATGCACTTTTGGTCTCGGTCTTCGGTGCGGCTTTGGGTTCAGGCTTGGGCTTGGGCTTGGACTCGGCCTTCGCTTGAGGCTTAGGCTCGGTTTTCGCTTGAGGCTTAGGCTCGGTTTTCGCTTCAGGTTTGTCCTTTTCTTTCAAAAGCTCACCCACACCCTTTTCCAAAGAGGCGAGATAATCCGCGATGCTCCAGGCAATTTTCTGTCCATTCGTCGTGAGCTCGATCCCGCTGATCAGGTCCGGCGCGGTCTCGAACCGGACGTGAACTTCAGCCGAGAATGTCTGATTGAGAGCTTTTTGTATTGCCGCGCGTTGCGCCTCGGGCAGGTCGAACGCGCTGCGCACGACGGCAGGCTCGGACGCTGTCTTGAGGGCCGCGGCGATTCCCTCTTTTGCCTTGCCATCTATCGTGCGCAGGCGACGGGTGAACGCCTCGCTCATGCGCTCTTCCAGGCTTGCCGTGGCAAGATCCGTCAGCGCCTTTCGCGCGATGGCGAACACTTCCTGCTGGGTACGGCGCCTGATGGCTTGATTGAGAGTGTTGGCGTCGCTTCGCAGCGCCTCCTGTCGCTTGGCACTCAGGGCATCGGCTGCCTTTCGCGCATCGTCGAGGAGTCGTTGACGTTCGGCTTTCGCTTCGCCCGTTGCCTTGCTCAAGAGGGCGGCGCGCTGCTGGTCGAACTCTTCGTTCTTGTGCTGGAACTCATCGCGCTCCTTTTGCGCTTCGGTCTTTTTTGCGTCAGCGTCCGCGAGTTCCGCAGCGATCCGCTTCTCCCGCGCGTCCACAGCGTTGAGGATCGGCTTGTAAAGAAAACGCTTCAGCAACCACACCAGGATGATGAAGTTGAGCGCTTGCGCACCGACAGTAAACCAATCGATGAGCATGGATTACTTCCCTGCAGTTTGGGCGATGACGTGATTCCAGAACGGATTGGCAAAAATGAGAATCATCGAGATCACGAAGCAATAGATTGCAATGGACTCGATCATGGCCAGCCCAACAAACAGGGTGCGTGTAATCGTGGTTGCGGCATCGGGCTGCTGCGCCAGAGAACTCAATGCCGTGGCGACCGCACGGCCTTCGCCGAGCGCAGGACCGATACTCCCCAGGGCAATCGTCAGGCCGGCGGTGACGATTGAAGCGATGGCAATGAGCGTCATGTTATCCATAGTGTCGCCTCTAGTTATCGTTGTTCATGCTTCAATGTCTTGCATCGGTTCAGGTCTCGCCTTACGACCGCGCGTGGCGGCCGCAATGTAAACCGCAGCCAGGATGCTGAAGATGTAGGCCTGTACCATGCCGGTAAGCAGACCGAGCGCACTCATGGCGATCGGGAAGATGAAGGGCGTGATGGTCAGCAAAATGGCGAGAATCATCGTTCCGCTCATCATGTTGCCGAACAGACGGACCGCCAGTGCCAGTGTGCGCGACAGTTCGCTAATGATGTTGAACGGCAGCATGATGATTGTCGGTTCCGCGTAGGATTTGAGGTAACCGCCCAGTCCCTGCTCCTCGATGCCGAAAAACGGCACGGCCACCAACACGCACAGCGCGAGCGCCGCGGTCGTAGAGAGCGACCCGGTCGGCGGCTCGTAGCCGGGAATGATGGTGCAAAGGCTGGCTAACGCGACGAACAGAAAGAGCGTGCCCAGAAAACCGATATACTTCTTCGGGTGGCGGAGGCCGACATCTTCGATCTGCTTCTCGATGCCAGTAACAACGATTTCCAGCAGATTCTGCCAGCGGGAACGTTTCAGTTCCGTGGACAGATTGCGGGTAATGAGCTTTGACCCGGCGGCCAGCACGAACATCAGCCCCCACGTGAACACAATCGTGCCGTTGAGTTTGAGGAACCCGTACTGCCAGAAGATCATCTCATCGGGACTAAGGCGCATAGCTGGTCTCCGGCGCCCGAGAGTTGTGGTGTTCGACCGGCGGGCGGGTCAGCCACTTCACGACGATGCGTGCCAGGACAAAGCCAAGGAGACATAGCAGCCACCGCTCCCAATTCTCGCGCCCGACAAAATAAAATCCCGCCAGCGTAATGCTCATCCGCAGCAGCATGCTGCCGAAGAACCAAAGCGCCGGCCGTTGGGACGAAACGGCCCTGATAACCGTCCACCAAAGACCGCCGAAGAAAAACGCGCCGAGCAATAGACCCGCCGCCAATGGCGGCGCCAGAAACAAAAATTCATTCATTGTTATCCTCCTGTTCGTCCCGAATCTCCTTGTCCTCCTTGGCCACCCAATGCCACGCATTAAAACATCCGATGGCGAGCCCGGCCATCATCAGCGCCAGTGTCCAGGCATGCTTGCCCGGATAATATTGGTCCAGCCAGATACCGAGCGCCGCCCCGAGCAGCGTTGGAATCACCACCGACCAGCCGATCAGCCCCATCATCCCCAGGCCGAACCAGACGCCCTGCGCGGAGTTACGCCGTGCCTTGAGCTTGCGCGCCGCTTTCGCGCCGACCTCCTGACTGAGCGAGGGATTTGGTTTCGGGATCTTGTCTTGGGGTTGATCAGTCATGGTGAAGGCTCGCCATGCGCCGTATGAGATCGCCTTCCATTTTTGCCAACACCGAGCGCACGCTTTGCTGGTGCTCGTCCAGGGTCAGAAACTCTCGCTCCACCGCTTCGCGCAACTGGCCGAGGTCCGTTCCGCCCATCGCCCGGCGCACGGATACGAGTACGTCCGGACCGGTCTTGACGAGCACCCCTTCATCTACGGCTACGAAAACTTCGCCGTCTGATGTTGTCTCGTATGTGAGAATCCCGGGCGCTAGCGCCGCCACACAATCGAGTCGGTGAGGCAGGAGCCCAAACGAACCCTCGCGCGTTTCGGCGACGATGCGCGACACGCCGGTTTTATCGGCAAAAACTTGGAACGGCAGGAGCACCTTAAGATTCATGGGTGCCGCCGGCATGTTCAAGCTTGGGTGAGGGTTTCGCCACGGCATTCGGTTGCGGCTCGGACGTGACTTTAGCTCGCAACCCGGCGGCATTCTTCAATCCGGACTTCGCAGCGGTTGACTCCGATTTGGCCGGGGCTGCGGGCGGAACGGGTTTTGCTTTTGCCTTCGCTTCGTCAATTGCCCCGATCATGTAAAGCGCGCTTTCCGGATAGTCTTTGAATTCATCGCGCAGGATACGCTCACAACCATCCAGCGCATCATTGAGGCTGACGAGCTTTCCTTTGAGGCCGGTGAACTGTTCGGTCGTGAAAAAGGGCTGGGTGAGAAAACGCTCCAGCCGGCGGGCACGGACGACCACATTGCGGTCCTGCGGCGAGAGCTGCTCCAAACCGAGCATCGCGATGATGTCCTTGAGTTCGGCGTATTGCGCGAGCGTTCGCCGGATTTCCTGCGCCAGGCTGTAATGCCGCTCGCCGACGATGCCCGGTGTGGCCATCTTGGAACTGGATTGTAGAGGATCGATGGCCGGGAAAAGCCCTTCGCTTGCCCGCTTGCGCGAGAGCACGATCGACGCGGAGAGATGCGAGAACGTATGGACCGCCGCGGGATCGGTGAAATCGTCCGCCGGCACATACACCGCCTGAAT
>JBEKSB010000224.1:0-9852 GCA_049517455.1 Xanthobacteraceae bacterium
GACGGCGAGCGCCTGCACGGTCGGCGCAACATCGTGCACGCGCACGATCGCGGCGCCATTCTCGACCGCCAACAGATGCGCGGCCAGCGAGCCGCCGAGGCGTTCCATCGGATCGGAGGGCGCGATGGTATGAATGAAGCGCTTGCGCGAGGCGCCGACAAGGAGCGGCATGCCGAATTTGCGCCACGCGTCGAGCCGGGCGATGCAAATCACACTTTGCTCCGGCGTCTTGCCGAAGCCGATGCCCGGATCGAGCACGATCCGGTCGTGCGGAATGCCGGCGCGCGCCGCAATCTCAAGCGAGCGCTGAAAGAAGGATGTGACGTCGGCGACGATATCGATTGCCGGATCGGCGGTCTCGCGATTGTGCATGATGATGACGGGGGCGCCGTGCTCGGCGACGACGCGGGCCATGTCGGGATCGCGCTGCAGGCCCCACACGTCATTGACGATCGCCGCGCCCAGATCGAGCGCCCAAGCCGCTACCGATGCTTTCAACGTATCGATCGAGACCGGGACACCGAGCCCAATGACATCGGACAAGACCGGCGCCAGCCGCGCGCGCTCCTCTTCAAGCGGTACGCGCACCGCACCGCCATAGGGCCGCGTCGATTCCGCACCGACATCGAGAATATCGGCACCCTCCATGGCAAGGCGGCGCGCCTGCGCGATCGCCGCCTGCGGGTCGAGAAAATGGCCGCCGTCGGAAAATGAGTCCGGCGTGATGTTGAGCACACCCATGACCAGCGGCCGCGCCTTTGCCAGAAGCCGCGCCAGCACGTCGCCGCCGGACGCCGAGCCCGGCGCGGAAACACGATGGGCCACAGTCGCGATCATCGTCGGAGCAACCCCATTGGCCGTTGTTTATGCGTCGCTTTGCGCGGTCGTTCTCAATGAGTCAAGGAGAAGGCCGCGCCAGGCCGCGAGCGCGCAAACGACGTACAGTCTAACGATCAATAGCGGATGACGGGCGGCAGCTTCTTGGCGCTCTCGATCCAGCGCTCCACCGCCTTTACCGACGGCAAGAGGCGCACCAGTTTGCGGCGGTCGTTGGCCGCCGTCATCTGGTCGACAAGCTTCTGCGGGTTACGGAACTTGAGCTCTTTCACCGTCTTGACGCCGGCGGCGCACAACAGTTCCGAATACTCCCAGCCGACGCCTTTTACCCGCATCCGGTCGGCGGCGGTCACCCAGTCGAGGACGCACTTATCGTCGGTTCCGACCCTCTCGGCGATTTTGAGCCGCTGCTTCGGCGTCTTGGCCAGCTGCAGCAACCCGACAGTCGTGCGAATCCCTTCCGACTTCAGGATCATGGCAGTATCCGCGCCGATGCCTCGAATATCGGTGATGGGATACGCCATCGCTGCCCCTCCTCCATCGCGAAATAATTACGCGCCAACCAACGTGCGTGCTCAAACGAACTGCGAGAGACCGGGTATCGCTCCGACAATCTCGCCGATCTCGTCCTCGCCCACTTTCTCGCGCGCAAACGCGATGAATTGCCGGGTGACACCTTGCACCTGGCTCATGCTCAGCCTCGCGGCCATCATGCGCATGCCCGCGCCCATCACACCGCCCATGCCGCCGCCGCTTTCGGCTGCGGCCTTCTGCATCAAGGCTTCGGCTCCGGGGAGCTTTGCCAGGAGCAGACGCATTTTGTCGGCAGGTCCTTCCTTGGCCGAGAAATCGAGAATGATTCCCACGGACGCTTCCGCGGCCGCGCGATCGATGCCGACGTCAGCGACGAGACGCCCGATCAGTTCATCCATGATGCCCTCGCCAGCCCCATAATTCGGGCACGTTCTTGCCATAATGTACGTTCGCGGTCGGTGTGACAAGCCAGTGTCGACGCGACGACGGGTGGGCAGCCGCTAGCAAAAACGTTGCAGGCTGGCATTATGGAATCCGTGCGCGAAGGCAACTGGCCGCGGTGAGCGATGCAGCACGGCGGTAAAGGATAAAGATTGATGGCTAATCCGGATGGCGACGGAAAAATTTTTGTCGGTAGGGGCGCGAGCGAAGAATCTCTCGCTCTTGTTCTCGCCAACCGTCACGGCCTCGTCACCGGCGCAACCGGCACCGGCAAGACTGTGTCGCTGCAGGTACTGGCGGAGGGTTTTTCGCGAGCCGGCGTTCCCGTGTTCGCCGCCGACGTCAAGGGCGACCTGTCCGGGATCGCCGCGCGCGGCGAGGCCAAGCCGGATTTCGTGAAGCGTGCTAAGGATTTAGGCTTTGATTATGCTCCCGAAGAGTTTCCCGTCGTGTTCTGGGATCTGTTCGGCCAGGAAGGTCATCCGATCCGCGCTACCGTGTTCGAGATGGGCCCGCTGTTGATTTCGCAGACGCTCGAACTCAATGACGTGCAAGAAGGCATCATCAACATCGCCTTTCGTTTCGCCGACGACGATCCAGAATTGAAAGCGGTGGACGGCGAAGGGCTCGTCGATTTGAAGGATCTGCGCGAGCTCCTCTCGTACCTTTCGAAGAACGCGAAGGAGGTCAGCGCCCGTTACGGTAACGTGGCGGTGACCGCCGTTGGCGCCGTGCAACGCCAACTGCTCGTACTCGAGAACCAGGGCGGCACGAAATTTTTCGGCGAGCCGGCGCTTGCGGTCGCCGATCTGATGCGCACGGATGAGCGCGGGCGCGGCATCATCAATGTGCTCGCGGCCGACAAACTGATGGCGAGCCCGCGGCTCTACGCCACCTTCCTGCTGTGGCTCCTTTCGGAGCTGTTCGAGAAGCTGCCGGAGGTCGGCGACCCGCCGAAGCCGAAGCTCGTGTTCTTCTTCGATGAGGCGCACCTCCTGTTCAACGAGGCCCCCAAGGAGCTACTCGAAAAGGTCGAGCAGGTGGTGCGCTTGATCCGCTCGAAGGGCGTCGGCGTGTATTTCGTCACCCAGAACCCGCTCGACGTGCCCGACAAGGTTTTGGATCAGCTCGGCAACCGCGTGCAGCATGCGCTCCGCGCGTTCACGCCGCGCGATCAGAAGGCGGTGGCGGCGGCGGCGGAAACGTTCCGGCCGAACCCGAAGCTCAACACCGCGCAGGTCATCACCGAGCTTGGCAAGGGCGAGGCGCTGGTATCGTTCCTCGAAGGCAATGGCACGCCGGCGATGGTCGATCGCACCCTGGTTCGGCCGCCATCGGCGCGGATCGGCCCGGTCAATCCCGAGGAGCGCCAGGCAGTGATCGACAAAAGTCCGCTCAAAGGCAAATACGATCAGACCGTCGACCCAAACTCGGCATATGAGATTCTGGAGAAACGGCTGCAAGCGGGCGGGGGTCTGCCGCCGGCCGCGCCTGCGCCCGGTACCGCAGCTTCAACCACCACCGGCGCTGGCACACCCGGCCAGATGCCGTCGCAAGCGGCGCCTCAACCAGGCTTCTTTCACCGGATGGGCGATCACGTGCGCAACATGTTCGGGCCTTGACGACGTCGCAGCAAGTGGCACGCAACGTCACGCGCGCCGTGGCGGTCGGCGTCGCGACGCAAGTCGCGGCCGAACTCAGCAAATCGACCGGTAGCAAGACTGCGGGGACGATCAGCAAGGCAGTCGTGCGCGGCGCACTCGGCGGCGTAATGAGAAGGTGAAGCCATGACTGCGACCATGACCGCATCCGACGCGCTGCCGGCAGTGCTCGACCGCATCGACCGCGATCTTCCGTCGAGCCTCGATCGCTTGTTCGCGCTGCTGCGCATTCAGTCGGTGTCGACCGATCCGGCCTACGCGCCGCACTGCCGCACCGCCGCCGAACATGTCGCCGCCGACCTCCGCAGCCTCGGCTTCGAGGCGAGCGTGCGCCCGACCGAAGGCCATCCGGTGGTGATCGGCAAAAGCGGTAACGGACACGCCAACGGGCGTGCGCCGCGCGTTCTGTTCTACGGCCATTACGACGTGCAGCCGGTCGATCCGCTCGATCTATGGAAGACGCCGCCGTTCGAGCCGCGCATCGAGACACTCGATGGCGGGCGGAAAATCATCGTTGCCCGCGGCGCCTGCGACGACAAGGGCCAGGCCATGACTTTCGTCGAGGCGTGTCGCGCCTTCAAAGCGGTGACCGGCAAGCTTCCGCTCGATATTACGATGATGATCGAGGGCGAAGAGGAGTGCGGCTCCAAAAGCCTGTTCGGCTTCGTTCGCGAGAACGCGGCCGAGCTCAAGCGCGATCTGGCGCTCGTGTGTGACACCGGCATGTGGGACGCGCAGACGCCGTCGATCACGACATCGCTGCGCGGTCTCGTCTATGAAGAGGTCAGGCTCACCTGCGCCGACCGTGATCTTCACTCCGGCCTGTTTGGCGGCGCGGCGCGTAATCCCATCCACGTGCTGGCCGATATTCTCTCGGCAATGCACAAGCCGGATGGTTCGGTCGCCATTCCGGGCTTCTATGATGGCGTCCACGAACTACCGGCCGACATCAAGGCGGACCTCGCCGGGCTCGGGCTGACACCGGAAAAATTCCTCGGTCCGATCGGACTGAAGATTCCGGCCGGTGAGAAAGACCGCATGCTGATCGAGCAAGTCTCCACGCGGCCGACCGCCGAGGTCAACGGCATCCTTGGCGGTTACATCGGGGAGGGCGCGAAGACCGTTATTCCCGGCAAGGCGATGGCCAAAGTCTCGTTCCGCCTTGTTGGCGCGCAGGACCCGGACAAAATCCGTGCCGCCTTCCGCGACTTTGTGCGAGCGCGCGTTCCGGCCGACTGCTCGGTGGAGTTCGGCAATTTCACCAGCGCGCCAGCCTTCGACGTCGCGTTCGACAATCCCGCGCTGACCAAGGCGCGCGCCGCGCTGGCCGAGGAGTGGGGCAAGAAGGCAGTGACTGTCGGCGCTGGCGGCTCAATCCCCATCGTCGGGGATTTCAAAACCGTGCTCGGCATGGACACTTTGATGGTCGGCTTCGCGCTCGATGACGACAGGGTGCATTCGCCCAACGAAAAATACGACCTCAATTGCTTTCACAAGGGCATCCGCAGCTGGGCGCGGATCTTGGCTGCGCTGGCTGGATAGGGAATAGCGGAGGAGCGAAATGGCGGAATAGCGAAATAAGGGAGAAATTTATGAGGCTCGCATCCCGCCGTCGCCGCCTGCGTTGCGGCGTTCGGCTCGCTTCCGGCGTCGGCCGCGGGCGTCGATAAGCTCTACGTCCTCGATTGCGGCCACATCACCGCCTCCGATGAATCGCGCTGGACACCCGGGATGAATGTCGGCGTGCCGATCGAGCTATCCGACAATTGCTACCTCATCCATCACGCTCAGGGCTGGTTTCTCTGGGACACTGGTCTTGCCGACGCGATCGCCGCCATGCCCGATGGTGCGACTGGGGCGAATGGCGCACTTCACATGAAGCGGACCACGACGCTTGCCGGCCAGCTTGAAGAGCTTGGCGTCAAGCCGTCGGACATCAAAGGCCTCGCGATCTCCCACACCCATCCCGACCACATCGGCAACGTCGAGCAATTCCCGCAAGTCATGCTCTACGTGCAGAAAGCGGAGTACGAATGGCCGGGCGAGGGCGGCGCGCCGCGTTTCAATCCAAATCATCCGGTGACCAAGCTCGATGGCGATCACGACGTGTTCGGCGACGGCTCGGTGGTGATCGTTTCGACGCCGGGCCACACGCCCGGTCATCAGTCCTTACTGGTCAGATTGCCGAAAACAGGCGCGGTCGTGCTGTCAGGCGATGCCGTCCACTTCAAGGACAATTGGGACAATCGCCGCGTGCCGGGAATGAACTTCAACAAAGACCAAACAGTCGCCTCGATGCAGCGCATCGCCGACATTCTGGCGAAGGAGCACGGGCAGCTTTGGATCAATCACGACAAACCGCAAACCGACTCGCAGACGAAGCCGCCGGAATTCTACGAGTAGTTTTCTCGCTCGGGTTTAATAGGTCGCGGCGGCGATCAGGCGCGGACTGACGAAGCGCTCGAGTCTGCCGGCATTGTCGTGCAGCAGCGACCAGTCGTCGAAGGCAAGATCAATCACGACGAGCCCGGATGTCGGCAGCTTTTCGTTGAGGTTTTCGCGGGCTTTGACGTCTCCCGAGCCGATCAGTTGTACCGCGAGATCGTGCAGGCCCGGATTGTGGCCGACGACGAGCAGCGTGCGGGCATCGCGCGTCTCGCGGATCAGTTCGACGAGCGTCTCGGTACTGGCGTTGTAGATGCGTTCGTCCTTCACGACACGCGGCATCTTGCCAAAGGCTCTGGCAACGAGCGCCCACGTTTCTTGTGTACGCGTCACCGGCGATATGGCGACAAGATCGGGAATGAGACGGTGGCGGACCATGTACGCGCCGATGACCGGCGCATCGGCACGCCCCCGCGCCACAAGCTTGCGATCGCGATCGCGCTGGCCGGGCTCGATGCGTTCCGTCTTGGCGTGGCGCAACAGCAGCAAACGACGCATTTTGCCAATGTCTCTAGGTCGGGCTGGGTTAGTCTAGTGCGGTGGATTTAAAGTTCCTATATATGACCGTAAACCCCGCACAGGAACTTCGACCCAAAAGTCACTTTAGAAAACGACATTTGGAATATGTGGTGCCGCGCACGGCGAGCGGCGCGAAACAATCGAGTGATGGACCAAACCGATCCCACTTTTACGTACGGCCAAAGTTGGTACGCCGCGAGCATAGTGGACGCGCCGTTGCGGCCGCAGCTTCGCGGCGGCCTCGACGTTGACGTCTGTGTGATCGGCGGCGGGCTGGCCGGCTTGACGACGGCGCGCGAGATTGCTCGTGGCGGTTGGTCCGTCGTACTCCTTGAAGCCGGCCGCCTTGCCGCCAATGCCTCCGGGCGCAATACCGGCTTCGTGCTTCCCGGTTTCGCCGCCGCGCCCGACAGCATCATCAGCCGCGTTGGCTTCGAGCGCGCCAAGGAATTGTGGGCGCTGTCGCAAAGCGGGCTCGAATATGTCCGCAACGCCATTCGCGACGAGGCCATGCCGGGGGTCGATTCACAGGACGGTTGGCTGCACGTCTCGAAGACCGACAACGGCGACGAACTCACGCACCTCGCCGGGATTCTTGGCGAATTCGGCGGCGAGATCGAGGGCTGGCCAACCGAGCAAGTGCGCGCGGTGCTGCGCAGCGAGCGTTACTTTCACGCCATCCACTATCCGCGGGCGATCCATATCCACCCGCTCAACTATGCACTGGGCCTGGCCGCCGCCGCCGAGCGTGCCGGCGCCCGCATCTTCGAGCATACACCGGCATTGTCCATCGACCCCGCGGGCGTTCGCAAACGCATCGTCACGCCGCAAGCGCGGCTACGCGCCAGCCATGTTGTGCTGTGCGGGAATTTGCAGATAGCGGAGCTAATGCCGCGGATCGCGGCCACGCTTATTCCGATTACGACCTACGTGATCACGACCGCTCCACTCGGCCCAAGCCTTGCCGAAGCGATCGGCTATCGCGGCGCGGTCAGCGACAGCGAGCTTGCCGACAATCACTACCGCATCGTCGGCGGCGACCGGCTGATGTGGTCAGGCCGGTCGACGACGTGGGTGCGAAATCCGCGCCGCTATGTGCGCACGCTGACGGCGGACATCCAAAAAACCTACCCCCAGCTCGGCAAGGTCGCCGTCGACTATGTTTGGTCGGGCACGTTGGGCAATTCGATCCACCGCATGCCGCAGATCGGCGAACTCGGCCCCGGCGTATGGTTGGCAAGCGGCTTTGGCGGCCACGGCCTCAACACCACGGCGATGGCCGGAAACCTCGTCGCCCGCGCCATCGTCGATGGCGATCAGACCTGGAGACTGTTCACCCCGTTCGAACTGGTTGGGGCGGGCGGAATCTTCGGCCGGGCGATCACGCAGACCTACTATTGGGCGAAGCGGTTGCGCGACGCGATTGCCGAGCGGCGCGCGCAAACCGCCGCGATCACGCCCCGCCGCGCGCACGAAGCCGAAATAGCGAACCCCAGAGCCCGGCAACCGGTGGCAGCGGAGGGTGCCAACGTCGACGAGGACGCCAATTCGATTGTCCCGCCGCCATTGGAAACGGACGCCACCGCTGCGGCGGATGAGCCGGCCCCAATCGTCGCCATCTCAGACCGCTGGCGGCGGAGGAAGCGGCCCGAAGGAGCTAAAGCGTGAACAAGAGCGATGCGCCGATACCACATACCTCAGGAAAGCGCCTGCCTGTGTGTCGTACTTCGAAAGTTCTATGATGAGTCGTAGCTTCGTGCGCTGGGGGCGGAGCAGGGGGCGTTATATGGCATTGGTGGGTTGGCGACTTGCGGTTGCAGCGCTTTTCGTAGGGCTTCCTGGTGTTGCCGTGGCGGCCGATCTTCCGTTGCCGGGACCCGCAGTCGAACCGATAGCTAAGGGCCTGCGGTTCCCGACTGGCTCGTCACAATAGGCGCCGAAGTTCGGGCCATTCCGGCCTGGCCAGGCGCGCCGACGAACAAGCTTGCATTGGGCGGATTCCCTCTCTTTGCGCTTCAAAAGCCGGTGACCCGCCGTTCTATTTCGGGGCGCGTGATGGTTTCGGTATCCCTATTCTCGATTTTGGTCAGCTTCAGATCGGGCCGGTCGCGACGATCAATTACCCGCGCTATGTTTGGCAGTACCAGCAGCTTAATGGTTTGGGCGAGGTCCCTTGGGCGTTACAGCTTGGGGGATATGCCCAATGGTGGGCAACGCCGTGGCTGCGTCTGCGCGGCGAAGTTCGCCAGGGAATTGGCGGTGAAACCGGCGTGACCGGCAACCTATACGTGGATGCGGTCGTGCCACTGGGTCAGTGGAGGCTGTCCGCCGTGACTGACGGCGCAATCGGCCGCCGCGGTGTCTCCGTATTTCAGCATCACGCCGGCGCAGTCCGCAAGCTCTGCGATCTCGGGTCTCGCGCCACTACCGGTCTACAACGCGACTGGCGGGTTCTATTCGTATGGCGCCGGCGGGCAGATCGAATATTTCTTTAACAGGCAGTGGTCGACCCACGCGGTCGTGGAATATGAACGCCTCACTGGCTCGGCCGCAGATTCGCCGCTTGTTACCATGCGAGGTTCGCCGAACCAGCTTACGTTTGGCGTCGGCGCCACCTATACCTTCGCCATGCACCCGTTGTGGTGAGCGCGCGCTAGCCTCACCGGCCCTCTCGTCTCGTCATAAACGCCAGCCGCTCGAACAGGTGCACATCCTGCTCGTTCTTGATCAACGCGCCATGCAGCGGCGGGATTAGCTTTTTCGGATCGCGCTCGCGCAGCGTCTCGACTGAAATATCCTCGACCATGAGAAGCTTGAGCCAATCGAGCAATTCGGAGGTCGACGGTTTTTTCTTCATGCCTGGCACATCCCGAATCTCGTAAAAGAGCCGCAACGCCTCGGCCACCAGGCGATGCTTGATGCCTGGAAAATGCACCTCGATGATCGCGCGCATCGTATCGGCGTCGGGGAAGCGGATGTAATGAAAGAAACAGCGGCGTAGGAACGCGTCCGGCAATTCCTTTTCATTGTTCGAGGTGATCACGACGATGGGCCGCCGGCGGGCATGGATCGTTTCGCCGGTCTCGTAAACGTAGAACTCCATGCGATCGAGCTCTTGCAAGAGATCGTTCGGGAACTCGATATCGGCTTTGTCGATTTCGTCGATGAGCAGCACCGGCCGCTCGTCGGCGACGAACGCCTCCCACAGCTTGCCGCGCTTGATGTAGTTGCGGATGTCCTTGACGCGGGCATCGCCCAATTGGCTGTCGCGCAGCCGCGTCACGGCGTCGTATTCGTAGAGTCCTTGCTGCGCCTTGGTGGTCGACTTGATGTGCCACTCGAGCAGCGGAGCGCCGAGAGCTTTGGCGATTTCGATCGCGAGCACGGTCTTGCCGGTCCCGGGCTCGCCCTTAAC
>JBEKSB010000225.1:0-6499 GCA_049517455.1 Xanthobacteraceae bacterium
ACAGCGCACTCTATCGCCACCCGGACATCGCCGCGTTACGCGATCCGACCGAAGAAGACGCCAAGGAGATCGAGGCCTCGCACTACGATCTCAACTATGTCGCGCTCGACGGCACCATCGGCTGTATGGTCAACGGTGCCGGCCTCGCCATGGCGACCATGGACATCATCAAGCTTTACGGCGAGACGCCGGCGAATTTTCTCGATGTCGGCGGCGGCGCGAGCAAGGACAAAGTGACCGCCGCCTTCAAGATCATCACTTCCGACCCGAACGTGAAGGGAATTTTGATCAATATCTTCGGCGGCATCATGCGTTGCGACATCATCGCCGAGGGCGTGGTCGCCGCGGTGAAAGAAGTGGGCTTGCGTGTGCCGCTCGTGGTGCGGCTCGAAGGCACAAACGTCGCCCTCGGCAAGGAGATCATCAGTAAATCGGGCCTCAACGTCATTTCCGCCGACGACCTCGACGACGCCGCGCAGAAGATCGTCAAGGCGGTGAGAGAGGCGGCCTGATGTCCATCCTCATCGACAAAAACACCAAAGTCATCTGCCAGGGATTTACCGGCAAGAACGGCAGCTTCCATTCCGAGCAGGCGATCGCCTATGGCACCAAGATGGTCGGCGGCACCTCGCCCGGCAAAGGCGGCACCACCCATCTCAATTTGCCGGTATTCGATACGGTCGCCGAAGCGCGCGAAAAAACCGGCTGCGACGCGAGTGTGATCTACGTGCCGCCGGTCGGCGCGGCGGATGCGATCTGCGAAGCGATCGACGCCGAAATCCCGCTGATCGTTTGCATCACCGAGGGCATTCCCGTGCTCGACATGGTGAAGGTGAAGCGCTCGCTGTGCGGCTCGAAGTCGCTTCTGATCGGGCCCAATTGCCCGGGCGTCATGACCGCCGGTGAATGCAAGATCGGCATCATGCCAGGCAGCATTTTCAAGCAAGGCAAAGTCGGCATCGTTTCGCGCTCCGGAACGCTCACCTACGAGGCGGTGTTTCAGACGACCCAGGAGGGTCTCGGTCAAACCAGCGCCGTCGGCATCGGCGGCGACCCGGTAAAGGGCACGGACTTCATCGCCATCTTGGAAATGTTCCTCGCCGACCAGGCGACCGAGGCGATCGTCATGATCGGCGAGATCGGCGGTGCGTCGGAGGAGGATGCCGCTCAGTTCCTCACAGACGAAGGCAATCGCGGCCGCAAAAAGCCGACCGTCGGCTTTATCGCCGGCCGCACGGCGCCCCCTGGGCGGCGCATGGGCCATGCTGGCGCGATTATCGCCGGTGGCAAGGGCGACGCGGAATCCAAAATCGCCGCCATGGAGGCGGCAGGCATCAAGGTTTCGCCGTCACCGGCGCGCCTGGGAAAGACACTCGCGGAAGCACTGAAATCATAATTCACTTCTTGTGTCTTTCGCCCGCCGCATCGACGCATTAAATAGGGTACAAGAGAGAATCGCCTGACCGGGCCGGGCTGATTCGGACGTTCCGCTAACCGTGAAGTGCTCTGCTTTCGGTGGTTCGTTTCACACCCCCAGCTCGGGAATTGCCCAGGACCCGCCATGTCTCGCCAGGACGCGAATGCCGCCTTCGCTCTCACGTCGTTTCTTTACGGTACCAACGGCCCGTATATCGAAGACCTCTACGCCCGTTACGAGGCCGATCCGAAGGCCGTGGACGCCGAGTGGCAATCATTCTTCCAGAATCTGAAGGATAACGCCGCCGATGTGGCCAAAAACGCGCGCGGCCCTTCGTGGGGTAAGCCGGGCTGGCCGCCCCTTGAGCGGAGTGAACTGACCTCGGCGCTCGACGGAAACTGGTCGGAGATCGGCAAGACGCTCGGCACCAAGGTGAAGGCGCAAGCCCAGACGAAAGGCGTCGAGCTTTCCACTGGCGACGTCGAGCGCGCGACCCGCGATTCGGTGCGAGCGCTGATGCTCATTCGCGCTTACCGCGCCCGCGGACATTTCCACGCCAACCTCGATCCGCTCGGCTTGCAGCCGCCGAACAACGAGGAGGAACTCGATCCATCGGCCTACGGCTTCGGCGAGGCCGATCTGGATCGGCCGATTTTCCTCGACAAGGTGCTCGGGCTCGAATTCGGAACGATCCATCAGATCGTCGGCATCCTGCGGCGCACCTATTGTCAGACGCTCGGCGTCGAGTTTCTGCACATTTCCGATGGCGCGCAGAAGGGCTGGATTCAGGAGCGCATAGAAGGGCCCCACAAGGAAATTACCTTCACGCGCGAGGGCAAGCGCGCGATCCTCAACAAGCTGGTGGAGGCCGAAGGATTCGAAAAATTCTGTGATGTGAAATTCACCGGCACCAAGCGCTTCGGCCTCGACGGCGCTGAATCAATGATTCCGGCGCTGGAACAGATTATCAAGCGCGGCGGCGCGCTCGGCGTCCGCGACATCGTGATCGGCATGGCGCATCGCGGGCGGCTCAACGTGCTGGCCCAGGTCATGGGCAAACCGCACCGCGCCATTTTCCACGAGTTCAAAGGCGGCTCATCGACCCCCAACGAGATCGAGGGCTCGGGCGACGTGAAATATCATCTCGGCGCCTCGTCCGATCGCGAATTTGATCACAACAAGGTGCATTTGTCGCTCACGGCCAATCCTTCGCATCTCGAAATCGTCGATCCCGTCGTGCTCGGCAAGGTGCGCGCCAAGCAGGATCAACTCGGCGCCACGCGCGAGGATCGCACGATGGTGATGCCGCTGCTCATTCACGGCGATGCGTCGTTCGCCGGGCAGGGCGTGATCGCGGAGTCGCTTGGGCTCTCCGGATTGCGCGGTCACCGCACCGGCGGCTCAGTGCATTTCATCGTCAACAATCAGATCGGCTTCACCACAAACCCGCGCTATTCGCGGTCTTCGCCTTACCCGTCCGACGTTGCGAAAATGATCGAGGCGCCGATCTTTCACGTCAATGGCGATGATCCGGAAGCTGTCGTCTTCGCCGCCAAGGTGGTGACTGAATTCCGGCAGAAGTTCCAGAAGCCGGTCGTCATCGACATGTTCTGTTACCGCCGTCACGGCCACAACGAAGGCGACGAGCCCTCATTCACCCAGCCGCTGATGTACAAAGCGATCGCGACGCACCCGGGCACGCTCGAAATCTACGGCGACAAGCTTATCGGCGAGGGCGTGGTTACCTCCGGCGAAGTCGAAAAAATGAAGGCCGATTGGCGTGGCCGCCTCGACGCCGAGCTTGAAGCCGCGCAGAGCTACCGCGCCAATAAGGCCGATTGGCTCGACGGCCGTTGGTCCGGCTTCAAGAGGGCGGGCGATGCTGACGATCCGCGCCGCGGCCACACCGGGGTCGATCTGGCAACGCTCAAGGAAGTCGGTCAGAAGATCACTACGCTGCCACCGGACTTCCATTTGCATCGCACGCTCAACCGCTTTTTAGAAAATCGGCGCAAATCGATCGAGACCGGCACTGGCATCGATTGGGCGACAGGCGAGGCCCTCGCGTTTTGCTCACTGCTGCTGAAGGGTCATCGGGTCCGGCTTTCCGGCCAGGACAGCGAGCGCGGCACCTTCTCCCAGCGCCATTCGGTGCTGACCGACCAGGAGACCGAGAACCGCTACACGCCGTTCAATCACCTCGGCGATGGGCAGGCTCGCTTCGAAGTCATCAATTCGATGCTGTCGGAAGAGGCGGTGCTCGGCTTCGAGTACGGCTATTCGCTTGCCGAGCCCAACGCGCTCACCCTTTGGGAAGCGCAGTTCGGCGATTTCGCCAATGGCGCCCAGGTGGTGTTCGATCAGTTTATCTCGTCCGGCGAACGCAAATGGCTGCGTATGTCGGGGCTCGTCTGTCTGCTGCCGCATGGCTACGAGGGGCAGGGTCCGGAGCATTCCTCCGCGCGCCTTGAGCGCTTCCTTCAGATGTGCGCCGAGGACAACATGCAAGTCGCCAACTGCACCACGCCGGCGAACTATTTTCATATCCTGCGCCGGCAGCTCAATCGCGACTTCCGCAAGCCGCTCATCCTGATGACGCCGAAGTCGCTGCTACGCCACAAGCGCGCCGTGTCGCGACTCGACGAGATGGGACCTGAAACGTCGTTCCACCGTCTTCTTTGGGATGACGCTCAGCTGCTGCCGGACGAGAAGATCAAGCTCGTTGCCGACGATAAAATCCGTCGCGTCGTGCTTTGTTCCGGGAAGGTCTATTACGATCTCTATGACGAGCGCGAGAAGCGCGGCGTCGATGACGTTTATCTGCTGCGCATCGAGCAGCTTTACCCGTTCCCCACCAAGGCGCTGATGACAGAGCTTTCGCGCTTTAAGCATGCGGAGATCGTCTGGTGCCAGGAAGAGCCGCGCAACCAGGGTGCGTGGGTATTCGTCGATATCTTTCTGGAGTGGGTGCTCAATCAGATCGGCGCCAAGCACCGCCGTGCACGTTATACCGGCCGGCCGGCTTCGGCATCGACGGCGGTCGGCCAGATGTCGCTGCATCTCGCGCAGCTCAAGACCTTTCTTGACGAGGCGTTGGGATAAATCCAGCGCCGTCAGGCCCGGCATGAGCTTGGCCGTGACGAAGAGGATGCTATGGCTGAAATTCGCGTGCCCACCCTCGGCGAGTCGGTAACCGAAGCGACGATCGGCAAGTGGTTCAAAAAGGCGGGCGACGTGGTCGCCGTCGATGAACCGCTGGTGGAGCTTGAAACCGACAAGGTCACGATCGAGGTGCCGGCGCCGGCCGCCGGTGTGCTGATCGATGTCGCGGTCAAGGACGGAGATACTGTTGCCGTTGGCGCGCTTCTCGGCGCGATCAAGGAAGGTGCCGGCGCGGCCCCGGCGAAGCCCGCCGAAACAGCGCCGCCAAAGCCTGCACCCGCCGCGGCTTCCGGCGCCGACGTGCCGCCGGCCCCGTCGGTGCGCAAGATCGCCGCCGAGACCGGCACGGACCCATCCGCAGTGCCTGGCACCGGCAAGGACGGCCGCGTCACCAAGGGCGACATGCTCGCGGCCATCGAGCGCGCGGCGGCGCAGCCGACACCGGTTTCAGCGCCGGCGGCCGCCGTCCAGGCTCGCGCTCCTTCGCCGCCCGATGATGCCGCGCGCGAGGAGCGCGTGCGCATGACCCGGCTGCGTCAGACTATCGCGCGCCGGCTCAAGGATGCGCAAAACACCGCCGCCATGCTCACGACCTTTAACGAGGTCGACATGACCCATGTCATGGCGCTGCGCAGCCAGTACCGCGAGCTGTTCGAGAAGAAGCACGGCGTGAAGCTCGGCTTCATGGGCTTTTTCGTGCGCGCCTGCGTGCAGGCGCTCAAGGAAATCCCCGCCGTCAACGCCGAGATCGACGGCACCGACATCGTCTACAAGAACTACTATCACATCGGCATCGCGGTCGGCACCGAGCGTGGTCTTGTCGTCCCGGTGGTGCGCGACTGCGACATGAAATCGATCGCCGAGATCGAGAAGGCGATCGCCGATTTCGGCCATCGCGCCCGCGACGGCGCGCTCAAGATCGATGAGCTCCAGGGCGGCACCTTCAGCATCACCAACGGCGGCATCTACGGTTCGCTGATGTCGACGCCGATCCTCAACGCGCCGCAATCCGGCATTCTCGGCATGCACAAGATCCAGGAGCGACCGATGGTCGTCGCCGGCAAGATCGAGGCGCGACCGATGATGTATCTGGCGCTGTCCTACGATCACCGGATCGTCGACGGCCGCGAGGCGGTGACATTCCTGGTGCGCGTGAAGGAATCTCTCGAAGAGCCGGCGCGGCTGGTGCTGGATTTGTAGTTTCTCACTCCGTCATGACCGGGCTTGTCCCGACCATCAGGTGATCGTTATGGCTTCTTACGACGTCATCGTTATCGGCACCGGCCCGGGCGGCTATGTCTGCGCCATCCGCGCGGTGCAGCTTGGGCTGAAAACAGCCGTGGTTGAGAAGAACCCAACCTTCGGCGGTACCTGCCTCAACGTCGGCTGTATTCCGTCGAAGGCGATGCTGCATGCCTCCGAGCTCTACGAAGAGGCCGGCCACGGCTTCGCGCAAATGGGGATCAAAGTCAGCAAGCCCAGCGTCGATCTCCCGGCGCTGCTCAAATACAAGGAGCAGAACGTCGAAAGCAACGTCAAGGGCGTCGACTTTTTGTTCAAGAAGAACAAGATCGAAGCGTTCCGCGGCGCCGGTCGCATCGTCGCGCCGGGTAAGGTCGAAGTAAAAGACGCAGACGGCAAGACCCTGACGCTGGAGACCAAGAATATCGTCATCGCCACCGGCTCGGACGTCGCCCGCCTCAACGGCATCGACATCGACGAGAAGCGCATCGTGTCCTCGACCGGCGCGCTCGAGCTTCCCAAGGTGCCGCAAAAGCTGCTCGTCGTCGGCGCCGGGATAATCGGGCTCGAGCTCGGCTCGGTGTGGCGACGGCTCGGCGCGCAGGTGACGATCGTCGAGTTCCTCGACCACATCCTGCCCGGCATCGACGGCGAGGTCGCGCGGCAATTCCACCGGCT
>JBEKSB010000226.1:0-6452 GCA_049517455.1 Xanthobacteraceae bacterium
CCATGATGCGCCTCGTATTTGTCCTTGAGCCCGCGCAGGATCGAGATCGTGTCCTCAACGCTCGGCTCGCCGACATAGATCGGCTGGAAGCGGCGGGCGAGCGCCGCATCCTTCTCGACATGTTTTTTGTATTCGTCGAGCGTCGTGGCGCCGATGCAATGCAGTTCGCCGCGCGCCAGCGCCGGCTTGAGCAGGTTCGAGGCGTCCATAGCGCCGTCGGCTTTGCCAGCACCGATGATGGTGTGCATCTCGTCGATGAAGAGAATGTAGGCGCCGGCTGAAGACGTCACTTCCTGCAACACCGCCTTGAGCCGCTCCTCGAACTCGCCGCGATATTTCGCGCCCGCGATGAGCGAGCCCATGTCGAGCGATAGAAGCTTCTTGTCTTTGAGGCTTTCCGGCACGTCGCCATTGACGATACGCAGGGCGAGCCCTTCGACGATCGCGGTCTTGCCGACCCCAGGCTCGCCGATCAGCACCGGATTGTTCTTGGTCCGCCGCGAGAGCACCTGAATGGTGCGACGGATTTCCTCGTCGCGCCCGATCACCGGGTCGAGCTTGCCGTCGCGGGCGGCTTGGGTGAGATCGCGCGCGTATTTCTTCAGCGCCTCGTAGGCGTTTTCGGCCGAAGCGCTGTCGGCAGTGCGGCCCTTGCGCAGCGCCTCGATTGCGGCGTTGAGGTTTTGCGGCGTCACGCCGGCAAGGCTGAGAATTTTGCCGGCCTCGCTCCCCTTCTCGAGCGCCAAAGCGAGCAGCAACCGCTCGACGGTGACAAAGCTATCGCCGGCCTTTTCGCCCGCTTTCTCGGCGGTATCGAAGACCCGCGCCAGCGCCGGATCGAGATAAACCTGTCCGGCCCCGCCGCCGGAAACTTTCGGGCGCTTGTTGAGCGCCGCCTCGACAGCGGAAAGCGCCTGACGCGAGTTGCCGCCCGAACGATCGATGAGCCCGGCGGCGAGCCCTTCGGGGTCGTCGAGCAGCACCTTGAGCAGATGTTCGGGGGCGAATTGTTGATGTCCCTCGCGCTGGGCGAGCGACTGGGCAGATTGAACGAAGCCGCGGCTGCGGTCGGTGTATTTTTCGAAATTCATAGCCATTCCCTCGGCCTATTCCGAACGCCCTCACGGCGCGGACGGAACATCGTCATTGGGTTGTATCGATCGGCGCCCGGCGGTTCCCTGATCCAGATCAAGCCGATGCGGTCAAGAATGCCGAAGCCGGCGGACCCCGAAAGGCATCCGCGCCATTAAATATGGGGGCTCGACCGGCCGGCGGAAGAGCCACCGTCGGCGACAGATGCCGCTTAATTTACGCCGTGGCCGCGTGCCGCCGCGATCCGGTCCTTGAGGGCCGCGATGCCGACGGCCCCGAGAACCACGTTGTCGCCGACGACATAGCTGGGTGTACCGTTAATGCCCATGGCGCTGGCGAGCTTCACGTCCTCGCTGAGCGTCGCGCCAGTTTCGTCGCTCGCAGCATCTTGCTCGATCAGCGCCATGTCGAGGCCCTGGTCCTTGGCCGCCGCAAGCGCCTTGTCCTTGCTCGCCGGGCCCGGGGCTCCGAGCAATTCTTGATGGAAAGCGAGGTATTTCTGCCCCCCGGGATCCTGCATCCGCACCGCGACCGCGACACGCGCCGCTTCCCCCGAGCCAGGCCCCAGGATCGGGAGTTCCTTCAGCACGATTTTCAAATTCGGATCGTCTTTGATCAGGGTCATCATGTCGGGCAGCGCGCGTTTGCAGAAGCCGCAGCTATAGTCGAAGAACTCGACCAGCGTGACATCGCCGTGAGGATTGCCCAACGTAACCTGATGGGGCGAGGAGAAGAGGGCCGCCGCGTTGCTGGCGACGGCGGCGCTGCGGTCAGCGACGGGTTTTGAACCGGCGCCGGGCGCGGCGCCGGTACTCGCGCTCGTCTTTGCCGGCCGATGCTTAAGCACTTCGGCCAAAATCTCGCCGATCACCTCGGGATGCCGGATCAAATAGCTTTTGGCGATCTCTCCGACTTCGTCGGGATGTGTGGTGAGGTAGTCTTTAATGATCGCGTCGATTTCCTCGCGCGCGTTTTGCGCCTGGCTTGCGGCCGGCGTGAGCAAGATCAATCCAGCCAAGATCGCACCTCTCAGCAGAACCACAGGTTTCATTTTATTTTCTCCATCGCTCGCGATCGCCCGCAAATACTCACACCCGTGTTTTCACAGCTAGCGTCTGAAGCCGCCACCGCGGCCGCCGCCGAAACCGCCGCCACCGAAACCGCCGCCACTGCGGAAGACAGGACGACTCGAAAGCGTTCTGCCGGGCCTTCTGGGTCCCGCACGCGGCGGCGGAGGCGGCGGGTGCCGATGCCCGCGAATGACCGGTGGCGGAGGCGGCGGCCCGGCGCCAACGCAATTCCCATTCCTGTCGCGTACCTCGCCCGGCCCGCAAGGCGGCGGCGGTGGCACGACCGGCGCGCATGCGCCGCTCGAATCTCGGAATTCACCTCTGCCGCAAGCGGGCTGCCGGGTAATGCACGACTTTCCGTCGTCGCCGATGTTCCGATTGTTGCAGCAGCTGCCGTCCGGCATCCGTGTATAGCCCGGAGCGCATGCCGTGATGCTCTGTATTTGCGCCGGGCATGAGTCTAGCCTGGTTGGATCGACCGCCGTCGCACAACACACGCCGGTCGTCGTCACATTGGCGGGCGCGCAACATTTGCCGCTTATCCCGACGGGGATGAGGCCGCTGGCGCAGCATTGCCCGCCGCCGATGTGGATTGGCGGGATAATTATTACCGAACATTGGGCTTTGTTTGGTCCGCTCGGTACTTGTCCGTTGGGACAGCATGTGCCCGTGGAGGTCATCTGGCTCGCAAGGCAACATGAGCCGCCGGACGGTACATAGCCGTTGCCGCAAGGGCACTGCGGGTTCGTGGGGCTGGGCGTGCAATTTGGTGGCGTTGTTGGCGACGGACACTGGCCATTGACGACCTGGCCACTGCAGCAAGCCTGGGCGCCGCCGGCGCTGGTATAGACTTGGCTGCTGTTGCAGCAGAAGTTGCTGGGCTCGATCGCTGTTTGTCCGGACGGACAACTCGAATTCGAACAGGCGGCGTTGGCTACAAGCGAGTCGACCGCACAGCACTTGCCATTGATCAGTACGTTCGGCCTCGCGCATTGTCCGCAGTCGCCAGTCCTGGGGTTTCGCGCCTGACCGGGCGGACAGCCATTCGGTGGCTTTCCACCTCCCGGCGGCGTTCCCGGTGTCCCCGGCGGTGCGCCCGGATGCCCACCGGGAGGGCCACCAGGTGTCGTCGGATAAAGCTTGATTTGCTGAGGAGGTAGCGACGTGCAGCCGCGCACGATCGCGATATCGCCCATATGCCCGCGCGCAGCATCCTCATCGAACTTGTCATCGTTGTCGATGAAATAGGCGGCAAGCGGCGGCTCTTTGTTGCGTTCGATGCGCCAAGTTTCGTTGCCCTGTAGGCCATCGACATTCAGCGGACCCGATTGTTTGAGCTTCTCCGCGAAGATGGTGTCGGAGGCATCGCGCAAATCCTCCCCCGTCGACCACATGAACCCGCCGCACGAAGCTGGCATCAAATCGCCTTTGGCATTGTAGCGATAGCCGATGGCGACACCGCCATTGCCGTTGCGCAAGTCGTGTGGAAAGCCGATGGCATACTCGTCGGGCTGTTCTAGCCAGATGCGATGGCCGTCCGGCGTGGTCGCGACGAGCGTGTAACGCAGCACCCGGCCGATCGCAGGAACGGCCAACGCCTCGAAATCGAACGCGCCTGTCGGCGCAGGCCGGTCGGCGAGGAACATGCGGCCTTGCTCGTCGAAGGCGATCTTCGAGATTTCGGTGGGGCCGGACGCGGGCGGCGCCGCGAGCTCGATGACCGCGTCGTTGTCGAACAAACCCTCGGCTTTCAAGCCGACCGACCAAACCTGCAGACTGTCGGCCACTGCGTAATAGAGACGATGCTGATAGACTGCGAGCCCGAAGACGCGGCGCTCCGCCACCGCATAGTTCCACGTCGCAGGCTCCGTGCTGTCGAATTGCGGACTGGTCACGTCGACCCGCTTGTCCAAATTCCAATCCACAGCAGACAGGCCCTGCGCTTGGCGACCTGTGACGCCGTGCTCGTAGCGGCCGAGTTCGCGGCCGTCGATGCCGAAGCGATGAATGAAGCCCGTTTCGCGATCGGCGACGAAAAGCGATTTTGAATCGGGATCGAATGCCAGCCCGCCAAGCGCCGCGCCGGAATTGCTCCTGCCGTCGAGCGTGACGTCGGCGAACAAGGTGACTGCGCCGGTCACGCCATCGATTCTCCAGATCGATCCCGGCCCGCCCTGCGGACCCCAAAGGCCGGACATGAAGGCCGCATTCGGCGCGCCGACTTTAACGTGTTGCGGCTGCCCGTTCGGCCCAGGCACGACGATCGGAAGGCCATAGGCAGACGTCGCCGCGACGTAAATATTCGGTGGAGTCGCATCGTCGGCCGCGACCCCGAACACTTGCCCGATCTGATTGGCGAACCACGTCGTCGGTTTTGCCGCCGCGACGAGTTGCGCCGATGGCACGCCGGGCATGTGTTGTAGATCGACGATACGGAGTGACGGACCGCTCAAATCGATGAAAGTCTGGACGGCTGGATCGACGCCCACCGGAATCTGCATCGGCGGCACCGCACCGGAAAAGCCGGTCACCGCCCCATTGCCGAGCGCAAGTATAGGTGTTTGCGCGATTGCAGTCCCGATGGGACTTGCAAATAGAACTAGTCCCGCGAGCAATCCCGTTAACGCGAAGCGCGCTCGCTTGTGATAGCCGAGGATAGTGCTGCGCGCTGCGGCCATGGCGTCCTACAGCTTAAAGGCGTGAACCGGGCAGACGCGTCCGCGGCGGGTTCACCAGTCTTGGCGGTGCCGCACAGGAGCCGGACGCATCCGGCACCTGTCCGCTCGGACAACAAGTCCCGCAGGCCGATGCTTGCGAAGGCGCGCAACAGGTTCCGTTGGCGAGCAGAACTTCGTTCGATGCGCACTGCGCCACACACTTGCCCTCGACATTAGTCTGCCCCTTCGGACAAGGCAGTCCGGTCAACGGCAGCGGACACGGCACACCTTCGGGATTCAGGTATGGGTCACTACCCGGCGCCTGTGCGGGCTGGCCCGTATTCTGGCAGATGCAAAGATATTGCGAAGCGCCGGAATTGCCGGCAAGCGTCGAGCCCGACGGACACTCGCACATGAAGAACTTGCACGCCTGATCGCTGACGATGCTCGGCCACCCCGAGTAGTTGCCGGCCGGAATCCAGCTGCCGATCATCGGCGCCGGGCAGGCGCATGCCTCGACCGAGACATTGCCGGATGAGTCGGCGCCCAGCGTCGAACTGACGATCGTGCCGCCGTTCGGCCCAGGCGATTGCGTCACCGGTGGACCATCGTCACCCGACGGACACTGGAGAATCACATTGCCGCCCAGATTCGGATCGCAGACGCCGTTGCTCTGACAGGGATTCTGCGTGCAATTGCTCGGTACCATGACGATGGTGCCGCTACACGACCCGAACAGGCCGGGATCGATTTGATGGGCAAGATTTTGAAGGTCACAGAGCGCGTCTACAAGGCAGGCGCCAAGATCGCCACCAACCTGGGTAATGTTATTCGACAGACCGCAGGCGCACTCCACGACTGACAAGGCGTCGGATGCGCTGCCCAAGGCACCCAAGACCGACGAAAGAAAACTCGCGTCTATTCCAAGATTGTTGAGTTGCGACACCAAACTGTTGCCGTCGCCCTGGACATTGGTCAGCTGGTTCTGGACGTTTTGGACGGCCTGACAAAATTGCTGGCTTTGCGAAATTCCGGCCATGACACCGGAAGCAACGCCGACCGGCGCCCACAGCGCCGGATCGGAGGTTACGCCAGCGCAATTGCTGGATGCGATAGTCTCGATCGTGTTTTGCAGCCCATTCAAGATGTCGTTGATGCTGCAGCTGCCACCAGCCCGGGCACTGGTAAGGGGTGCCGACGTTGCCGCCGCCGCGAGCAACGCCGCGCTTATCGTCACCGCAATACGCCGCCGTGTCGCCATGGAACAGCCGTGAGATTGCAAGAGCTGGATCGCCAGTTCCCACCGGAACGATACATCCACGGAATTATACGTACAATGCCGGCGATCCGATCACGCCGACGGCGCATTCCGTTCCGTCAAGCGCCAAGCTACGCCTCCGTATGGCCAATCCCAGGCGCTAAAATTGCGCAGTAAGCCCGCATTAGCCGTGACGGAGGATCGCCGCGTTGCGGCGAACCCTCAAACAGCTGAAACGCGAACACCCGGGCGACGGCGAAGTCGAAGCGGCCTAAACCTGCCGTGCCCAGTTTATTTTAGCAGCGCCCGCGCTTCGGATGACGGTTCACGGGACTACCCGAACATCCGCTCGCCTTGCAGATCGACGATCTGCCG
>JBEKSB010000227.1:0-6432 GCA_049517455.1 Xanthobacteraceae bacterium
CCAATCAATCCGGCATTTTCATCGCCGCTTCACCGGGCTACATTGGGGCGCGCTCGTGGCCGCCCGGCTGCGGCGCAACGAAACAAGAACAAGATAGAGCAGCACTTCCAGGAGGAATTCCATGCTGGGGCTCATGCAGGATTGGCCGCTCCTGTGCCATCGCATTATCGATCACGCCGCGATTAATCACGGCGGGCGCGCGGTGATCACGCGCTCGATCGAAGGACCGATCCATCGCACCAATTACGCCGAAATCCGCGCGCGGTCCGTGCGCGTCGCGCAACGGCTTGATCGCGACGGCATCAAGCTCGGCGATCGCGTGGCGACGCTTGCCTGGAATACCTGGCGGCACCTCGAAAGCTGGTATGGCATTCTCGGTCTCGGCGCCATTTATCACACGGTCAATCCGCGGCTATTCCCCGAGCAGATCGCCTGGATCGTCAATCATGCGGAGGATCGCGTGATGATGACCGATCTCACCTTCCTGCCGCTGCTGGAGAAAATCGCCGGCCACCTGCCGACCATCGAGCGCTATATCGTGTTCACTGATGCCGCGCACATGCCGGCGACGTCGCTGCGTAACGCCGTACCCTACGAGGAGTGGCTGGCCGAAGCCGACGGCGATTTCACCTGGAAGACTTTCGACGAGAATACCGCCGCCGGCATGTGTTACACCTCCGGCACCACGGGCAATCCCAAGGGCGTGCTTTATTCGCATCGCTCGAACGTGCTGCATACCATGTTGTCGTTGCAGCCCGACGCGATCGGCCTTTCCTCGCGGGACACCGTGCTGCCGATCGTGCCGATGTTCCACGCCAATAGCTGGGGGCTCGCCTTCTCCTCCCCGATGACCGGTGCGGCGCTCGTCATGCCCGGCGCGAAACTCGACGGCCCCTCGGTCTATGAGCTGCTCAACGATTACAAGGTCACCTGCACCGGCGCCGTACCCACGGTATGGCTGTTGCTGTTGCAACATCTTGAAAAGACCGGCGTCAAGCTTCCCTATCTCGAGCGCGTCGTTATCGGCGGCTCGGCCTGTCCGCGTGCCATGATCAAAACTTTCGAAGAGGATTATGGCGTCCAGGTCTTCCATGCCTGGGGCATGACCGAGATGAGCCCGCTCGGCACCGTCGGCTCGATGAAGCCGCAATTGGCGGGCCTTAAGGGCGACGCGCTCTTGGACGTGAAACAGAAGCAGGGCTACACGCCATTCGGCGTCGAGATGAGGATCACCGATGACGCCAATCACGACGTGCCGTGGGACGGCAAGACCTTCGGCCGTATCAAGGTGCGCGGGTTCGCCGTCGCCAAAGGTTATTTCAAGGAAGCAGGCCATATTCTCGACGACCAGGGCTTCTTCGACACCGGCGACGTCGGCACCATGGATCAAAACGGCTACATGCAGATCACCGACCGCTCCAAGGACGTAATCAAGTCCGGCGGCGAGTGGATTTCCTCGATTGATCTGGAAAACCTCGCGGTCGGCCACGCCAAGGTGGCGGAGGCGGCGGTGATCGGCGTCCACCATCCCAAATGGGACGAGCGGCCGCTGCTCGTCATCGTGCTTAAAGAGGGGCAATCGGCGACCAAAGAAGAGATTCTCGGCTTCCTCGAGGGCAAGATCGCCAAGTGGTGGATGCCCGACGACGTCGTGTTCGTCAGCAGCATTCCGCATACCGCCACCGGTAAGATCCAAAAGACCACGCTACGCGATCAATTCAAGAATCACGTGCTACCGACCGTTATCGCGGCCGAGTGACACCGCCGTAGAAGCTTGATTCGGACATTCGCGGTATGGGGGCCCGGCTATAGCGGGCCCCCATAGCTACCTTTTGCCGGCCGACCACCCTTCTTAATCGCAAAGCCCTCCAACACCCGAGGCGGGCGAAAACCTCCGCCAAAGGGACTATTTAGCGACGAAACCAAGCATTTCGGTCGCAAAAGCCGCTCCTCACGTAGATTACAGCGTATTTCCAAGAAAGTTCCCGATCGCGAATCCGTGTTGGAACTATTCGCGGCGTTTGCGCCGCACAATTTCCACAATATCCGGTCAACAGACCAACCGGTTCAAATTTGATTGAACCGATTCACCATTCCCATCCACAACGGAAAAGGCAGATCATGGCTTCGAATAGCCTGACTAAGCTTATGCTTGCTTGTACTTTTATCGCTTCGACTATCGCTGTGCCAATGACCGCATTGGCACAAGAAGGCATTGCTTCAGTTTATTCTGGAGAGCGCACCGCCAACGGCGAATACGCCCGGGCGTCGGGTTTAACCGCAGCCCATCGCACCCTCCCGTTCGGGACCAAGGTGCGGGTCACCAACCACCAGACCGGCCGCTCGGTCGTGGTGCGCATCAATGATCGCGGGCCGTTTGTTCGCGGGCGCATCATCGACCTGACGCCGGCAGGCGCCCAGGCGCTGGGCTTTTCCGGCCTCGCGCACGTCTCAGTCGACGTCGTGGGCAGAAGCTGAGGCCGGCGGGTTGCACTGCAACAGCGGGAGGCTTCGACCTCCCGTTTTTTTACTACCGCATGTATCCGCTCGGTTCACACTCAAGCAACGATTGTCGGCGAACATGCGCGAACACCGTGAACTCAGACCGCAATCATGATGGCGACTGAATCAGTTCCAGAATTTGAAGCTCGACGCGCGTTCTACAAGATCGATGACCGGGTCCGGTCCATGCTTGCCGTGACTTGGCCGATCATCGCACCGAATATCGGCCGGGCGATCGATGAAGTCGTCGAGGGAATCCTGAAATTGCCGCATATAGGAACCGTCGTTGCACTGCACAGAGATTCGATCACAGGACTGGAGGTGGCGCACTTCCAGGCTTTGCTCGGCGGGAACCTCGACCATCGCTACGCCGAATCGTGCCGCCAAACCGTGGAGCAGGAAGCCGCGATCGGACTGGATGCGCGCATACGCAGTTCGGCCGGGAATTTCGTGCTCAAGGCGGCGCTCGACGCATTGGCGCGCAAGCACCGTTTTTCCGCGGCCAAGCTTGCCGAGCGCGCTAAGATCGTTTCGCAGGTCATCAGCTTTGACGTCGCCAACGCGATGACGCTGCATCGGCAAGCAGCAGAACGGGCCGCTCACGCCAGGCGCGGCATGATCGATGCGGCGATCGCGGATTTCGACTGCGCTATCGGCGAAGTGATCGAGGCGATCAAGGAAGCATCCGTTTCTCTGGCGATGACCGGCTCGATGCTGAGACAAGTCGCCGAAGACACGCTGAGCCGAATGACTTCGGCTTCCTCGGCATCGTCCGAGACCGCGCAACGCATGGAAGCAACGGTGACGGCGACGGAAGAACTCTCCGGGTCAATCCAGGAGATCGGCCAGCAGGCGACCAATGGGCTGGGAATGGCGCAATCGGCGGTCGCGGACACTGAGCGTACCCAGAACGTCATCGGTTCCTTGAATGACGCCGCGGAGCGCATCGGCTCCGTGGTCGGTACCATTTCCGCGATCGCGGCGCAGACCAATCTTCTGGCGCTCAACGCTACGATCGAGGCGGCGCGCGCCGGCGAAGCGGGCAAAGGCTTTGCCGTGGTCGCCGCCGAGGTGAAGACGCTCGCCAATCAGACCTCGCGCGCCACCGGCGACATCTCGCAGCAGGTCGCCGCCATCCAGGAAGCGACCAAGCGGTCCGTGGAAGAAATTTCCTCGATCGCGCGAACCATTGGCAAATTAACGACCGTATCGACCAGCATCGCGTCGGCGGTGCAGGAACAGAGCATGACGACGCGCGGCATCGCCGAAAGCATCCACAACGCCGCCGGCCATACGGCGCGGGCCTCGGTCGAGATCAATTCCGTCGACGAAGCCGTTACGCGCGGCGTCGCGGCGGTCGGCGACATCGCCACCTGGACGGATCGGCTGACCGCGCGCGCCAACGACCTGGAAATGAAGGTCGCGACCTTCTTCAGCCGCGTCCGCGCAGCGTAGCCAGTCCTCTCCCGTTGCGGGAGAGCGAAAAGAATAGCCCCGACGTCATTTCTTCTCCGGCGCGCTGCGCTAGAGTGGCGCATCGCGTCATCAGGAGAGGAACATGAGTGATCCCGTGGTCAGACAGATCGTGCTGGCGTCTCGGCCCAACGGGCCGCCGACAGCCGAGAACTTCCGTTTGGAGGAGGTTCCCATGCCGAAACTGCCGCCCAGCGGTCTCCTGCTGCGAGTGCTTTATTTGTCGCTCGATCCCTACATGCGCGGGCGCATGGACGATGCAAAATCCTACGCGAGATCGGTCGGCGTCGGCGAGGTGATGACCGGGGAAAGCGTTTGCGAAGTGCTCGCGTCCGATCGCTCAGGCTATTCCGCCGGCGATATCGTGCTGGCGCATACGGGCTGGCGGACGCACGCTGCGTGGGACGGGCCGGCAACGCGAAAACTCGACCCAAAACTGGCGCCAATCACGACCGGGCTTGGCGTACTCGGCATGCCCGGTTTCACCGCGTATGCAGGCTTAAACCTCATCGGCAAGCCGAAGCCGGGCGACACGGTCGTCGTTGCCGCCGCGAGCGGACCCGTCGGCGCACTCGTCGGGCAGCTCGCCAAGATAGCGGGCGCCCGGGCCATCGGCATTGCCGGCGGTCCGAAAAAGTGCGCTTACGTGGTCAACGACTTGCGCTTCGACGCCTGCATCGACCACCGCGCGGCTGACTTTGCGGCGGAGCTCGCGATCGCGTGCCCCAAAGGCATCGACGTCTATTTCGAGAATGTCGGCGGCGCCGTGTGGCAAGCCGTGTTGCCGTTGCTCAACACCTTCGCACGCGTGCCGTTGTGCGGACTGATCGCGCAATACAGTTCGCCCGGCCAGGCGGCCGGGCCAAACCTGCTCCCCGCAACCATGCGCGCCGTATTGACAAAAAGCCTCACCTTGCGCGGCTTCATCAACTACGAATTCGCCGCCGAGCATTATCCTGATTTCCTGCGAATTGTCTCGGCGGGAATCGCCGATGGACGAATCCGCTATCGAGAGGATGTGACCGAAGGCCTCGATAATGCCCCAGCGGCCTTCATGGGCCTGCTCGAAGGCCGCAATTTCGGCAAGGCGCTGGTACGCATGGGGCATTAGCGGCGATCATGGTTGCGCCAAGCGCCGATCAGGTGCGGAAGCGCTCCATTGATTTACGTCAAGACTCGCGTTGACCCGCCTGGCCAATTTGGTGGCGGCAGGGGCCAGTCAACTTCGTTCTGGCATCCTTCACACTTGGATTGCATGAAGGCGGCAAATGCCAAGATGATCAGAAAACTCCTACCGTTTTTCGCCCTGTCGATCGGTTTGGGCTTCACCATCTGGCTCATCGCGGCGGCCAGTTTAACGTCCATACTTCACAGTTTCGCTCAAATAGGCTGGGGTATCGTGGCCGTGGCCGGCGTGCGCGCGGCGATGATCACGATGAACGCGGTAGCGTGGAGACAATTGCTAGCCAATTTGATCCATCTCCCTTTCGCTGTTTTTGCGCTGCTGCGTTGGATACGTGAAGCAATCGATGTCCTGCTGCCGGTAGCGGGCCTCGGCGGCAGCCTTGTGAGCGCGCGCTTGCTGACTTTTTGGCAGGTATCCGGCGCGACAGCTCTCGCGGGCGTGGCTGCCGACGTCCTTCTACAAACGGCCGCTCAGGCGAGCTTTGCCCTTTTGGGAGCGTTGCTCTTGGCGAGCCTTGTCGGCTTCAACAGTCTCGTTCCTGAAATCATATTGGGAATCGCAGCCGCCGTGATCGTCCTTGGCGGCTTCTACGTCGTCCAGCGCTACGCCGGCGCACCTTTGATCGATCGGGCGCTTGTGGCCCTGTTGGCGCGGACGACCTTCGATGCGCAGGAAGGACAGCCCAGTTTTCAGTCAGCTATAGACGGCGTATGGCACGGTCGCCGCCGATACGTGGTTGCCGCCTCGGCTACGCACATCTGTGCCTGGACGTTGGGCACACTTGAAGTCTGGATTACGCTGCATTTCATGAAATGGCCGGTGTCGCTTGAACAGGCCGTTATTCTCGAAAGTCTGGGTGCCAGCATCAGCAGTGCGGCGTTTTTTGTTCCCGGAAGCTGGGGCGTCCAGGAAGCCGGCTACATTCTGATCGGTCAGATGCTGGGATTACCGGCTCATCTTTCGCTGGCTCTATCGCTTGTTAAGCGTGTCCCTGATTTGCTGTTAGGAGCACCGGGCCTTCTCGCTTGGCGTATTCTCGAAGCACGGCATTTGATTTCTTTAACAAGCCTCGAGGCCCGCTAGAAAACCTGGCACGGCCGAACGGGCCCAAGGCGCAAGCGGCGTCATTCCGAAACGATCTCCGTCGCGTCTCGCGCCTGCATAAGTCAGATACTGCGTCGGCCGAGCTTCACTCCGCCGGCTGCTTCGGCTTCGGCTTGAAGAAGGTGCGCTTGAGATTGTCGAACAGCTCGATCTTGGCGCCGTGTTTA
>JBEKSB010000228.1:0-9664 GCA_049517455.1 Xanthobacteraceae bacterium
CGTGCTTCCGGCTCAAAAACCTTATTACCAGCGATCTCTATGGCCTTTTCGATTACTCCCACTAAGTACAAAAATTCCTCGCGATCTTCGTGCTCTGTGTTTTTGATGTGATGAAGATAAAAGTTCTTAAAACCCTTTAGCCTAAACCCAATCGGCTTTCGGCTTGTCATATCTAAGACGAGCGTGAGAAAGCCATCGACACGCCGGTTAACGCTTGGCACGTCTTGTCTGATGTATTCAACCGTGTCAGCGTCCTCATAATAAACAGCAACAGGTGCGTAGCGGGCGAACAGGTCCGTCCCGACTGTTATTGTGTCGTCCATTGTTATCTCCCTCACCACAGCCTCGACGTGTATCTTGAGGCGTGGTCTTCCGGCAGGAGGCTATCTTCTGAGCCTACGCGCACAAATCCTCCATGCGTAATCACCCCTATAGTCGCACTTTCCAGATCGCATGGAATGTCTAGACGAACATGAAGTGCGTACACTAAATCCTGCGGCGTCGGCCGCTTGGAGGCGGCGCATACCATATTCGTCGTGACATGCTCATAGAAGTGAGATGGCTTGAGGATGTATGCGACCACATTATCTCCATTGTCATCCTCAGCAAGCGCCCGATTGACGCCACGAAAACACGCATGCGCCTCAACCAACGTAGTTAACCCTTCCTCCGCAGGCACGTTCACGCCCCATATCCTGACATTAGGTACAGGAGGGGGCTCACCGATAACTGCGCTCCATATATCCCAAATAGGCTGTAAGCGCCGCGCGCGGGCTGCCTTACTGGCATCTTCGCGCGATACCCGAAAGCGACAGGGCTTGCTTTTGTCGAAGGGCGAGAGCGCCACAAGCGTCGACGGGAAGTCCAACCACGTGGGGCAGGACTTCGCGGAACCTTGAATAACTCGAAGCGTCGGTGCAGCCATGAAGCGCGTCGTCGTGACTCGCTCATAGATACCACGGAATCGACCTCGTAAATAGTCTTGTTGCAAATGCGCCCGAAGGCCGTGAAGGAGCACCATTTCCTAGGCACGAACTGCCGTGAAATTCGGCTTGGCGGGGTCCCGCGGTTCATTTTACCGTTGGGCTGTCTGAGATTTGGACTGACATTGCGGTCCGCGTCGATCAGGATCATCGCATGAAGCTGCCGCGCAACTTTTTCAAGCCACTGGCGATCGGAGCGCCGGCGCCCTTGCGCGAGCTGCCGGTCAAGCTCGAGCGCATGATTCATTTCGTGCCGCCGCATATCGAGAAGATGCGCGCCAGGGTGCCGGAACTCATCCATCAGGTCGACGTGGTGCTCGGCAACCTCGAAGACGCCATTCCCGCCGACGCCAAGGAAGCCGCCCGCGCGGGCTTCATCGCCATGGCGAAAGCATGCCACTTCGGCGCCACCGGATTGTGGACGCGTATCAACGCGCTCAATTCGCCGTGGGTGCTCGACGATATTCGCGAGATCGTCGCCGCCGTCGGGCAAAAACTCGACGTCATCATGCTGCCGAAGGTCGAGGGCGCGTGGGACATTCATTATCTGGACCAGCTTCTCGCCCAGCTTGAAGCCAAGCACGCGGTGCAAAAGCCGATCCTCATTCATGCCATCCTGGAAACCGCCGAGGGCGTCGACAACGTCGCGGCAATCGCGACCGCTTCTCCACGCATGCACGGCATCAGTCTCGGTCCGGCGGACTTGGCCGCTTCGCGCGCGATGAAAACGACGCGCGTCGGCGGCGGGCATCCCGAATACAAGGTGATGGCCGATGTCGCTCCCGGCAGTGCCACCGATGCACCGCGCGCGACCTACCAGCAGGACCTCTGGCACTACACGACAGCGAAAATGGTCGACGCCTGCGCGGCGGCCGGCATCAAGCCGTTTTATGGGCCGTTCGGCGATATCGCCGACATCGCCGCCTGCGAGGTCCAGTTCCGCAACAGTTTTCTCATGGGCTGCGTCGGCTCCTGGACGCTGCATCCGAACCAAGTCCCGATCGCCAAGCGCGTTTTTTCGCCCGATCCGGCGGAGGTCGCTTTTGCGCAAAAGATTGTTGCCGCCATGCCCGACGGCACCGGCGCGGTCATGATCGACGGCAAGATGCAGGACGATGCCACTTGGAAGCAGGCGAAAGTCCTGGTCGATCTTGCGCGCCTTGTTGCCGCCAAGGATCCCGAAATGGCCACGCGGTACAGGCTATGAACCGCGTCGTGAATCGGGTTATGAACGAACATTCAGCATTCCGTCAGCGGCGCGCCACAATCATGTCATCGCATCGTCGCAACGCGCGGTAGCGCCAAGCAGGTCGCCAAATGCCCACTGCCATAAACAAAATTCGCAACGCCAAATATCAGATCGGCCAGGTGGTGCGGCACCGGCTGTTTCCGTTCCGCGGCGTCGTTTTCGATATCGATCCTATCTTCAGCAATACCGAAGAATGGTACGAGTCGATCCCTGCGGAAGTACGGCCAAACAAGGACCAGCCATTTTATCATTTGTTCGCCGAAAACGACGAGACCGAATACATCGCCTATGTTTCGGAACAGAATCTGTTGCCGGACCATAGCGGCGAGCCGGTGCGGCATCCGCAGGTCGCAGAAGTTTTCGTGCAAGACGGCAACGGCGGATACCGTCCGCGCCAATCAACGACCCACTGAGTAGAACTGCCCCGCGTCCCGGCGCGTGCCAAACCTGCATTGCCACGGCAAAGTCTGCCAGGTCACCGCTTTCGCAGGGACCTGTCGCTTACAGCGGTAAGACTATTCATTTGCCGTTCGGCGGCGGCGTTGCTGACGAGGTCGGCGCACCTTGCTGGCTCTCCAGCTTCTTGCGCGCTTCGTCGGCGCGGCGTTGCAGTTCCTCCTGCAACTTGCGCTGCTGCTCCTCGAAGACCTTCGGATCGGTCGGCGGTCCCTCATAGGCTTTGGCGAAATCGGCGAGCGGCATCACCATGCTGATGGGTTGTCCGGTCGCATTGATGGCCTGGACAACGAGCCCCTGCCCTTTCTTCATCTTGCCGATCAAGTCTGCGTTGGCCTCATAATCGGCCATGCAGCCGTTGGTGAAGCAGATCACATACGGCGCGGTCATCGGCTGGTTCTGATCGACGATGACACGGGTGCCATGAACGAGCTGCATGCCCAGCGGCAAGGTGATGCGCAAAATCTTTTTGTCCTGACCCTGCGGCTCGATGAGGACAGCGGCGGCTACCGGCTGCCCGGACTCGACGCGGGCGTCCTTACCGGTGAAGCACACCTCCTTGGCATTAGGATCGGGCGGCTGTCCCGGCTGCCCCTTGAGGCAGAACTTGGTCCAGGGCGAGAAGATGAGCTGCACCGGCTGTTGGCCGTTCTGCGCTTGCTGGCCTTGTTGGCCTTGCTGACCCGGTTGGGCTTGCGCCGGCTGCTGTTCAGCGGGCGGTGGGGTCTGTTGCGTTTCCGGCGCCGGCTTGGCGGGTTTGGCCGGCAGGTTGCGCAGCCTCGGGCTGTTGGGCGAACGCTTCAGACCCGATCGCGAGGCTAACCGCAACCGTCAGCGGCACGCATAGAACGGTAATTTTGGCGAGAGCCGCGAGCGTTGTGGCAATGGCAGCGAACGTCCGGCTCGCCGGCGTCGGCCGGGCCGACGCGGTACAATAGGTCATGAGATGCAGTCCCTCTTTAGTGCTGCCGCTGCAAATCGATGCTGATCGACTTGCGTATCGGTGTTCCTGGCATTCGCATTCGCTAGCGCGCGACGCCGAGCGGAGCCCCTGTTCAACGGTCATTCGACGCAGATTGCGGCAACAGCGTGACACCGCGATCCCGCAAGAGCCTCCCGGATAGCCCACTTTGGCGGTGAGATAAAGCGGCGCGCCCGTATTCTGTTACATTCGCCAACCATCCAGCCCCGAATCGCGTCGAGCTCCATTCGCGTCCATCCAGCCATGCTCAACGCCTATGCCGCCTACGTTGCCCGTGCCGCTTCGGTGGCGCGCGGCCCTCTGTTTTGGGCGTTAATGGTTTGCGCCGGCGCGGCGCCGGCGGCAGCCGAAGGAGCCCATGCCATCGCCATGCATGGTTCCCCGGCAATGCCCAACGATTTTTCGGGTGTTCCCTATGCCAATCCCGATGCCCCGAAGGGCGGCCGGCTAGTGCAGGGCGTGCTCGGAACGTTCGACAGCCTCAATCCGCTCATCGTCAAGGGTCTCGCTGTGCAGGGGACGCGCGGCTATGTGATCGAAAGCCTGATGGCGCGCGGTTACGATGAACCCTTCACCCTCTACGGCCTGCTTGCGCGCACGATCGAGACGGACGACGCGCGCAGCTATGTCACTTTCTCCCTCGATCCCGCGGCGCATTTCTCGGACGGCGCTGCGGTGACCGCCGCGGACGTAATCTTTTCTTGGCAGCTCCTGCGCGATCACGGCCGTCCCAACCACCGCACCTATTATTCAAAGGTATCCAAGGCCGAGGAGGTCGATGCGCGCACCGTGCGTTTCGATCTAAGCGGCAGCAACGACCGCGAATTGCCCCTGATCCTCGGGCTGATGCCGGTATTGCCCAAACATACAATCGACGCCGCGACCTTCGAAGACACGACATTGACGAAACCGGTCGGCAGCGGCCCCTACATCGTCGCCGATGTCGATCCGGGCAAAAGCGTCACGCTCAAGCGCGACCCAAATTACTGGGGCCGCGAACTTCCGATCAATCGCGGCTTGTGGAATTTCGAGGAGCTGCGCTTCGACTATTATCGTGACGCCAACGCTTATTTCGAAGCATTCAAGACCGGCCTCTACGACGTGCGCAGCGAGAACGAGCCGAGCCGGTGGCAGACCGGTTATGATGTTCCGGCCGTGCGCGACGGACGCATCGTCAAGGAGTCGTTCGCGAACGGTCTTCCCAAGCTGAGCTCCGCGTTCGTCTTCAACACGCGGCGGCCGATCTTCGCCGACAGCCGCGTGCGCCAGGCAATTTCGTTCCTGTTCGACGCCGAATGGGTCAACCACAACTTCTTCTTCGATCTTTATCGGCGCAGCGCGAGTTTCTTCGACGACTCGGAACTGTCGGCTTATCGCCGTCCGGCTGACGCACGCGAACGAGCGCTGCTGGCGCCGTTTCCCGATGCCGTGCACACTGACGTGCTCGACGGCACCTGGTCACCACCGACCACTGACGGCTCCGGCCGCGACCGAAGGAGCCTGCGGGAGGCGCTGACGCTGCTAAGCGCCGCCGGCTACGAGCTCCAGGGAACGACATTGCGCGAGCGCAACAGCGGGCGGCCGTTCAACTTCGAGATCATGGTGACGAATCGCGACGACGAGCGGCTCGCCCTCACCTTTTCCAGCAATCTTGCGCGCGCCGGCATCGGCGCGCATGTGCGCCTCGTCGATGCCGTGCAATACGATCAGCGCCGGGTGTCATTCGATTTCGACATGATCGAGTACCGCTGGGAGCAGTCGCTCTCTCCCGGCAACGAGCAAAGCTTCTATTGGGGTTCGGCCGCCGCCGATGAGCAGGGCTCGCGCAACTATATGGGCGTGCGCAGCGCCGCGATCGATGCCATGATTGCGGCGATGCTGAGCGTGCGCGAGCGCCCGGACTTCGTCGCCGCTGTGCGCGCCCTCGATCGATTGCTGATCTCCGGATTCTACGTCGTGCCGCTGTTTTATCTCCCCCAGCAATGGGTGGCGCGCTGGGCCTCGATCATGCATCCGGCACGCACGTCGCTTTTCGGTTACTTGCCGGAAACCTGGTGGCATCAAGCGAAACGGGCGCTGCAATGATCCTCGGCGATACGGCGCTCGCAGCAGCCCAGCCGTCGCACAGCCCGAGCGGCGTCACCATCGACGAGATCTTCCGCCGCCATGCACAGCGGCGTCCCGATGCACTCGCACTTGCGGATGCGGCGAACCGCGAGACCTTCACCGACGGCGAACCACGCCGCCTCACCTATGCCGAAGCCGACCGCATGGTCGCGGCGATCGCCGGGCGGCTGCGCCACATGGGGCTGCCGACCGACGCTATTGTCGGCGTCCAGTTGCCCAACATCGTCGAAAGCATCCTGGTGATACTCGGCGTATTGCGCGCGGGAATGATTGTCGCGCCATTGCCTCTCCTGTGTCGCCGCACCGACGCCGTCGCGGTATTCGCGCGCATCGGCGCCAAGGCGCTGGTCACTTGCGGGCGCGTCGGCGCGTTCAACCATGGCGAGTTCGCCATGGGTGTGGCGGCGGACGTATTTTCCATCCGCTACGTTTGTGGTTTCGGAAAAACTCTGCCCGACGGCGTGGTTTCGTTCGACGATTTGTTCACTAGGGAGAAGCTCGATCCGCTCTTGCCGCTTGAACGCGAGCGGCAGGACGATGCGACCGCGCATGTCGCAGCCATCACCTTTGATGTTGGAGAAGGCGGGCTCGTGCCGGTGGCGCGCAATCATGCCGAATTGCTCGCAGGCGGCCTCGCGGTGCTGGTCGAAAGCGGACTGGAACAGGATTCGAGCATCCTGTCGACGTTCGCGCTCTCGTCGTTTGCCGGCGTCTGCCTGACGCTTTTGCCTTGGCTGCTCTGCGGCGGCACTCTCGTGCTGCACCATCCGTTCGATCCGGGCACTCTCGCGCGGCAGCGACGGGAGGATCGATGCGGCACGCTGATCCTGCCGGGCCCCGTCGCCTTCCGGCTTGCCGAGACGGACGCCTTCGCCGTCGAAGACCCGGCATGCGTGATTGCGGCGTGGCGTTCGCCCGAGCGGCTCGCGGCAAGCCCAACCTGGCGCGAGCTGGACACCATCCTTGTCGACGTCCCGATCTTCGGCGAAGTCGCTCTCGCGCCCGCGCGCCGCGGCGACGGCCGGCCGAGCCCGATCCCCTTGGGTCCGATTATCGCCCCGCGCGGGAGCATGGGCGGGGTCGTGGTGGCGGAACTGACACCGACCGGCGCCGGCACTGTCGCATCGCGCGGACCGATGGTCCCGCATCATTCGTTTCCGCCCGGAACCGAGAATTCCGGTCTGCCCTATTTCAAGATCGGGCACCGGGGATTGGTCGACTGCGGCTACACCTGCCGGATCGACTCCCTCAACCAGGCGATCGTGGTCACCGGTCCACCGTCCGGCATTATCAGCGTCGGCGGCTATCGTTTCGCACTCCGGGACCTTCAGGATGTCGTCGGCCGCGTCGACGGCGCCGCGACACTCGCGGCACTGCCCGATCCGATCGTTGGACAGCGGCTCATCGGCGATGCCCCCAATCGCGACACGATGCAGGCGGCGCTCAACGCGGTCGGCGTCAACCCGATCGTGGTCGCCGCCTTCCGCGATCGCGGCGATCGGAGCGCTCCCGGTAGCCCAATTGCGGCCGATTCGTCGGTGCCATTGACGGCCCGTTAACAGCACCTTGGCTATGGTTCGGGCTGCATTTACGAAGTCCGCATCCCCCATGGCGCTGCAAGGTCCGTTTGTCGTTGTTGCCGACAGCCCAGCGCCGGATGTCGTCGAAGCGTTGCGCGCGGCGGGCGCATTCCCGATCATCGAAACCAATTGGAGCGAGGCAGCCGCAGCCATGGCTTCGGTCAAGCCTGAGGCGGTGGTGCTCGCCGAGCCTTGCAGCGATCGCGAACGCGCCGATGAATTTGCGCGCGCGCTCGGCGACCGGCTCGACGCCGGCGACGGCGCCTTCACGCCGGTCATCGCACGCACGCGCGACGACGGCGCAGCACCGCTGCCGGATGCGCTGGCGATCTCCGCGAATGTGCCGCCCGCGCGGATCGTGGGGCGCCTCACCGCGGCATTACGCATCCGCACCCTGCACGGCACGGTGTTGCGCCGCATGGAGACGCTCGCTTCGCGCGGCGAGACCGTACCGGATCTGCCGGACGGCGATCCGCTCGAAGAAGCGACCGTGCTGGTGGCCGGCCGCGGCCGCTCCTATCCGGCGCTCGCGGTCGCCGTCGGCGAGCGCGTGGGTCTCGTCGGCGCGCTGAGCGTCGAGAGCGCGGCGCGCGCGCTCAACGCCCGCGACATCGACGGCGTGGTGATCGGCGACGGTTTCGGTCCGCCCATCGTCGAGGCGCTGTTAACGGTGCTCGCCGAGGACGTACGCTTCCGCGACCTGCCGATCGCGGTACTCGGCGGCCACCCCGACGTTATCGAAGAGTTTTATCCGCGCCTGCCCAATCTCGACCGCGTCACGGACGGGCCGGAGCGCTTGGTCGCGCGTTTTCTGCCATTCGTGCGCCTGCACGCATTCGGACAGCGGCTCAAGCGCATGCTCAAATCGCTCGACGCCAAAGGCATGCTCGACCCCGATACCGGGCTGCTCGCCAACGGAGCGTTCTGGCGCGATCTCAACCGGGCGGTCGATGACGCGGAAAAGCGTGGCGTGGGACTGTCGATCGCGCGGTTTTCCTTCGAGCGCAGCGATCGCCGCATCAGCCTTGACGCCGCCCGCCTGGTCAGCCGGCTGATGCGCCGAGTCGATTTCGCCTGCCGCGAGGCTGACCATTCCATTTTTGCGGTATTCACCGAAACCGATTTGCGCGCGGCGCATGTCATCGCGCGCCGGATCGCGGCCGTGCTCAAGCACACGATGCTGGCGCCGGATCGCAAACGTAGCGGCATCGAGACCGCCGTCACGCTGGCGACGCTCAAGCCGACCGACAATGTCGATTCACTGATCGCCAGAATCGTAGGCGAGGTTGCCGCCGGATAACCGGAGCACCATTTATTGCGTGCAGCGATCCGCAAGATCGGTTCCCGGCATTCCGGAACATGCGCTAAACTTTTGAACAATAACGAATCGAAGGTCTCGTCATGACCGTTTCGCCCGCTGAGCCCGCTTCCGTTCATATCGACGTGATTTCCGACGTCGTCTGTCCGTGGTGCTTTATCGGCAAGCACCGCCTCGAATCCGCGCTCGCGCTCGTTCCCGACATTGCCGTCGACATCAATTGGCGGCCGTATTTCCTCAATCCCTGGATGCCACGCGAAGGCATCGACCGGCAGACCTATCTCGAGACCAAGTTCGGATCGCCCGAGCGTTACGCCGTCATCGCCGAGCGCGTCACCGCGGCGGCCGCGATGGAGGGGCTGCTTTACGCCTCCGATAAGATCAGCCGGCAACCCAACACGCTCGACTGCCATCGTCTCATTCTTTGGTCGCGCAGCGCCACCGACCCCGGGCGCATGAAGCAGCGGCTGATGGAGCTTTATTTTTCCGAAGGCGCCGATCTGACCGACCCGAAGACGCTGATCCAGGGGGCGATCGATTGCGGCATGGACGGCGATCTGGTGCGACGGCTGCTTGCCAGCGACGCCGATATCGACCGCGTCGAGAGCGATGCCAATTCCGCCAAGGAAGCCGGCATCGACGGTGTGCCCTGCTTCATTTTCGGTGGCAGCGTCATCGTCACCGGCGCGCAGTCCCCGGAATATCTCGCCAGCGCCATCGAGCGCACTGCTGGACGGCATACAAGGTTGCGGGCGTAATTCCCCCGCCCCGCGAAGCGGGGTCGGATCAACCATCGCACCGCTGCGCATCAAAAACTCCCCGGCATGAACTCGCGTGCCATGCGCTCCGGCGGGCCGGCGCTCGCCGGCGTCGACGCCAGCACCTGCTGCCGCGCCCGCCACTGGACGTCGCGCGGGATTTCGGTCGCGCATCGCTTGACGCAGGCCATCTGATCGCCGCTGCAGCGCC
>JBEKSB010000229.1:0-6265 GCA_049517455.1 Xanthobacteraceae bacterium
ATGGCGTGCTCCATTGCACGCAATGGACCAGCGCTATGCGGCCGCGGCTTTGCCCTTCGGCTGCACCTCGGCGGTGTAGTCGCTCATCAACTGGTGGGTGATGCGGCCGGGCGTAAAGCTCCAGTCGGCGATCTGGGAAACGGCGGTCACCTCGGCGGCGGTGCCGGTGATGAAGCACTCGGAGAAGCTCGCAAGCTCCTCCGGCATGATGCGCCGCTCGATCACTTCGACGTTGTGCCGCCGCGCCAGCGCGATGGCCGTAGCACGCGTGATTCCGGAAAGGAAGCAATCGGCGATCGGCGTGTGGATCTTGCCGTCTTTGACGAAGAAGATGTTGGCGCCCGTGCATTCGGCGACGCGGCCCTGCCAGTCGAGCATCATGGCGTCGGCAAAGCCGCGGCGCTCGGCGCGATGCTTGGAGATGGTGCAAATGGCGTAGAGGCACGAAGCCTTGGATAGCGTCGGCGCCGTTTTCGGATCGGGGCGGCGGTACTCGGCGAGATCAAGCCGAATGCCCTTCAATCGCTGCGCCGGATCAAAATAGCTCGGCCATTCCCAGGTGGCGATGGCAAGGTGGATTTTGTTGTTCTGCGCGGAAACGCCGAGCTGCTCCGAGCCGCGCCAGGCGATCGGCCGCACATAAGCGTCTTTCTGATTGTTCTTCTCGAGAACGAGGCGTTTGGCGGCCTCGATCTCCGCGACGCTGTAGGGGATTTCGAAGTCCATCAGCTGCGCCGAGCGCCTGAGGCGTTCGGAATGCTCGGCGCTTTTGAAAATCTCACCGCCATAGGCCCGCTCGCCCTCGAACACGGCGCTCGCATAGTGCAGGCCGTGCGTGAGCACGTTGATCTTGCAGTCGGCGGTGGGAATGAGCCTGCCGTTGAACCAGACCAGGTCGGTACGCTGGTCGAAGGGCACTGCCATGGCATTGCCTCCCTGGGCACGGATGGCCCGTCCGTGCCGAATTTTCGCCGCGCAATCGTGGGCCTTTTGCGCTCGGCCGTCGGCTTTTGCGTTGGGAGAAGACTCCCGGTAAGGTCGCATTAGCTCTATGAGAGCGCCCTGCGGCGCCTGGGCAACCTCGTGCCGGCAAACCAAGCACGCTGTTGCCAAGCACGTTGTTGCAGTGACATTGCGCTTTTGGGGGTAACAATCAAACCGAAATATGTCAATATAGCTGACATAATGGCCGACATCAGTCTGACAACGCCGAGTAAGAGCCGCTCAACCCTCGCGTCCGCCGAAGCGGCCGAGGGGCGAGAGCCCTACTGGGACCTCATCGAGCTTTTGTTCTTCGCCTATCGCGACTTCGTCGGCGATCCGGACCAAGCGCTGGATAGACTCGGCTTTGGCCGTGCCCATCACCGCGTTCTGCATTTCGTCAATCGCAATCCCGGGATAAAGGTCGCTGAGCTGCTCGATGTTCTGAAAATCACCAAGCAGTCTCTGGGCCGCGTACTCAAGCAGCTCATCGACGAAGGCTATGTGGTGCAAAAGGAAGGTGCCGATCGCCGCCAGCGGCTCCTCTATGTGAGCCCCGCCGGCGAAGCGTTGGCGCTGAAACTTGCGGGAATGCAGACCGTACGCATCGGACGCGTGCTCGACGAACTCGGGCCCGGCGGCCGCGACACTGCGCGGCGCTTTCTCGCCGGCATGATCGGTGCCGAGGACCGCGAACGCGTCCTTCGCCTCATCGCGCGCGCCGACCGCGTGCGGTCCAACGGCCGAGACTGAGTCGGATGGCGACGCCCGCCGCGAATCCGGCCGATGACGCCCCTCATTTGCTCGTCATCGATGACGACCGGCGCATCCGCGCGCTGCTGTTGCGCTTCCTCGTTAGCGAGGGCTACCGCGTCACCACCGCCGAGACTTCGCGGGACGCGAGAGCCAAGCTCGAAAGCCTCAACTTCGATCTCCTTATCCTCGATGTGATGATGCCGGGCGAGAACGGCTTCGACTTTGCCCGCGCCATCCGCACCGGATCGGAAGTGCCGATCCTCATGCTCACGGCGCGCGACGAGAAGGAGAGCCGGATCAAGGGTCTCGAAATCGGCGCCGACGATTATCTGGCGAAACCGTTCGAGCCGCGCGAACTGTCATTGCGCATCGCCAGCATCTTGCGCCGCGCGCGGCCGCCGAGCGCTCCGCCCGCGGAATCCATTCGCTTCGGTCAGTTCGTGTTTCACCTCGCCCGCGGCGAGCTGCGCCGTGGCGAGGAGACGATCCGCCTCACCGATCGCGAGCGCGAGATGCTGCGCGTGCTGGCAGCAAGCGTTGGCGAGACGGTTCCGCGCCAAGCCCTTGCTGGCAACGGCGAGAGCGTCAGCGAGCGTACCGTCGACGTGCAGGTCAACCGGCTGCGCCGCAAGATCGAGCGCGATCCGGCAAATCCCCTTGTCGTTCAAACCGTGCGCGGTTTGGGCTACCGGCTGGTGGCGACGCCGTGAGTGGCGTCATGACCAGTTTCGACGATGGCGTCGGCCGCCTGCGCAGCGCCGCGAGCCATCTGTTGACCGCGGCGAACGCCGCCGCCGTTGCCGCCGGCTCGATGGCAACGCCCATCACCGGTCCGTGGGGCCGCTTCACCCTTTGGCTCAAGATGCTGCTGCCGAAGGGTCTCTACGCGCGCTCGCTCCTCATCATCATCGTGCCGATGGTGGTGCTGCAATCGGTCGTCGCTTTCATGTTCGTCGATCGGCAGTGGAGTGTGGTCAACTATTATCTCTCTTCGGCGGTGACGCGGGAGATCGCGACGCTCATCGACGTCTACAAAACCTATTCGCAGAGCGCCGACCGCGCCCAGCTCCGCCGTATCGCGCAGGATCGGCTCGGCCTCGTCGTCGATTTCCTTCCCGAGACGCAACTGCCGCCGCCCGGGCCCAAGCCGTTCTTCTCGCAGCTTGACGGGACGCTCTCCGACGAAATCCGCAAACAGATCGGGTTGCCGTTTTGGATCGACACGGTCGGCCGCTCTTCGATCGTGGAAATCCGCATCAAGCTTGATGACACGATCATGCGCGTCTTTGCGCGGCGCGCCGACGCTTACGATTTCAACTCGTGGATATTCCTGTTGTGGATGGTTGTGACTTCTCTGGTGGTGCTCACCATCGCCATTCTGTTCCTGCGCAACCAGATCCGGCCGATTGTACGGCTTGCCGACGCCGCCGAGGCGTTCGGCAAGGGCCGCGAGGTCACGAATTTCCGCCCACGCGGCGCGCGAGAAGTGCGGCGCGCGGCAGCGGCCTTCCTTGAAATGAAAATCCGGATCGAGCGCGCAATCGAGCAGCGCACGACCATGCTGGCCGGTGTGTCGCACGACCTGCGCACCATCCTGACGCGTTTCAAGCTTGAGCTGGCCTTGCTCGGCGACAGCCCGGAAGTGGAAGCGATCAAAAAGGACGTCGATGAAATGGCGGGTATGCTCGAAGCCTACCTCGCCTTTGCGCGCGGAGATTTGGGCGAGCAGCCGGCTCCGACCGACATGGCCGCCATGCTCGACGAGCTGAAAATCGATACCGAGCGCCACGGCCATCAGGCGACCGTTGCCTTCCACGGCCCGCCGGAAGTCACGGTACGGCCGGCAGCGTTCAAGCGCTGCCTCGCCAATCTCGTTTCCAACGCGGCGCGGTTTGCCTCCACGGTCGCGATCACCGGCCATCGTGATCATCGCTGGCTCACGGTGACAGTTGACGACGACGGCCCGGGCATTCCCTTGCCGTTGCGCGAGGATGTGTTCAAGCCGTTCCTGCGTCTCGACGATGCGCGCAATCAGGACGAAGGCGGCACCGGTCTCGGGCTGGCCATCGCCCGCGATATTGCCCGCGCCCACGGTGGCGACATCACGCTCGGCGATTCACCGCTCGGCGGATTGCGGGCGACCGTCCGCGTGCCGGTCTGACGCTGTCCGTCTCTACCTCCGCTGCAAATCGGCGGCGGCGCGGGCGAGGATTTCCACGAGGCTCGCTTCGGTTTCCGCATCGCCTTCGAGGCGCTTGCCGACGGTTTCGCGCAGATGATCGAAAGCGGCTTCGACCAGCGGCGGCAAGCTGCGGCGATTGTCGCGTTCACCGCGCGAGGCGCGCCGCCAACGGTTCACGCGCTCGCCGAGCGCGGTCAGCCGATCGAGCACGGCGTCGACGATATCCCGGTTGGCTTTGAGGTAAGCGCCGCCTTCCTCGGTGATGGCGTAGAGCTTTTTGCTGCCTTCGGTCGAGGCGGTGACGTAACCGGCTTCCTCGAGATAGGTTAGCGTCGGATAGACGATGCCGGGGCTCGGGCTGTACCAGTCCCCGGTTTTCTCTTCGACGAGCTTGATGATTTCGTAACCGTGGCGCGGCGCTTCGGCGATCAGCGCGAGCGCGATGAGGCGGAGGTCGCCCTGCGCCAGCATGCGTCCGGCGCGCAGGTCGTCGGGGCCCATGCCGCCACCCATGCCGTGGCGTCCACCACCGAAACCAAAGGCGCCGAAGCGGCCGCGGCGATGGCGCCCGGCACCCCATTTTTCGCCGCGAGATTCACAATATCCATATCCATGCATTTTCGTTCTCCTTCTTCATAAGATATATCTTTAGATAGCTCTTACCGAGATGTAGCACAAGATATATCTTTTGTCGGATAAAAGCTCTACCGAGACCCGCGGGACCAGGGGAACCGCCAAAACCACCGGCCAAGCCGCCATCGAGCGCGCTTCGCGCGCGCCTTGGGCGCCACCTCGCTGTGCATGAAAGCGGCGCGCCTCTCGAACTCGGCAAACCGCGTGCTACGCAGGCGTGGCGGCGTCTTGCGCAACATTTTCTCGACGCGCTGCCACAGGATGATCGCGTGCACCGGCGATGTCAGCGCCGCGTCGCAGGCGATTGTCTCGTCGTAGCCCAAAAGCTTTTCGCCGAGGTCGCACCATGCCTCGTAGATCGGCGTTTTCCGGTCTCCGAACGATACCGGCTCGATCGCGGATGGCGCGAGCGGCTCGATTGCGTCCGCGCGTTTGAAGCGCCGTACATGTCTTATCGACCTGAATGCGACGAGGTGCAGCCACTCATGAAGTAGCGTGAGGCCAACAAGCCGGCCAAGGCGGCGATCGGGCTTGTAGAGCACGACAAGGCTGAAATTGGTCGCATTGCCGAGAAGAAAAAACTCCTGCCCGACGAGCTTGCGAACCCAAGGATCAAGGAAAGACCGCTCATCGCTCAGGTGCAGGCGGCGGACGAGACGCAGGTCCGGAAGTTCGCGCAACAGCGCGAGCGCTTCGGCCGCGTCGATGCGCTCGTAGTCGGGAGGGTCGGCCGGGATCTCGATCTCGGTTTTGCATCCGTCAACGCGATAGATCCGCATCAGAGTCGGTTGGCTCACCGTGCCGTGGCGCAGGAATGCTTTCAAATTGGGGAAGCTTGCAGCGTTGGAAGATGCTGCGAAAATCGTCATGGCACGCGCATAGACCCGGGAAAATCCCTCCGGGACTGGCGCGGGCGGGTGGATCGCCCGGTGCGGCCCGATCTTGCCGCCGACCCGCGGCATGTTGCGGTTGAGGTAGGCGTTGACCGCCAGCACCGCGAAGATGATGAAGATCAGGACCTTCGAAGCGTAGTCGAGGACTTGGGCGACCTGGTCGGTCATCGCAGGCTTTTCACCCTTCGGCGTTTCGATCGAGCATGACCATTTCCGAAAACCGCTGTCTACCTTTGGGATCGTGCTCCGGTGCGGCTGCAACGCTTGACGGCCGAACGCCCCGGCGCGAATGCTAAGGGATGTTTGCGACTTTCTTTCAGGAACTGAAGCAGGCCGGCGTGCCGGTGACGCTGCGCGAATACCTCACGCTGATGGAGGCGATGGACAAAGACCTCGCTGGCCGGCGCATCGAGGATTTCTACTACCTGTCCCGCGCGGCGCTGGTGAAGGACGAGCGCAATCTCGACCGCTTCGATCGCGTTTTCGGCCACGTGTTCAAGGGCCTCGATTTCATCGAGGAGGCGTTGACCGCGGAAATTCCGCTCGAATGGCTCAAGAAGCTGACGGAAAAGCACCTCACCGAGGAGGAGAAGAAGCAGATCGAGGCGATGGGCGGTCTCGACAAGCTCCTCGAAACGCTGCGGCAGCGGCTTGCCGAGCAGAAGGGTCGGCACCAGGGCGGCAAGAAGTGGATCGGCACGGCGGGAACGTCGCCGTTTGGCGCCCACGGCTACAATCCCGAGGGTGTGCGCATCGGCCAGGACGGCAACCGCAATTTCCGCGCCGTGAAGGTGTGGGACAAACGCGAGTTCAAGGATCT
>JBEKSB010000230.1:0-6245 GCA_049517455.1 Xanthobacteraceae bacterium
GATCACCCCATCATTGGGGATTTTGAAATAATCGGGCGCACGGCTCGAAATCTGGCTGAGGAAAGAAAAGATCGCGAAGGAGACCGGGCCCATCGCCGAATCCTTCTCGCGGCGAACGACCGTTTCGTGCGCAAGGTAATAATGCTTGCGGTCGAGATCGGAATCGAAGCCGAGAATTTGTATGTTCTCCAAGGTCCGCGGGATGTCCGGCGTTTGCATGAAGCCGAGCCACACCTGCACGCGATAAAAGCCGTGGCCGATGCCCTCGACCTTATGACGTTCGCCGAACGGCACACGTGGGCGCCGATCCGGCACGAAACTCAACAGCGCGACCCTCTCGTGAAAGACGCGATTATGCTGGAGGTGGCGGATCAACATCGGCGAGGCGCCGTGCTCGACCTTGGTCAGCCAGACGCCAAGACCCGGCGCGCGGCCGATGACGAGATCGTCGACATAGGTGAGGAAGCGATCGAGCGGCAGAATCGACATGTCGTACAGGCGCTGCCTCACCTCCAGCGAACCCTTGCGCCAGCACAACATCAGGGTCGCGATCGCGCCGCCGACCAGAAGGGGAAACCAGCCGCCTTGAACGATCTTCAGCGAGTTCGACACCAGGAGGATGGCCTCGATCGCGCTGAAGAACCCAATGACCGCACCCGCAACAATCGGCGGCCAATTCCAGCGATGCACCGCGACGCGATAAAGCAGAATCGTGGTGACCAGCATCGTCCCGGACACGGCGATGCCGTAAGCGGACGCGAGAGCATCGGAGGTCCTGAACATGATCACGACGAGCAATGTTCCGACCATCAACAACCAGTTCGCCGTCGGAAGGTAGACCTGTCCGGCCTCGTCGCTCGATGTCGGAACGACTTTGCAACGCGGGCTCAGCCCCATCTGGATGGCTTGCCGGGTCATTGAAAAGACACCGGAGATGAGAGCCTGCGAAGCAATGATCGTCGCCAGCGCCGCAAGCACCACCAACGGTACGACCGCCCACACTGGAGCAAGACTGTAGAACGGGTTTTCGACTGCTTTCGGATTGACGAGAACAAGCGCGCCTTGCCCGAAGTAACACAGGATCAACGCGGGCAGGACCAATCCGAACCATGCCAGCCGGATCGCGAGGCGGCCGACATGGCCCATGTCGGCATAGAGCGCCTCACCGCCGGTCAGAGCCAGGAATACGCCGCCCAACACGATGAAGAGCGTGGTCGGGCTTGCGATCGCAAAGCGCACCGCTTCGCGCGGATTGAACGCCTCGAGGATCGCCGGCGCCGCCCAGATGTTGACGATGCCGAGGATGCCGATAACGACAAACCACACGACCATGACCGGCCCGAACAGCCGCCCGACGCTTCCGGTCCCACGATATTGAAGAGCAAAAAGTCCGACCAGAATGACGAGCGTTGCCGGCACGACGAAGCTCGCGGCATTCGGGCTGAACTTCATCCCTCGATGGCGGAAAGAACGGAGATCGCCGGCGTGACAACGCCGTCGCCATAAAGCAACGCCGCACCGACAACGCCGAGCAAGGTCACGAACGACAATTTGGCCCGCTGCGCCGTTCCGTCGTGGTGCTCGACCAAAGACAGGAGCGCCAATATGCCGCCTTCACCGTCGTTGTCGGCGCGCAACACGAACACAACGTATTTGAGCGAGATGATCCCCATCAACGCCCAGAAGGTGAGCGAGACGATACCGAGCACCTCGGCGGCGGCGGGCGTCTGGCCGGTCGCATTGAGCGCGACGGAAAAGGCGTAGAGCGGGCTCGTTCCAATGTCGCCGAAGACGACGCCAAGCGCCGTCAGCGCCAAAAACGATTGCGCATGCCCGGATTTGCCGGCCGGCGCCTGCCCATGCGGCCAGTCGTGCTCGGTTTTGGAGCTCATGTCCCGTGTATTGCCTGCGGCAGCGACGTTCGGCGCCACGTCCATCCTGAACCCTCGCTGGTCACGGATGTTTCATACTATCCGTCCGTGACAATCAAGATTCGGGCCACAAACACTGGGCTGGGCCCTGCCGATGCGGAGATTATCCATTTCAGGCCGGGCGGGACGGCGGGTCCACGGCCGGCACCGGCAGACTATGCCTAGCGGTCACGAACTTGGTCCCAAGGCTCACCACGACCAGCACGAAAGTATTTACCGCGAGCGCAACGATACCGACATTCAGTTCCGTGATCGCCACGGGAAGCGCAGGAAACAATGTTCCAATGGTCGCGTGCGTCAGGCTGATTGCGGCGACGGTGACAACGCCGGCTACGATTCCCGCTGCCGCGCCCTCGCGCGTGACCCACCTGTTTCGCCCGAGGCTCAGGACCAGCGACAGAAAGAGCTGGGTGACAAAACTGTAGCCCATCAATAGGAGCGCAACGATCGTTTGCCCGCCCTGAAGCGTGAAGTAGACCGCCACGAGCGCGATGACAGGCACCAGGAGCTTGGCGATGTTCAGGACACGAATGTCGCCGGCCGAGCGGTGGATGACGCGGTAGATATTGTTGGCCAGCAAGGTCGCCGCCGCCATCAGGATCATCGAACCAGGCACCAGCGCGGTGAGCACGCCCGCCGCGCCGATCACGCCGACGAGCCAGGGATCGAAGGTCTTCACTGACAGCTTGAACAACGCGAGATCGACCTCCGGGCCCCTTAAGTCCGGGACCTGAAGGATCGCCGCGAACCCAACCAAAAAGACGAACAACAGGATCAATTGATAGAGCGGCAACACCACGGCGTTTTGGCGGATGACTCTGGTGTTGCGCGCCGTATAGATCGAACCGAAGGTGTGCGGCCACATGTAGAAACCGAGCGCGGTCAACAGCACCGTGGAGGAAAACCACGAGGCGCTCTCGCCGCGCTCCGGCAGCACCGTGAAGCCGGGTTTCACCTGTTCGATCGCGGCGAACATCGGCGCCAGCCCGCCGTAATAGTGGAGAGGAAAATAAATGCCAAGGAACACGACGACCAACAGGATCATCGTGTCCTTGGCGACTGCCGTCCACGCCGAGCCGCGCACGCCCGACACCATCACACAGGCGGTGGCAACGGCAGCCCCGATCCACACCGCAGCCGTTGAGCGGATCGCACCATAGCCGGCGGCTTCCACGATGATGCCGAGCCCTTTGAACTGCAACACCAGATACGGGATCAGCGCCACGATGCCGACGAGCGATACGACGACACCGAGCATGGGGCTGTCATATTTGCTGACAAAAAAATCCGGTTGCGAATAGAGCCCGTTTTCTTTTCCGTACTGCCAGATCGGCGGCAGCAGGAAATAGGACATGACGTAGGCGAGGGTCGCATAGCAAAGAATGTAATAGACCGGTCCGCCCCGGCCGTAAGCGAACCCGCTGCCGCCCAAAAAGGTGAAGGTCGTGTAGATTTCACCGGCCATCAGCAAGAATACGAGCGGCGCCCCGAACGACCGGCCCGCGACGGTCCATTGCTCGAGGCCCATCTGCCGGCCGCGCCCTGCCAGGAAGCCGAGGCCGAGCGCGAGCAGCGCAGCCGCCGCGATTCCCAGGAGCGCTGCGTTCATTCGCGCTCTTCCCGGTTCGCCGGATCGTACCGGAAGATCACCGCCACGATCGCGGCGGTAATCAGGATCCAGGCCACAAACCAAGCCAGCAGGAACGGCATGCCGAGAATGTAGGGCGCGACCCGGTTTACGAAGAACGGGCCGACGAGCATCCCAAGAAATGGCAACAGCGCCAGCCAGCGCACCATCGGCATCAGCAACCTTTAAGCTGCGCTATATTTTATTTCTAACGCGTGCGCCGCAGCTTGAGCAATCGGTCGGCATTGCCGTGCGCAAATTTTTCCAGATCGGCGGCGGGCAGCTTGAGCGTATCGAGGAAATCCCTCCCCGTCCGATTGCTGCTGTAGGGATAGTCGATCGAGAACAGCACGCGGTCGACGCCGAAAACCGCCAGCAACACATCCAGTGGCGGCTGCGTAAACAATCCGCTCGTCGTGACCGAGACCTGGTCGAGGATGGTCTTGCCGACCGAACGCGTCAGGTGAGGAGCCTCGGTTGTCAGGATCTTGTCGGACCGGACCATCATTGCCGCGAGCCCTTCGCCCATGTGGCCGATGATCAGCTTGAGCCGAGGATGCCGATCGAGCGCGCCGGAAAGCACGAGCCGCAATACGTGAATGGCCACCTCGGAGTGCCAGCCCCAGGCTGCCGTGGACAGACGAAAGCCCGTGAGGCCCGGCAAGCCGCCGTAATACGCGTCACGGACGGATTGCGGCGGCAAATTCGGATGCAGATAAATAGGCACGTCGAGTTGCTCGGCCCGCGCCAGGATCGGATCGAAGCGCGGGTCGTCGAGAAAGCGGCCTTCCGTCAGACCATTGATCAAAGCGCCGCAGAAGCCGAGATCGCGCACCGACCGCTCCAGCTCGTCGGCCGCTTCTTGCGGACTTCGCATCGGCAGATGTGCAAACCCGGCAAAGCGATCGGGATACGCGGCGACGGCCTTCGCCAACACGTCGTTGATGTCGCGCGCGAACCCAATGCCTTCAGCGCCGTCGAGCAAATCGGCGCCGGGACCAGAGGCGGACAACGCATGCACGGTGATGCCGGTTTCATCCATCTCGGCGATGCGCAAGGCGCCGAGATCGGACAATTGCTTTCCGAGATGGCTGCCAAACCCGGGTGGAAAGCCATGCCGCGCGATGGCATCGGGATCGATCCTCCGCACCAGCGAGGGGACTGTGAAATGTTCCTCAAGAGCAACAATGCGCATTGCGAGTTCCTTCACACGATAATTGCCGATGGACGCCGAATGGCCATGAACCAGATTTACCGGATGATAACCATACTGGGCCACCATCGTATTCCGCTACCATTGCGAGATACGAGCATGGCTTACTTGCTGCCGCGCGCAGTCCTTATCATCATCGCGTGGGTGATGACATGCGCGCTCATCAAGAAATTATGGCCCGAGGCCGACCCGGTGGTTTTCGGCGTCGCCGGCGCGTCCTGGGTATTTGGCGGGGGCGCGTACTTCGCCTATCTGCGCAAGCTGCGCCGCGACATCGAAGCGCTCGAGCGCAGCCGCCGCTACAGCATGAACCGCCGCGCGACCTAAAGCGGCCGTCCGGGGGGTGCTGCGGCCGCGCGGTTTGTTATGTTAGACTAACCGGTCAGGCGGCCCTGCCGGCGCGATTCCAACCGCGGGCGCGATTGCCATAGATCTCATACCCGGTCGGTGTCACCGCCACCGTGTCTTCGAGCTTGATGAAGCCGCGGCGCGGATGCAGCAGCGTAGTCTCGACCGAGATCACCATGCCGTCTTCGAGCGGCCGCTGCGCATCGTAGGCGTCGTATGGCACGGGGCCTGAATTGGTTAGCCGCGGCGCTTCGTGGCTGACGAGGCCCATGCCGTGCGCGAGAAACTCGTAGTGATTGTGCAGTTTCGATTTTTTCAGCAGTGCTTCGGCCGCCGCATAGATTTCGCCGCCATCGACGCCGGCGCGGATCGGCTTGAACGCGGCTTGTTGGGTCGCCTCGATTTCGGCGAGCAGGTCCTCTTGCTCGGCGTCGGGTTCGCCGACGATGGCCATGCGCGCGAGATCGCCGATATAGCCGTGGTAATTGCCGCCTGAGTCGAGCGAAAGCGGATCGCCTTTCTCCCAGCGCTGATCGGACGGCGCCCGGTTGTGGCTCGAGCCGGCGGCGATCAGGCAATAATCGAATACCAATCCGCGCGACGTTTCCTCGCGGCGCAGCGCCTCGCTCAATTCCGCTTTGGTGGCGCCGGCGCCGTGGCTCGCAATGACCGCAAGCATCGAGTCGATGACAAGGTCTGAGGCGATCCGCAGCTTTTCCAGCTCGTCAGGAGACTTCTTCACGCGTAGCCGTTCCAGCGCGAAAAGCGCATCCTTTAGCTCAGCGTCGGGGATCGCCTTGCGCAGCGCGGCCGCGGCGTCCGCCGGTATAAATGCCAGCTCGACGCCGATGTGTTTCGGTTTGAGCCCGCGCAAGTAGTCGGCGGCCCTCTGCATCACGTCGACCGAGCCACCGCTTTTCGTACTCACTTCGGAGACCCAGAAAGGCTTTATCTGAGTTTGATAGGTCTCCATGCCGTGCCCGAAATACCCGGCCTTTTCCGGTGCGCCTTTCGGGTAGACGAAAACCGGCAGGTAGCGGCTAATGCCGATGGCGTCCATGTTGTCGAAGAAGAACGAGCGATGGCCGCCCAGGAGATATTGGACATTGTGCTTCGAGGTCGCGAC
>JBEKSB010000231.1:0-6131 GCA_049517455.1 Xanthobacteraceae bacterium
AAAGCTGCGCAGACTGGTGATGGCGCCAAGCAGCCTCGGCATCGGCGCGTCAGTCCCCCACATCAACTCAAGGCCATGCCGCCGGGCCTGTCCAGGCAAGTCCGTATGGTTAATCAATTCATAAGGGCATAGGGTTAATGGGTGGTGTTTGCCCATTTTCTTCAACAGCCGGAGGCCCTTACGCCCCGGTTGACTCTGGCTAGCGGCGCAACAGGCGGAAAGCGAAGCCGGCAACGAAAAGCAGCGCAAAGACCGGTATCCAAACCAGAATCGCACCGAGCACCGCTAGCAGGATCACAGCGGCAAGGGCGCCGACGATGAGCATCAGGAGCGCAATGCCAAGCGGCCCCAGTCTCGCGACATAGATGCGCTGGGTGCCACCCGTGGTTGACGTATACGGACGCCAAGCATTTTGAGGCCAGTCGGGCTGGCGCCTCGTTCGGTCCGGCGGGATGATTTCCGGCTCTAAACGAGGCCGTTCCGGCTGGTTTGAATCTTCCGCCATAGCGTGATCGCTCACCCTGAAACTTTCCCTGAGATATGTAAGGTTTGCGGATGTCGTCACAAGCGGCGCATTGCCGCTAGCCTAAGATTCCCTTGGGGCCGCTTTTTCCTGCGCTCGTTGTTGTGGGTTGTGGCGAGGAACAATGAACGGCGCCTATCGGCGGGCATCATGACGGAGCTTTGCCAGCGTGCTAGCGTTCAACGATGAGCCCGAACAATTTCGTCAAGGGTTGCGGCGCCATTATTGTCGCTGCTGTTGTCGGCAGCCTTTGCTCCGGCGCGCCGGCGCAGGACCCGTCGCCGTTGAGCGATGCCGCGAGCGCCATGATCGGCGGCTGGGAATTCTCCAACGCCGATCACGACAAGATTTGCCGGTTCAACTTCCGCGCCGATGTGGTGACCGGCGGTTATAAGCTCGATGTCGACAAGAACTGCGCCAGCCTGTTTCCATCGACCAAGGATGTCGCTGGCTGGAACGTAGACGCGTACGGCACGTTGCGGCTCCTTGATGCACGCGGCAACGCGGTCATTGAACTCACCGAGGCCGAGGCCGGCATCTTCGACGGTTTCCAGCCCGGCGAAGGCCGCTACGTGCTGCAGAGCGCGGCCGCAGCGCCGGTGCGCTCGGCCGACGACTTGGTCGGCGATTGGGCGATCGCGCGCGGAACGGGCAAGCCGATCTGCGTGCTCACGCTGGCGAACAATCCTGCGGGCGCCGACAATCTGGCGCTCAAGGTCAAGCCCGGTTGCGACGCCCTCGTCACGCGGTTTGGCCCAACCTCCTGGCGTATCGACAAGGGCGAATTGGTCCTGCTGTCGGCGCGAGGTCAAGTCTGGCGCTTCGAAGAAGACGACGCCAATACCTGGCTGCGCGTGCCGGAGAGCGCCGACCCGGTCTTGCTGGTGCGGCAATAGCGACGGCATCAAACCGAGGATGCAACATGAGCGATCTGGCCGCGGCTTTTCGCGCCATGCAAATCGGATTTCTTCCCGATCATTTGGGACTTGATTGGGTCGAATTACGCGCGGGCTTTGCGCAAGGCCGGTTAGAACTCGGCAAGCAGCATTTGGCGCCCAACGGCTACCTGCATGCCGCGACGGTCGTCGCTCTCGCCGATACGGCCTGCGGTTACGGCTGTGTCGTGTCGTTGCCGGAAGGCGCAGCGAACTTCACCACGGCCGAGCTGAAAACCAACTTCATCGGAACCGCGCGCGAAGGCCGCATCACCTGCGAGGCGCGCTTGGTTCACGGCGGACGCACGACGCAAGTTTGGGATGCTGAGGTGAAAAGCGAGGCTACGGGCAAGACGATCGCGTTGTTTCGATGCACGCAGATCGTTCTTTATCAATCCCGTAGAGCGTAAGGCGCGGGCCGCATCGCTGCCCTGCGTGCAGTCTCCGCACAATATTCGAAACAACGGAGTGACGGAGTTGGCTGCGTGACCGTCAAGCCAATGCCTCCAGGCGTGCTCGCGACGGGCGCGCCGATCGTCATTGTCGGCGCCGGTGCCGCCGGCTTTTGCGCGGCCCTGTCGGCGTATGAGGCGGGCGTCGATGTGGTCGTCCTGGAGCGCGATTCCGTGCCGCGCGGATCGACGGCGTTGTCGGCGGGACTGATCCCCGCCGCCGGCACGCGTTTTCAAAAAGCCATCGGTATCACTGACAGTCCTGCTTTGTTCGCTGCCGACATCCAGCGCAAGGCGCATGGCGAAGCAGATACCGCGGTCGTCAAGAGCGTCGCGCAAGAAGCTGGTCCGACGATCGAATGGCTGGCGGATTGTTACGGCTTCCCGTTTTCGGTGGTGCATGATTTCGATTACCCGGGCCATTCCGCGCGGCGGATGCACGGCCTGCCGACTCGCTCAGGCGTCGAGCTTATCGACCGCTTGCGTCAGACCGCGGACGAGGCAGAAATTCCCCTCATCCTCAACGCGACCGTCGGCGCGCTGTATGCCGGCGCCGACCACGTCATTCGCGGCGTCGAAATCACCCGGCCTGACGGGACCCGCGACGCGCTTGCCTGCCAGGCGCTGATCCTTGCTTGCAGCGGCTACGGTAGCGCAACCGACCTCGTCGCGCGGTACATACCCGAAATGCGCGGCGCGTCGTATTTCGGTCATTCGGGCAATCGTGGCGACGCGGTGTTATGGGGAGAATCGCTTGGCGCGGAACTCGTCCACATGTCAGGCTATCAGGGCCATGGCTCGGTCGCGCATCCGCACGGCGTATTGATCACGTGGGCCGTGATCATGGAGGGCGGATTTCAGGTCAACAGCAAAGGTGTTCGTTTCTCCAATGAGAGCGCGGGGTATTCGGAACAGGCGGCCGTCGTGCTGGCTCAACCGGGCGGAATAGCCTTCGACATATTCGATGAGCGCATTGCGGCGATCGCCCGGCAATTTGCTGATTTCCGGGAAGCCGAGGCTTGCGGCGCCGTGATTGGGGCTTCGACCGTCGCGCTTTTGGCGGAGCGGCTGAACCTGCCTCAAGCCGCACTGGCGCAAAGCTTTGCCGAAGTCGAGGAAACAAAGCGCACCGAAAAAGAGGATCGATTCGGCCGCTCCTTTGCAGGCGCCGCGCTGCTGTCGCCGCCGTTCAAGGCGGTCAGGGTGACAGGCGCGCTGTTTCACACGCAGGGCGGTCTCGCGGTCGACGAAGAGGCGCGCACTCTGAGCGCGCAGGGCGGCCGTTTGCCGAACCTGTTCGCGGCCGGCGGTGCTGCGGCCGGCGTCTCCGGCTCGCTTGCCAGCGGCTATTTATCGGGAAACGGGTTGCTGACAGCGACGGTGCTCGGGCGCATCGCGGGCAGAAGCGCGGCTAACTTCGTGAAGCGGAGCAGATAAGCGGAAATCGACTGCGCTTTATCTCGTCGAGGCCGTCTCAGCTTCCGATCACCGTCGTATTGTCCTTCGGCAGCTTTTTCAGCGTCTCGTCCGAGAAATTGAAGTGAGCCTTGACGAGTTCCGGCGGCAGATGGCTGAGCCACTGCGCGAAGGAGATCGACGAATAATGACTGCTGCGGAACACTTCGAGAAAGACCAAGTCGTTGTCGCCGGTATTCTCGACGTAATGTCCCATCGAACGCGGGATGTAGCCGACGTCTCCAGCGCGAAAATCCTTGGTCCGGACGTTGTCGCCGGCGGCAAACACGCCCATGCGACTGGAGCCGGCGATGTAGTATTGCCACTCGTCCGCGTTTGGATGCCAATGCATCTCTCGCATCGCGCCGGGGCGAACGATGACATGCGCGGCCGCGATCGTCGACGATATGGGAAAGTTCTTCGAATCGACGATCCGAACCTCGCCCTGCGGCGAACTGAAATTCGGCTTCTGAGCAAAAGATTGTGGCGTGGGCCCCTGCGGACCGTTTGCCGCTTGCTGATCTTGCGTCAGCGAAGCGGGCACCGGGGCCTGGAAAATGTACAATTCATGCAGCGGAATCGGATCGAACGCAGAGCCGGAAACGCCAAAGTTCTTCGCCAAAACCTCAACCGGCGTGTGCGCCATCCATACCGACGGCAAGAAGGTGCTGAATTCCGAGAAGCTACCGTCATCGAAGACCAGCAGGAACTCGGTGCCGTCGGGCTCCAAGCCCTGGATCGAATGCGGGATGCCCGAAGGAAAATTCCACAAATCGCCGGCTGACACGTCGGCGACATAGCTGCGGCCGTCCTGATCGAAGGCGGTGATGCGCGCGTTGCCGTAGAGCACGAACGCCCATTCCGCCGGCAGGTGCCAGTGCAGTTCGCGGACGCCGCCCGCGGTCAATCGCATGTCGACGCCGGCAAGCGTCGTGGCAATCGGCAATTCCTTGACCGTCACCTGACGCGCCCAGCCGCCGCTCTGAATGCGCCGGTTTGCTTGCGCGAACGGAAACCAGAAATTCTCGACGTCGCCGTGGTCGGTCGACGGCGGCATGTCGCTGCTAGGAAACTGGGCGTCCAGCACCTTGTTCTGCGGCCCGGGGACGTTGCTGCTGCGGGGATTATTCTTGATCGCGGCGGAACCTTGCGGAGGGTTATCGGGATTGCCGACCTGGGCCGCCCGTGCCGCACTCGCCGTCAAGATCCCGCTCGCGGTGACTGCCGCGAAGGCGACGCGATACAATCATTGGAGCTATTCCATCGTGGCAAGCGCGGTAAAAACTTCGAACCCGCACGGATAAAGCCGTTGCGCAGGGTTCGGGGCGGCTGATCCGTGCCGACGGTCAGCGTCCGACCAGGCTTCCGGCGGGTCGCCCGCGGTGCCTTACTCCATCTGCGCTGGCAGTCCTTCGACGATGCCGATTTATGACCAAGAACCGGTTCATCCTGGTCATTCGGTTATGAAAATATTTTAATCAGGCATTCACCAAATATTCCGTGGAGGTGGACTTGAACGATCAGCAAAATGACCGGTTCACCGCATTGGAAATCGCCGGCTCGCGATAACGCGGTTGCTGCCGACACTTACGACTTCGTGTTCTGATCTTCCGTGACGCGCAAACTGCGGACGGTCAATTCATCGACCTCCAGCGACTTAAAGCGCGCTTTGCCGATCACCAACCGGCCGACGGCCAGGCGGCCGATCGCCAGTGCGCCGATGGCTACTGCACCCACTGCGGCGGCTCCCAATGCAATTGCCAACAGGCTGCGCACGGGGACGGCTCTTTGTTGTCTTACTACGTCGCGCGCCATAAGCGACCTCCATTGCGTCAAATGAGCTTCAGCCCCTTGAGGCTCGCGTGACCCGCTTTGCCGACGATGATGTGGTCATGCACGGAAATGCCCAGCGGGTTCGCCACCGCGATGATTTGTTGCGTCATCGCAATGTCGGCGTGCGACGGCGTCGGATCGCCCGACGGATGATTGTGCACGAGGATGACGGCGGTCGCCGACAGCTCCAGCGCGCGCTTGACCACTTCGCGCGGATAAACCGGAGTATGATGGACGGTGCCGATCTGCCGCACTTCGTCGGCGATGAGCTGATTGCGTTTGTCGAGAAACAATACGCGCAGCTGCTCCCGGTCGGCAAAAGCTTGCGCGGTGCGGCAATAGTCAAGCACGGCCGACCATGATGATAGAACCGGACGCTTTTTTACTTCGCCGCGCAGCAGACGGCTCGCCGCCGCGTGCACCAGCTTGAGTTCGGTGATGGTGGCATCGCCCAATCCCTTGACTTCGGCAAGCCGCGCGACCGGCGCGGAGATCACTTCCGCAAATTCTATGTATAAGGGGTTGATATTACTTAACATTCTCATGGCATCTTGATCGTGCCCTAGCTTGTGCCCTAGCAGGACCTCGTATGCCCGCGGCAAGCGGCATGTGTTCGGCGCATCCAAATATTATGTCACGTACACGACGACCTGCGAAGCAAGTCAGGCGGGAAATCACCCGACGCTGCGCCGACGACATTGCGGAACGGCGCCGCCGTGGTTGTCGAGGCCCGCTACAGGGTTGAAGCTAGCCCCTATCGAGCGCGAAATTGCGGTAGGCGCCATAGCTGGTAGCAAATGGGCCAATCGGAGGGCTATCTGGCAGACAGCCGGGCTGGCAAGCCCACCAGAACCACCCGGCGTCTCGCGTGCCGAAGGACGTGGCGAGCGGGTGGTCAGCGTAGAAAATTTCGACGCTGGCGCCGGTCTGTGG
>JBEKSB010000232.1:0-6127 GCA_049517455.1 Xanthobacteraceae bacterium
CTCCCGCCCGGGGCTGCGGCTGAGCTGAGGGGATGGCCAATGGGCACGACTGCCAAGTGGAAACCGTCCACATTCAACGTGCAGGTGCGGCACAACGGAAAGCATCTCGCATTCAACAGTCTGATTGCCCATTCGCTGGAAATGACCGATGCGCAGGTTGCGGTGTTCAACGACAGCCTCGCCGAAATCGAGCGATCCGGGTCATGCTCCGACGAGGCGATGCTGCGCAGCCTTTTCGCGCTCGGCTTCATCGTGCCGATGGACGAGAACGAGGTCCGCAGAGAACGGGCGCGGTTCCAGGTGACCAAATCCGCCACCGAAACGCTGCGGGTGACCATCGTGCCGACGATGGCCTGCAATCTGCATTGCAGCTATTGCTTTCAGCAGAACTTTGGCCCGTGCCGGACGATGCAGCCGGACGTGCAGCAGGGCGTCGTCGAGTTCGTGCGGCGCAAGGTCGAAGGTAGCAAGGCACTTGTCGTGCAGTGGTTCGGGGGCGAGCCGCTGCTGCGCTATAACCAGATCCTTTCGATGACGCAGGCGTTTCAGCGCATATGTGCCGAGCGGGGCATGCGCTACCATTCGGAGATGCTGACCAACGGCACCCTGTTGACGGAAAAAATAATCGACAGCTTTCGGCAGATAGCGCTCAAGGCCGTCCAAATTCCGCTGGACGGCGACACCGCCGTCTATGCGCTGCGCAAGGGAATCTCACTGGTGCGGGCGCAGGCGTTTCACCGTTTCCTGCTCGATCACATGCAGTCGCTCGTCGACGCGACCGGCAGCGTTACGATCAGGATCAACGTTGATCGCTACAATGGCGCGGCCGGCAAGGAAATCGTCCGGATGTTCAAAGAGCATGGCTGCCGCGATCCGCGCATCGATTTCAGGCTCGGCTTTCTCAACACCAGGGACGGCATGATTGATTGCATACCGCACGATTGCTTCTCGAACCGGGAATTCGCCGATTTGGAAGCGGACTTTCGACGTTACCTGGCCGCCGAAGGCTACCGGGTCTATGGCGAGCCGGAGGCAAGGAAATATCCGTGTGCGGCACCATTGTTGCACAACTTCACGATCGACCCCGAGGGGCGGATCGGCAAATGCGTTCCTGCCATCGGTACGGAGGAATCAGTATTCAGCCGCATCTATCCCGACGACATCGACCGGACAATGGACGAGACGAGCCGGCCAGGAGTACCTTACGCCGGCTTCGATCCGTATGATAGCGCGTGCCGCGGCTGTGAGCTGCTGCCCATCTGTTTGGGTTCATGTCCCAGATCGCACGAGGTCGGCAGGAGCGTGACGTGCAGTCTCAAGCAAGGATTGGCGGGAACCATAGCTTTCTACCGTACGCACGGCTACCGTTCGGATGCGATGGGGGCGACGCCGGCGGTTTGAATGTCGGCAACCGGAACGAACAAGCTGGACGAGCCTTGCGACCGGTGCGTGGTTTTACGCTTCCACAGTGAGCAGGCCGAAGCCGCGCTTGGCATCCTTTTCAAGGCTCATGCCAAGGAAACAATCGAACATCGGGACTGGTTCAAGCTATTTTCATCCGAGCCCTATGCGCTGCTCAAGCAGCGAGAAACAGAGATGGGCATCGAATTCACCGATGGCGATTTCAAGAAGTTCCTATTATCGCCTGAAATGGTGCGAAAATTCTCATCGTTGAAAGACACCGTCGAGCTATGGACCGCGATCGATTTGCTTCCAACCGCATTGCGCACGCTTGATTACCTTCCTGCGGAGAGCCGAATAAAGGCCAGAGTTCTCCCGGTCATCAAGCCGCTGCCCAATACGTTCGTCTACGGGTCGAGCGCCGACCCGATGGTCTTTCTCTACGTCGATCCCGCCTTGGGCGCCACGCAATTGGAAACTATCATCGCACACGAGTTGCATCACATTGGCCTTTTTCCGTTTGAGTGCCTCGCGCAGGAGCGGATCAAATTTTTGCCGTCGCCGGTCAGGCATGCCGTCGAGTTGTTGGGCGCATTTCGCGAAGGCTATGCCATGCTCGCTGCGGCGGGCGGACCTGATATACATCCGCATGCCGTCGACGGAGCTGCCGAACGTGACCGCTGGGATCGTAGTTTGGCTAATTTCGGCGCCGACCTGAAGGCTATCGAGAGATTCCTGCTCGACGTTGTCGATCAGCGCTTGACACGGGAACAGGCGGAAAGAATAGGAATGGGTTTCTATGGAAGACAAGGCCCCTGGTACACCGTCGGCTGGCACATGGCCGCCATTGTAGAGAAGAACTATGGGCGGGACGCTCTGATCGAATGCATGCTAGATCCGCGGCTTCTGTTGCTTCGTTATAACGCCGCGGTCAGCGAGGCCAACGGCAGTGCGTGGGGGAACAAATCGGAAGTCTGGTCGCCGGTCTTGATTTCGGCTCTTTGCCCAGGCAGCGAACGAAACTCTTACTGAGTGAAATAATAGCCGCAGGTAGACGGCGGCGGGAATCCACTGAAAATGGGCCCCCTTATATGTAGCTCCGGCATTTCGCCTGCGTTATAGCCTGGAGACGATTGTGTGTGCCGAGCTTCTGGTTCACATGATGGAGATGGTTTCTCAAGGTGCCTGCCGTTATGCCGAGGTCGCGACACACTGTCTTAGGGCTTTTGCCGCTACTGAGAGCCTGTAAGATTGTTTGTTCCCTTCCGGTGAGCGGCGCGGTTGGAGGCAATGAGTTTGCTTCCTCAGTAAATCTAGCGATACGTTTCGCGGCTTGGATCAACTGTTGATTTAGACTTTCTGCCTCCTTCCTTCGGGTGATGTCGCGGCCGAGATGCGCCACCAAGCAGCGATTGATACGTTCGTCGTCAAATACGAGTATCGAAACATTGATCCAGATCCACCTACCAGAACGCACCTTCACCTTCATGTCGAAATTCGGAACGTTGCGGCCAACCAAGCAGTTGCTTATGACTCCACAGCGCTCACCGCAAACCCGGGTATCTAAAGCTGTCCGGCAAGACAATAATTTTGAGCATAGGACGTTGAGAGCCTCCGGAGTAGAGTACTCGAAGAGCTCCGTGGCTTTACGATTCCAGGCACAGATAAAGCCCTCGCTATTCGTGACGAAGGCTGCGTCGGCCGTTCGATCAAGTGCGCTCTGCAAATATGACGGAACCATCAACTAACCCGTAACTTTTGAGTTGTCCAGAGGCCCCCAGACACGGGGCACGCGAAATTAATAATCTCGAGTAATAGGATACGTTTTGATTTTTATCAACCTATAGATGTAACTCGACCGACCCTGGCTACAGGCCTCCACGAATGTCGAGTACTACGAAACGCCGCCCCTAAACCGACGACGTCGTGAACCGATTGGCGAGGAACGACAATGTCACAGACGGGTCATTCCCGTCCTGGTGGGCCATAGGATGAATGCCTCGCGCGACCTAAAAGCAGACACCAATCCCGACCCAGTTCCGCCAAGGTGGTGACGGTGGTGACAGACGAACTAAGGGGCTGAAACTTCCCGCATTGCGCGCGTCAATGCGTTCGTCTCATCGACAGGCTACATCGATGCGGGACAACCTCTCAACGCGAGATTCGACTCGGCATACTCCTATCTCACTGATTTTCTTACAACTACGCTCCCTCTTGCTTCCACAGTGCTTCCAAACATAGGATTGAAAGATAATCGCAAAAATGGCAACGCCGCCAAGCCTTTGACTTGACGGCGTAATTTGGTTGCGGGGGTAGGATTTGAACCTACGACCTTCAGGTTATGAGCCTGACGAGCTACCGGGCTGCTCCACCCCGCGCCAAGGTATGTCTGGCCCCCGTTTTTCGCGGGGCCATCATCGTGAAAATCATGTAGCAAGCGACCTCCGATAAGGGAAGTGCAGGAAACCCGATTTTTCGCCATACTGTCATCCGCAGCCCTATCGAACTGTCATGCACGCCTTCCTAGAAGCGGAAATGGCCGACAAACCTGCCTTGCAGCCGCGAGCGGCGATCGGACCGGCGCTGCGCGCGATCGCTGACAATATTATTGCCGATGCGCGCGCGTCGATCAGCGATCCGGAGCGATCGAGCGAAGATACCGTGCACGAGTTCCGCCGCGCCATGAAGCGATGGCGCGCATTGATGCGCCTGCTCGAGCCTTCTCTTGCGGAGGCGGAGCGCTGGCGGCGCGAGGCGCGCGACCACGCGCGCTCGTTCGGCTCCGCACGCGACGGCCAATCGGCGCTCAACGCGGTCGATGACCTCGTGAAGAAGAGCATAGCGTTGTCGCCGCGGTCGATCGCCACCATCCGCGGCCGGCTCGAAGCGGTGCGCGACAACGAGGAGCGCTCGGTGCTCACCCCGGCGCAGCGCGAAGGGATCATCCGCTGGCTCGATGCGATGGCCGCCGCGGTCGAGGCTTGGCAGCTCGATGCGCTCGACTTCAATGTGCTCGCGGGCAGCCTCACCGCGGGGTACCGCGCTGCGCGCCAGCTGATTCCACCCGACTGGTCGCAAGCGAGCGCCGCCGAGCGGCACCAGCTGCGCCAGCGCGTCGTCGAACACCGCTACCAGATGGAGCTGATCGAGCCGCTGTGGCCGCGCTTCGGCCGCGTCTGGACCGAGGAAGCCGAGCGTCTGCGCGACCGGCTCGGCAGATGTCAGGACCTCGAAGTGCTTGAGCGGCTCGCCGGCCCGCATCGGCCGCTGGCGCACTGGCGCTCGCGTCTTATTCCGCCGTGCGCCGAACGCAAGGCCGAGCTTTCGCACCGCGCCGCCCGCCTCGCCTCGCGCCTGTTCGCCGAGCGGCCGAAGGCGTTCCGGCATCGGCTGGAAACGCTGTGGCACCACGGGCACTAACGCTTTAGCTTAATCGTCACTGGCTCAGCTTGTGCAAGCCACTTGGTAGAGATAGCCTCAGCGTCGTGGCCTTTTGAGGCACCTTGCTTCATTTAGCGTCATAGCAGTCTAAAAAAGGGAGGGAACAATGAAAATCATCCTGCCAGTCTCGGTCATACTCGCCATGATGGGAGGAACCTTCGCAGCGCAGGCCGAAATGAAATTGCCTGATCTAAAGAAACAACCGAGCGCCCAAGCCGTTCTGGATGAACACCTCGAGGCGCTCAACAAATGTGACTGGAACCGGCTACTCGCGCAGTATCCCGAGGACGCCCAAATCAATCTGCCCAACGGAACGATTGTGAAGGGGCGCGCGGCAATCGGCGATATGTTCGCCGGATTCTGCAAGGAGCCCAAAGACGGTGGCCTGAACGGCATTCATTTCGCGGTCGAACACAGCACGACGATTGAAAGCACGTTTGCGACCCAATGGGTTGCGACCGCGCCCTTCTTGGCGGAGCCATACAGGGGCTCCGACGCCTACATCACACATGACGGGTTTATGCAGGCGATGGTCACCACGTTCGACGGCGGCGCTCTCAAAATGAAGAAGTAGGCGCGGTCAAGCGCGCCACTGGACGGCGCGTCTAAACTCCATCGTCCTTTGTTGCAGAGCTAAAAAAGCCACCGCGGAATACTCCGCGGTGGCTTTCGCATTCGATGCGCGGAGGGATGCTCCGCGGGACTCATTTTCGTGAAGAGGAATTGCGCGTTCCGTCCTTGGCAGGCCTGGCAGCGACCTACTCTTCCAAACCTTGAGGTTTAGTACCATCGGCGCAGAGGACTTTGACGGCCGAGTTCGGGATGGGATCGGGTATAAGCTCCTCGCTATAGCCACCAGGCCAGCTAAAGACGGATGTCGGATGACAGATGTCGGATGACGGAAAACGAGGTTCCGCCACACGATCGTATCCTCCGAGAAGCAAGCTGATTCTTTCTTATCCGACCTCTGTCATCCGTCATCCATGACTCTGACGTCTAGCAGACGATGCGTATCGAAAATGAGAGCGTTCAAGCCGAACGAGCGATTAGTACCGGTAAGCTGAACGCGTCACCGCGCTTACACACCCGGCCTATCAACGTGGTGGTCTACCACGGCTCTTCAGGGAGAACTCGTTTCGAGGTGGGTTTCCCGCTTAGATGCCTTCAGCGGTTATCCCGTCCGTACATAGCTACGCTGCACTGCGGCTGGCGCCACAACAGCTCCACCAGAGGTACGTCCATCCCGGTCCTCTCGTACTAGGGACAGATCCTCTCAATTCTCCAA
>JBEKSB010000233.1:0-6122 GCA_049517455.1 Xanthobacteraceae bacterium
CCGCATCGAAAAGGATTTCGGGGTCGAGCGCTCGGTGATGCTTGGCGTGTGGGGCGTCGAGTCGACCTTCGGCGACCCGATCGTGCAGAAGCGCCACATGCGTCCGGTCATCCCTTCGCTGGCGACGCTTGCATGGGCCGAGCCGCGCCGGCGCGATTATTGGGAGCAGGAGCTCATCAACGCGCTGACCATCGTTCAGCGCGGCTGGAGCACGCCCGACGAAATGATCGGCTCCTGGGCCGGCGCCATGGGCCATGCCCAATGGATGCAGGAAGTCTGGCTCCACATCGGTATCGACTATGACCACGACGGCAAGATTTCGCCGTTCGGCCCTCCGGATGATGCTCTCGGCTCGACCGCTCGCTACTTCGTCGAACGCGGCAAATACCGGCGCGGCGAACATTGGGGCTATGAAGTACGCCTGCCGGCAACGGCCGGCCACAACGTCTCACGCAGCTACGCGGATTGGCAAAAGCTCGGAGTCGTCCGCGCCGACAGCGAGCCTTTCCCGCAGCCGAGCGCCACCGCCAAGCCCTGGGTGCCGGTGCCGGGTGGACCGGCTTTTCTGCTCGGCCCGAATTTTTTTGCCGTGCGCAGCTACAACCCCTCGATGAATTACACGCTCGCGTTAGTCCATCTCGGCGACAGGTGCGTCGGCGGCGAGCCATTCGTTCAGAAGTTTCCCGGCAGTGAGCGTGCCCCGACGCTCGCCGAAGTGCAGGAAATTCAACGCCGGCTCACCGCGCTCGGCTTCGATACCGGCGGCGCCGACGGCCGGATCGGCAACGACACCATGCTTGCGGTGCGCAACTTTCAGCGCAAAGTGGGCCTGGAACCGGCCGACGGCTATGCGGGCGTCAACCTGCTAGCCCGCTTGCGCCAAGGCTCGTGATCCGGTTCGATCCGGCCCGCAAAGAATGGAATCCGAGGAACGCCGCTGATGACTTCGTCCCGACCCGCAACCGCACGTCCAACCGCAAAGCCCGGCACTGCCGATGCATCGATCGCCGCGCTCGAACGGCCGACGCCGGCCGGCCTCAATGCGCCCGGCTTCGGTAGCGATGTGGTGGCGGACACGTTACGCGCGCTCGACATTCCCTTCATCGCGCTGACGCCGGGGGCGAGCTATCGCGGCCTGCACGACAGCATCGTCAATTATCTCGGCAACACCACGCCGCAGATGCTGCTCTGCGTACACGAGGAATCCGCCGTGGCGATCGCTCATGGTTATGCAAAAGTCACCGGCAAGGCGCTCGTTGCGGCCGTTCACTCGAATGTCGGACTCCAGCACGCCACTATGGCGATGTTCAACGCGTGGTGCGACCGCATGCCGATGGTGGTCCTGGGCGCGACCGGTCCGGTCGATGCGATGAAGCGACGGCCGTGGATCGATTGGATCCACACCTCACGCGATCAGGGCGCACTGGTGCGCGGCTATACCAAATGGGACGACCAGCCGGCCACGGCGGGCGCGGCGCGCGAAGCACTCCTCCGTGGCACCTGGATTGCTAATACGGCGCCGCAGGGCCCGGTCTACATCAATCTCGACGCGGAAATGCAGGAGGCGAAGCTCGCCGAGCAACTGCCCCCGATCGACGCTTCACGCTACATGCCCCCCGTCACGACCGCGGCGCCCGCCGATCTCGTGCAGCGGGCCGCGGCGATGCTGAAATCGGCCAAGCAGGTGGTGATCCTGGCGGGCCGCGCCTCGCGCAGCGAGGAAGCATGGAATTCCCGCGTCGCGCTTGCCGAGGCGCTCAGCGCTCGCGTCGTCACCGATCTCAAGATCGGCGCCAGCTTCCCGACCGATCATCCGCTCTACGTCGGGGCCTCGCATGGATTGACGGCCGACAGCATCGAAGCCGTCAGCGGCGCCGATGCGATCGTGAGCCTGGACTGGGTCGATCTCGCCGGCGCCCTCAAGATCGCCGGCGCCTCACCCAGCACCAAAATCATTCAGGTGTCGCTCGATTTCCGTATCCACAACGGCTGGAGCATGGACCACCAGGCTTTGCCGCCGGTCGATCTCTTCCTGTCCGCCGATCCCGATCTCGTCGTGCCCGAACTGGTGAGGGCCATCGGCGCGAGCGCCAAGCCGCGCGTTGCGCCGCGCCCGCGCGCACCAGTCGCGGATCAGGAGCCTGCCGGTTTCACCAACGAACACATCGCGCGCACGCTGCGAAAAGTTCTCGGCGAACGCCCGACGACGCTGACACATTTGCCGCTGTCCTGGGAGGATCGCTGGTGGACGTTCCACCATCCGCTCGATTTTCTCGGCTCGGACGGTGGCGGCGGGATTGGCGGCGGCCCAGGCATTTCCGTTGGTGCGGCGCTGGCGCTGAAAAATTCCGGCCGGTTGCCGGTCGCCATCTGCGGCGATGGCGACTACCTTATGGGCGTGACCGCTTTGTGGACCGCGGTTCACTACAAGATTCCGCTCCTCTTCGTCATCGCCAACAATCGCTCGTTCTACAACGACGAGCTTCACCAGGAACGAATGGCGCGCATGCGCCACCGCCCGGTCGAGAACAAATGGATCGGCCAGCGCATGGCCGATCCCGAGATCGATCTGGCCGCCATGGGCCGCGCGCAGGGCGCGGTCGGCTTCGGCCCGATTACCAAACAGGCCGATCTTGGCCCGGCGCTGGAACAGGCGATCGCCGCCGTCGATGCCGGCGGAGTAGCCGTCGTCGATGTGCGGGTCGAGCCCGGCTATACCGCAAACATGACCGCGTCGATGACGCGAGCCAAAAACTGATTGGAGGAACGACCATGAACACCGCAGTCCCGCTCAAGTCCGTGAAGGCTGAGCCGCTCCGCCTGCCCGAGCACCGTGACGCTTTTTATGGCGGCGAATGGCATAAGCCGAAATCCGGTCGCTACGTCGACTCGATCAATCCCGGCACGGCCGAGTCGCTCGGCCCGGTCGCCGATTGCGACGCCGCCGATATCGATGCCGCCGTCGGCGCGGCGAAGAAAGCGTTCGACGGCTGGCGCAATACGCCGCCATTCGAACGCGCGCGCCTGCTCAAGCGCGTCGCCAACATGCTGCGCGAGCACGCCGAAGAACTGGCGATGATCGACGCCGCCGACTGCGGCAACCCCGTCCATGAGATGGTGATGGACGCGACGGTGGCCGCCGCGCAAATCGACTTCTATGCCGGCCTCGTCACCGAAATAAAGGGCGCGTCGATACCGATGGGACCAGGCGTGGTCAATTTCACCGTGCGCGAGCCGCGCGGTGTCGTCGGCCGCATCATCCCGTTCAACCACCCCTTCATGTTCTGCGCCGGAAAAATCGGCGCCCCCGTTGCGACCGGCAACACCGTGGTGATGAAGCCGCCGGAGCAGGCGCCGCTGTCATCGCTGCGGCTGGCCGAACTCATCGGCGGCATCCTGCCGCCCGGCGTTTTCAACGTCGTGCCGGGCGGGCGCGACGCGGGCTCATCGCTGACCACGCATCGCCACGTCGCCATGATAGCACTCATCGGTTCGGTGCCGACCGGCCGCGCGGTGATGAAGGCCGCCGCCGACACGCTCAAGCCGGTGATGCTCGAGCTCGGCGGCAAGAACGCGCTGATCGCCTATCCGGACGCCGATCCCGACGAGGTGGCGGCCGCCGTGGTCGGCGGCATGAATTTTACCTGGTGCGGCCAATCGTGCGGATCGACCAGCCGCGCCTTTATCCATGAGTCGATGTACGAGGCCGTTCTGGCCAAGGTGAAAGCCAAGATCGCCCATTACCGGCCGGGCATCGCTACCGACCGCTCAACCACCATGGGCGCCATCATTTCCAAGACGCAATACGAGCGCATCCTCGGCTTTATCGACTCGGCCAAAAAGGAAGGCGCGCGGTTGCTCTGCGGCGGCGGACGTCCATCGGACCCCGCGCTGGCCAAGGGCCTGTTTATCGAGCCGACGGTGTTCGCCGACGTGCAGCCCTCCATGCGCATCGCGCGGGAAGAGATTTTTGGCCCCGTGCTCTCGATCTTCAAATGGAGCGATGAAGCCACGATGCTGCAAGAAGTGAATGCCGTCGAATACGGCCTCACTGCCTCGATCTGGACCAACGACCTCTCGATCGCACACCGCACCGCCGGCATCGTGCAGTCGGGCTTTGTTTGGATCAACGAGGTCAGCAAGCATTTCCTCGGCGCGCCGTTCGGCGGCTTCAAGCAGTCTGGCGTCGGCCGCGAGGAATGCATCGAAGAGATGTTCGCCTACACGCAGGAAAAGAACATCCACGTGAAGCTGCGGCCGGCGAAGGCGTAATGCTTTATCCTCCCCCGCTTGCGGGGGAGGTAGACGCGCGAAAGCGCGTCGGAAGGGGCAAGTAAGCCGCCTGCGCGGAGCAAGCGAGCCTCCGCCCCCGCACTGCGTGCGGGGGCGGAGAATTTGCTTACACCTTGAACGTCTCGTAGGTCGCCGGGTGAAACAGCTCGTCGACCAAGACGCGCCGCGAGGAGAGGCCCTGCGCGTGATGCTGGCCGAGGAAATACTCGAGCACCTTGCGGTTTTGCGGCACGCCGTATGACCAGAAATCCTCGCCCATCAGCGAGCGCACGTCTTTGAGCGCCTCCTCGATAAAGGGAAGCGTTACCTTGGTGGCGGATGTGTCGGACAGCTTCGTGAGACTAACCTGTTTCGACTGTTCGAAGGCCTTGAACACTGCGCCGGGAAGCCACGGGTGGCGCTCGGCCAGCGTGCGACGAATGCCGACGACATGCATGATCGGGAAAAATCCGGTGCGCTTGAAATAATCCTTGGCCACGGCAACCGGATCGGGGAACAGCCAGCCGATATCCGGATGGCCCCGCTCGACCAGGGCCGGCGGGCGCGGTGCGATAAAGCCGTCGATCTCGCCGGCTTCGAGCAGGGCGGAAATCGTCGCACCCTCGGGCGCATTGTCGAGACGGACCCCGGGGGGCAGCTTGATCGTGAGCTTTTCCGGCCGACCGGCCTCTTCGATGCCGCCGCGAATCCAGTGGATGTCCGCAGGCTTGACGCCGTAATCGTCGTCGAGCAATGCCCGCGCCCACACATTGGCCGTGAGCTGATATTCCGGCACGCCGACCTTGCGGCCCATGAGGTCGGCCGGCTTTTTCACCCGGTCGGTGCGCACGTAGATCGCGGTGTGGCGGAACGCGCGGGAGACGAAAGCCGGCACGGCGATGTACGGGCAGTCGTTCTGCGCGGTCTTCACCGTATAGCTCGACAGCGACAATTCGCAGATATCGAACTCGGCCGCGCGGAAGGCGCGAAAGAAAATCTCTTCAGGAACGAGATTCATAAAGACCGGATCGACACCGTCGATGGTGACGCTGCCGTCGATCAGCGGGCGGGTACGGTCGTAGTCGCCGACGGCGACCGATAAATCTAGCTTGGCCATTCACTCCCTCATACGACTTGATTGCGCACCCACATAGCCGTCCGCGCCGGGTTGTGCCAGTACACGCGGCAGTTCCGTTGCCAGCCGCCGGGGGAGCGATGCGCCTGCCGATCTATCAAGTCGATGCGTTCACCGACAGCCTGTTCGGCGGCAACCCTGCCGCGGTCTGCCCGCTGGAGGCTTGGCTGCCGGAAGCGGCCATGCAGGCGATCGCCGCCGAGAACAACCTTTCCGAGACGGCTTTCTTCGTCCGCGACGGCGGCGATTACGCGCTGCGCTGGTTCACGCCGACGGTCGAAGTCGACCTGTGCGGGCACGCGACCCTTGCCGCTGGGCATGTCGTTTTCCATTATCTCGAACCGCAGCGCGAAACCGTGAGCTTTCACACGCTGAAGGCAGGAACGCTGATTGTGACCAGGCGCGCAGACATGTTGGTGATGGATTTTCCGGCGCGGCCCGCCAGTCCCGCCCCGCCGCCGCCCGGTCTGTTCGCGGCATTGGGTGGCGCGCCACGCGAGGTGCTGCGCGCCCGCGATCACCTCATCGTCTACGACACCGCAGCGGAGATCGCCGCGCTTAATCCGGACTTGGCCGCACTCGCGAAGGTGGACTGCTGGGCCGCGATCGTGACAGCGCCCGGCGAAAGCGGTGTCGACTTCGTTTCGCGCTTCTTCGCTCCGGCGCAAGGCGTTCCGGAAGATCCGGTGACCGGCTCGGCGCACTGCACTTTGGT
>JBEKSB010000234.1:0-6106 GCA_049517455.1 Xanthobacteraceae bacterium
AAATCCCAGAACGGACTGTCGGCCGGCAGCGGTTCGTTCTGGAAGACATCGAGACCGGCACCGGCGATGCGGTGCTCGCGTAACGCGGCGATGAGCGCCGGCTCATCCACAGTCTGGCCGCGGCCAGCGCTGATGTAGTAGGCCGTCGGCTTCATCGCGGCGAACACCGCGCGGTTGAAGAGAAGCGTGTTGTCCGCGTTCGCCGGGAGGACGTTGATCAAAAAATCGGCGCGGCCAGCAGCTTCCTCCAAGCGTTCGGTCGGCATTGTCTCATCGAAACCTTCGACCGCGCGCGGCGTTCGCGTGACGCCGATGATGTGCATGCCGAACGCCTCGAGGAGCCGACCGATGGCAATGCCGACGACACCGACGCCGGCGATCACCGCGGTCTTGCCATAAAAGAGACCCCAAAAACGCCGGTCCCAGACGTGCGCCTTCTGATCCTCGACCAGAGCCGCAACGCTGCGGCTGATCCCCATCATCAGATAGACGACCGTCTCGCGCATCGGCGCGCCGTGAATGCCACGCCCGCTAGTGAGCAAGACATCGGGCTTGAGTGAGGGACATCGCAACACATGATCGACGCCGGTCGCCAGGCACTGAATCCACTTTAGGTGCGCGGCGCGCTGATAAAACTCATCCTTCAATTCGATGGCGAATGAGATCAGGACATCGATGCCTGAGAGATCTTCGGGCAATTCGGACAAGCCGTGCGCGAGCGCGAATTGCAGCTGCGGAAATTCCGCTTGCAGCCGATCGCGGTAGATCTCGGCGTGGCCGTCGAGAATGAGGATTTTGCTGTTCATGGGGCGTTCTTGCAGAAGGGCGGCAGATCAACGTGAATGTCCTCGTCAGAGGATACTTACTACCCACCCGGAAGCGCAGGGCAAGAGCGCGACTGGCGCCGCTGCTTGGGCTTCACCAGCAAATTGACGGTCATTCCCAAACGGGTATTGTCCGCGGCAGCATGCAAAACAACAACTCTTGGCCGAAAAGTATTCAGCCGAGGCTGGGGGGACGGAAAATGATCAAGGAGTTTCCCAAGGAGCGCGAGGCCAAGCGGAAATTCCTCCTCGACGGCGTCGAGCGCATCGGCAAGACGCTGCAGGAGTCCGGGCCAAGGAGTGAAGAACTTGGAACGCTCGCCCCGGAAGCCGTTCAGGCGTTGCGCGATGCCGGCATGTTCCGGCTGAAGCTCCCGGCTGTCGCGGGAGGCGCCGAGGCCGATCCCGTCACCGAGATGCTGGTCCTCGAAGGCCTCGCCTATCACGACTTCACCAGTGCGTGGTGCACCATGGTCGGCGCTACGGGCATCGCGTCGCTCGGCGCGTTCCTGCCGCAAGCCGGTCTCGATCGGGTTTTCGGCAACGGCCAAATTCCGACCGCGTCGATCTCGTTCTTCCCGGCTGGACGCGCCGTGCGCGAGCCGGGCGGCTACCGGCTCAATGGACGCTGGCGCTTCAACAGCGGCATCCGGCATTCCGAATGGGTCCTTGGCGGAACCGTTGTAGAGGGGACCGAGGCGGAGAATGACGGCCGCCCGATCGTCATATTCTCGGCGCTGCCGGCCAAGGATGTGACGCTCTACGACAACTGGGGCGGCGTGACCGGGCTGCGGGGCACGGGAAGCTGCGACTTCTCAGTCGAGAACTATCATCTGCCGGAACACTTCACGTTCGTGTGGGATTTGCTCAAACCAAAGCCGCGACGCGGCGGGCCGTCTTATCTGCTGCCGCCGTTCAGCTATGTCGCCAAGGAGCATGGCAGCGTGGCGATCGGAGCAGCGCGGCGGGCGCTCGACGAATTGATCAAGCTCGCCACGACCACGCGTGGCACATTCCGATCGTCAAAGCTCGACGAACGCCAAGTCGTGCATCGCCAAATCGCCGAAGCCGACCTCAAGCTGCGGGCGGCGCGGGCGCTCATGCACGAGCGCTACGAGCAATTGTGGCAGAAGGTGAATGCCGGCGAATTGCCCGACGGCGCCGACATCGCCGATGTGCGAGCGATTTGCGTGCATGCCACCGATATGGCGATCGAGACCGCCACCATGGCGTACCATTTCGCCGGCAATACCGGCCTGCATCATCCACACGTCATCGGCCGACTGCTGCGCGACCTGAACACGGCCGGTATCCATCAGGTCATGAGCGACACCGCCTACGAGAACCACGGCAAGTTCCGACTCGGGCTGCCTGCCGACCCGCTGGCTTAGCTGAAAGCGCGGCGAGCCCTATTGCGGTATCGGCAGCCCGAAATTGCGAGCGGCATTCTTAAACGCGATATCCGCGCGCACCGGCTCGGAGAGCGGCGTCGCGTCCAAAAACTCGCCCGCCTCGGGCGCCGACTCGAAGGGATAATCGGCGGCGAACATCACGCGGTCACGTCCGAGCGCGGCAATCGTGCAGTCGAGCGGCTCGGCCGAGCACATGCCGGACGTCGTCACCACAATATTCTGCTTGATGTAGTCGGATGGTTTCTTCGCGAGCTTCACGCCGTAAAGCTTGGCGCGGCTATCGAAGCGCCAGAGCAAAAACGGCAGCGTCTCGCCGAGATGGCCGAGCGCCAGCCGCGCGCGCGGAAAGCGATCGAACAAGCCGGAAAAAACCAGCCGCAACGCGTGCGAGCCGGTTTCAAAGCCCCATTCCCAGGTGGCGCGGCGCAAGCCGTCAATTCCCGCAAGTGCCGACGAGGGAGCGATCGGATCGGTTGGGTGGATGTAGATCGTCGCTTCAAGTGCCTCGGCGCGCTCCCAGAACGGATGCAGCGAGGGATGATCGAGATACTGGCCGTTGGTGTGGCCGTTGATCATGGCGCCGCAGAATTTCAGCTCGCGCATGCAGCGCTCCAATTCGTCCGCCGCGGCGCGCGGGTCCTGCATGGCAAGATGTCCGAACCCGGAATAGCGATCGGGCCGCTTCCCGACCTCGCACGCCAAAAAGTCGTTCGCCTCGGCGGCCCGGCGCCGCGCCGTCGCGACATCGCGTTCGTTCTGTACACCGGGCCCGGCAATAGAGAGCACGGAGCGCGTGATGCCTGCACGGTCCATCGACTCAAGCCGCATCTGACCGAAATCGGTCAAACGCGCGAGCAGGCCGTTCACCGCTTTCGGATCGACGCCGACCATGGTGGGCAGCCAATATTCTTCGAGGCTGGGACACAGGAAGTGCTCTTCGAGCGCGATCTTACGGATCATGTTTCCCCCGGCCTTGGCTCACTTTTGCGGCATCTTCTGTACCGCATGCCGGCGATCCTGTATCAAAGTGCAAATCAAGCAGCAAGAATGCGTACAAAAGAGCAGGGACAGCGGATGAAGGCGATCGGCGCGCGGGCTTCGAGCGACAAGACCCAGGCGAAAGCGCCGGTTCAAGGTCCGGCGCAAAGCCAGGTGCAGGTGATTGCGCGGGCCGCAGCGATTCTGCGCGCGCTCGAGGACGAGGCAGCCGGCTTGAGCCTCGGCCAGATCGCGCAGCGTGTGAACCTGGCACGCTCCACGGTGCAGCGCATCGTCGCCGCGTTAGAAGCGGAAAAATTCCTGATCGCGGCCTCGCCGAATGGCCGGGTGCGGCTCGGACCGACCATTCTGCGGCTCGCCGCTTCGGCCCGGACGGATTTCGTCGCCGTGGCGCGGCCCTATCTCATGCAGCTTTCGCAAGAGCTCAAGGAAACCGTCGACCTTTCCGTCGTCAAGAAAGATCACCTCGTATTCATCGATCAGGTGATCGGCTCGCAGCGGCTGCGCACCGTCTCGGCGGTCGGTGAAACCTTTCCGCTGTACTGCACCGCCAACGGCAAGGCTTACCTCGCCGGGCTCGACGATGCCGCGATCGCGCGGCTGATCGGCACGAATTACGAGGCGCGCACGCCGCGGACGCACACGCGGCTCGACGGCCTGCTGCGGGATTTAAAATCCGTGCGCAAAACCGGCGTCGCCATCGACCGCGAGGAGCATACCCTCGGCATTTGCGCCGCGGGCATTGTCACCCGCGACCCAGCCGGCAATTTTGTCGCCATCTCCGTGCCGGTGCCGGGGCAACGCTTCTATAAGCACCAGCGCCGCATCGTCGCGGAGCTGCGTGCCACCAAGGAGGCCCTGGAACAGCACCTGCTGGCGGCGGCCGCCTGAGGGGCAAGGCCAGGCGGCTTGTCGAGCCCCCCGGAATCCGATACAGATGTACCATATCCCGGTACATAGGTTCCGGAAGTAGCATTAGGTCCGAACGCCACTAAAGCTGGCGGGAGACCAGAGGAGACGTGGAGGGTCGCGTGGCGAAGAAAATTCGCGGGGTTTCGTTCGAGGAGAACGAGAACAACGCGATGGGACTTTCGTTCTACAATTTGTCCCATCGCTTCGGGTATCAGTCGCCGAACTGGCCCTATTTCGAAGACGTCAAAATCGAACGCATCCACTACATGGCGAAGTCGGGCGTGCTGTCGCAGCGCATCACGACCAGCATGCACAACACCACACATATCGACGCGCCGGCGCATGTCATACAGGGGACGCCGTTCATCGACGAGGTACCGCTGCCGCATTTTTTCGGCTCCGGCATCGTGATTTCGATTCCGAAGAAGAAATGGGAGCCAATTACCTATGACGACCTCGAAAAGGCCGCCGGCAAGATCGTGCGGCCGCGCGACGTCGTGATCGTCAACACCGGCTGGCACAAGAAGTACGAGGACAGCGAGGACTATTTTTGTTACTCGCCCGGCTTCGTCGCTTCGGCCGGCGAGTGGTTCGTCGAAAAGAAGGTCAAGGTCGTCGGCCACGACACCCAGGCCAACGATCATCCGCTGGCGACTGCCATCGGCCCGCAGCGCAATGGACCGCTGCATCCGCATCTCGCCGAGGAATACAAAAAATGGTCCGGCGGCCGCGACTGGAAGGACGATTTCCCCGATTGGGAGCCGGTCCACCGCATCCTTTTCAAGAACGGCATCCTCGGCATCGAGAATGTCGGCGGCGATATCGACAAAGTCACCGGACGGCGCTGCACCTTCGCGTTCTTCCCGTGGAACTGGGACCGCGGCGACGGCTGCATCATTCGCCTAGTCGCGATCGCGGATCCGAAGCAAGCGTACCGGATCGAAAAAGGGGAGAAGTTCTGATGCACGTCAAACGCTTCCCCGATGCCAAGGCTTACGAGGCACCCAACCATCGCGGCTGCGCGACGCTGCGCCTGTTCGGCGCGGAGGCCGGCGGCTCGCAGAGCTTGATCGTCGGCGTGTCGCATTTCCTGCCCGGCGGCGGCGCTGGACCGGACGCTTCGCCGCCGGAGAAGGTCTATTTCGTGCTCGCCGGCGAATTGACGGTGATCATCGGCGGCAAGGAAACAGTGCTGAAGAAAAACGATTCCTGCTTCATCGGCCCAAACGAAAGCCGCGAGATCGTCAATCGCAGCAACGAACTGTGCTCGATCCTGGTCGCCATCGCACCGGCGCCGAAGTGACATATCCGTCATCCAAAGGCGGCCGCGAAGCGGTCCTCGAAGGATAGCGGCCGAGGCCAGCCGAAATCGGCATTTTCCGATTTCGGAATATTGAGTGTCCAAGTCGGCAGCAGCCGACTTGGACGGCGTCGCCCTTCGAGGCTCGCTGCGCTCGCACCTCAGGGTGACGGTTCGAAGAAAGAGTAAGCCATGTCCGAAGATTTCCTCAAGAACCCGCTCTCGTTGTTCGACGTGCGTGGCAAGACGGCGGTCGTGACCGGCGCAACCGGGGCATTCGGCGCACTAGCCGCGCAAGTGCTCGGCGGCGCGGGCTGCAATCTCATCCTTGCAGCCGGCGGCGCCGAAGCGCTGAAGAAAATTGCGGCCGAATGCGAGAAGCTCGGCGCCAAGGCCGAGGCCGTCAACATGCGTCCGAGTTCGGCGGTGAATTGCGAAAAGATCGTCGAGGCGGCGGTAAAGCGCTTCGGCGGTATCGACATTCTCGTGCTGGCTTCCGGCATCAACAAGATATCGAAGATCGTCGATCAGCCGCCAGAGGCATTCTCCGAGGTAATGGATGTCAACGTCACGCAGTCGTGGCTGATGGCGCGCGCCGCCGGAAAGCAGATGCTGGCCCAAGGCCGCGGCGGCAAGGTGGTGTTCATGTCGTCGGCGCG
>JBEKSB010000235.1:0-6105 GCA_049517455.1 Xanthobacteraceae bacterium
TATGGCGTCGTCGTCGATGAGTAAAATGGCGCGATGGGCGCTGGTGCTCCTGCTTTTTATTGGCGCAGGCGCCGGCGTTTCGGCGCAGGACGCCGTACCGCAGCAACACGTGAAGATCGGCTTCGTCGAGATCGCAAACGACCCGCGCTACGAGCCGATCCGCGCCTATGAACGCATCATCCTCAAGACGCGCGAGCATCCATTCACTGGCGCCGAGGTCGGCGTCGAGGAGGCGTCGGTGCTGGCGCGCGTGCTGAAGGCCGACTTCACGCTCGATCGCATCACGGCAAAATCGGCGGCGGACGTTACGCCGGCCGTGCTCGCGGCGATTGATGCCGGCACTCGTTTTTTTCTGATCGATGCGCCGGCCGAAACCTTCAAGCCGCTCGCCGCGGCAGTCCGCGGTCGCGACGTGCTGCTCTTCAACGTTTCCGAGCCGGACGATTCGCTGCGCCGCGATCTGTGCGCGGCGGAGATCGTTCACGTTTATCCGAGCCGCGCGCAGCTCATGGACGGTCTCGTGCAATTTGCCGTCTCGCGTAAATGGCGCGACCTTCTCGTGTTCGAAGGCCCCTCGCCCGCCGACGCGGCCACGACTGCGTCGTTCGCCCGTTCAGCGCGAAAATTTGGCACGCGCATTGTCGCGGATCAGCGTTTCAAGCCCGGCACCGACCCGCGCGATCGCGAAGAAAATAATCCAGCGCTGCTCAGCGCCATCAACCGCGATTTTGACGCCGTCTTCGTCGCCGACGAGGCCTTCGATTTCGCCCGCATCGTGCCGTACCACCTAGCGAGGCCGCGTCCCGTCGTCGGCGGCATCGATCTCGAGCCCGTGGCCTGGCATTGGACCTGGGAACGCAACGGCGCGCCGCAGGTGAATTCGCGTTTCGACAAAAAATCCGGCGGCCGGCACATGACGGGCCCCGATTGGGCGGCGTGGGTCGCGGTCAAGATGATCGTGCAATCGGCGCTGCGCACCGGCTCCACCGATTTCGCAAGTCAGCGCGCCTTTATTCTCGGCGACGGCAGTTTCGACGGCGACAAAGGCCTCGCCTTGAGTGTACGGCCCTGGGATGATCAGGTGCGGCAGGCTATTCTGCTTGCCGCGCCCTATTCTGTCGTCGTCGACGCGCCGATCGAAGGTTTTCTCCACCGTACCAATCAACTTGATACGCTCGGCGACGACGAGCCGGAGTCGCCATGTCATTTGAACCAATGAAACAAGATCCGCACACGCCGCCGCCCCTCATCCACATCCTGCGTGCGTTGCGCGCGGTCACCATGCGCGAGATGACGAAATTCGTGCGGCAGCGCGGCCGGCTTCTGTCGGCGCTGGTACGCCCGCTGATCTGGCTCGCGGTGTTCGCCGCCGGCTTCTACAACGTATTCGGCGTCTCGATCATCCCGCCGTACAAGACCTACATCACGTATCAAGTCTACATCGTCCCGGGCTTGCTCGGGATGATCCTGCTGTTCCACGGTATGCAATCTTCGCTGTCGATGGTCTACGACCGCGAAATGGGCGTGATGCGGCTCCTCTTGACCGCACCGCTGCCGCGCTGGGTGCTGCTGGCCTGCAAGCTCGTGGCCGGCACCGCGTTATCGGTGATCACCTGCTACGTGTTCCTCGCCGTCTGCATCCCGTTCGACGTCTCCTTCGATCCGATCGACTGGTTTGCGGTGTTGCCGGCGCTAATCATCTCCGGCCTGATGCTCGGCGCATTGTGGCTATTCCTGTCGGTCTATATTCAGCAGGTGGAGAATTTCGCCGGCGCGATGAACTTCGTGATGTTTCCGATGTTCTTCTTTTCCTCCGCGCTCTATCCGCTGTGGCGGTTGCGCGAGGGCGGCTCCGAGCTTCTCTATTATGTGTCGCTCGCCAACCCGTTCACCTATGCAGTCGAGCTGATCCGCTTCGCGCTTTATGGCGCATTCGATCCAATCGCCGCGCTGGTCGTGACCGGCGCTACGGCGTTGTTCTTCTTCCTTGCGGTCATCGGCTACGATCCGCAGCGCGGTCTCATTCGCCGGGCGCAGCAAGCGCAGCCGGTGTGAGTGTCCCCTCATGGCCGAGCATAGCCGTTCGAAGAACGGCGTCGCTTCGCTCGCCTGTGTCCCGGCCATACCGCTCAGGAAGGCACGGTGTCTACTTAAGCGTCAGAACTGTTACTTGATAAACGTTCCGGCTCGCAGCTCGGTAAACGCCTTCTGCAACTCGGCTTGCAAGTTCATCACGATCGGACCGTACCACGCGACCGGCTCCTTGATCGGCTTGCCCGAAACGAGAATGAAGCGGACTCCTTCCTCGCCGGCCTGCACGGTAACCTCGTCGCCGCTGTCGAACAGGACCAGCGAACGATTGCCGGTCTGTTCGCGGACCAAAATCTCGTTCACGCCGTCGGTCTTTTCGGTCAGCACGCCGAACGGCTGCGACGCAGCACGGAAATTGCCGGAACCCTCGAACACATAGGCGAAGGCATGCCGCTCGAGCTCCACCGGAAGTGTCTTGCGCTTTCCCGGCGGCACCCAGACGTCGAGATAGCGCGGATCGGCAGCAACGCCCTCGACCGGCCCTCGCTTGCCCCCAAAATCGCCGCAGATCACCCGCACGCGGGTGTCATCGTCATCGGTGATCTCCGGAATCTCGGGGGCCTTGATGTCCTGATAGCGCGGCGCTGTCATCTTCAGCGACGACGGTAAATTGGCCCAGAGCTGAAAGCCGTGCATACGGCCCTGCGCGTCCCCCTGCGGCATTTCCTGGTGGAGTATGCCGCGCCCGGCCGTCATCCACTGCACGTCGCCGGAGCCGAGATTGCCGCGATTGCCCAGGCTGTCGCCGTGTTCGACGTTACCCGCCAGTACATAGGTGATCGTCTCGATGCCGCGATGCGGGTGCCAGGGGAACCCGGCGAGATATTCCTCCGGCCGATCGTTACGGAAATCGTCCAGCAACAGGAACGGATCGAACTCGGTGGTGTCACCAAAGCCGAAAGCACGGCGAAGATGTACCCCCGCGCCCTCCATCGTGGGTTTCGATGAAACGATACGTTTGACAGGTCGGATGGACATGGTTGAACTCTCTCGAGCCGCCGCTGGGGGCCTTCTATCATGAGCGATCGCCGCGGGGCGATGGCTTACCAGAATAAATGGCGGCCCGCGCGGCGAGAGCAAGAAGGCACACGGGTGATACTAAACGTGTTGAGTGAACGGGAGGAGCCATCGTGAAAGCTGCCGTTGTCGGCGAGAAGGGCGTCGAGCTTCGCGACGTACCGAAGCCTGCGCCTGGGCCCAAGGAAGTCTTGATCCGCGTTCGCGCGTCGAGCCTCAATCGCGCCGATCTGTTGGTGGCCTTGGGCCATCAGCACGGCAGCACCGGCGGCGCCGGTGCCCGATTGGGCCTGGAATGTTCCGGCGAGGTCGAGGCGGTCGGCAGCGAGGCCGAAGGTATCAAGGCCGGCGACCGCGTCATGGCGTCGGCGCCCGGCGGGCATGCGGAGTACGTCGTCACCGACGCGGCCCGGGTGCACCGCATCCCCGGAAACAACATGACCTACGAGCAAGCGGCGTGCTTTCCCGTCGCGCTGCAGACCATGCACAACGCCGTGGTGACTGCCGGCCGTTTTAAGCGCGGCGAAACGCTGCTGATGCAAGGCGCAAGCTCGGGCGTCGGCCTGATGGGCATGCAGATCGGCAAGCTGATGGGCGCGTCGCTGGTGATCGGTACCTCGACGAATCCGCAACGCCGGGCGCGTCTGCACGAATTCGGCTGCGATCTCGCGCTCGATACCGGCGACGCCAATTGGCCGGACCAAGTCAAGAAGGCGACCGGCGGCAAAGGCGTCGATCTGATCGTCGACATGGTCTCGGGTGGTGTCGCCAACCAAAACCTCGAGGCGGCGGCGGTGCTCGGGCGGATCGTGAATGTCGGGCGGCTCGGCGGCAGGACGGGCGAGTTTAACTTCGACCTGCACGCGCTCAAGCGCATCGACTATATCGGCGTCACCTTCCGTACCCGCACGCTCGATGAGATCCGCGAGATCAACCGGCTGATGCGCGCCGACTTATGGGCGGCGGTCGAGGCCGGCAACCTCGCCTTGCCGATCTACAAGACCTACTCGCTGGACGACGTCGCCGAAGCGCTGTCGGTCATGCGCGCCAACCAGCACTTTGGAAAGATCGTGCTCGTCGTATCGAAATGATGCGCAAACCGATTAATAATCGGGCACCACGTCGTGAAACTTGGTGTAGTCGAGCAAAAAACGGCCTTCCGGCGAAATGCTGGTGATGTCGCGATAGCGGTGCTGCCAGCGGATATCGTACCAGGGATAAACGCGCCGAGCGTAAAGCTGCTGCGCGGAACTGTCGTCGAGGCCGCCGACGTTGAGCACCAGCAAGGCATCGCCCTGCTCGAGCTCGGCGGGCGTGGTCCCGTATAACGGGCTATCCTTGTCGATGATGTGGAACAGCATCCAGCTCAGCACGAACATCGGATGCTCGCCGCGATCGAGTTTCAGCTCGTAAAAACGGCGCAACTGATCGCCTTCCTTGGTGCGTTCCGCGCGAATGATCCAGAGCCGCGCGTTCGCCCGCGAGATGGTGTTGTGCCGCGCGTTGGCCATGCGGATCATCAGGGTATTTTTTTGGCCCTCGTGCACGGTGACCACCGGATGGTTCGCAAAGACAAAGCGGGCGCGCGGGCGCGAGAACCTGGCGAAGATCAACCCTGTCATCACCGCGAGAAAACACATGCCGGTGAAGATTTCGACGGTGGCGACAAGATGCCCGTAGTTGGTCTGCGGATGCATGTCGCCATAGCCGACCGTCGCCAACGTCTCGATCGAGAAATAGAAAAGCTCCAGCGGACTTTTGCCGCCGGCATTGGCAACAGGCTCGTTGCCGAGGAAATAGAAGAAGGCAAATACGGCGTTGAGAGTGACGAAGACCGCCGCAGCGGTGCCGAAAAACACCGGCCAGTAAACGGTCATCGCCCGGTGATAAAGATCGGTCCAGAAGCCTTGAGCTAAGCCAAGTGTCTCGATCTCGCGGTGGCCGAACCTGACGAGCTGGGATTTGCCCTCGGACCGCTTTCGTCGAGCTTTTGCCAACGCGCTGAAACCTAAAATGCCGCCTTCGCCGGCACCTTGGTCTTAAGGCGGCTGAAAACCCGACGGGCATTGCCTTCGAAGATTTTGTGACGGTCAGCGTCGCTCAGCTTCGGCGCGCCGTCGACGTAGCGTTTGGTGTCGTCGAAGTTAAATCCGGTCTTCGGGTCGATGCCTTTGACCGCACCGACCATTTCCGAGGCGAACAAAATATTGTCGACCGGTACCACCTCAGTGAGCAGATTGATGCCCGGCTGGTGATAGACGCAAGTATCGAAGAAGATGTTGTTCTTCATGATGTCGACGAGCTCGGGGCGTCCGTTATTCAGCGCGAGGCCGCGGAAGCGGCCCCAATGGAACGGCACCGCGCCGCCGCCATGCGGGATGATCAGCTTGAGCGTGGGAAAATCCTTGAACAGGTCGGAAAGAATCAGTTGCATGAACGCCATCGTGTCGGCGTTGAGGTAATACGATCCGGTGGTGTGCATCGCCGGATTGCAGCAGCCCGACACGTGGATCATCGCCGGCACGTCGAGCTCGACCATCTTCTCGAAAAACGGGTACCACCATTTGTCGGTCAGCGGCGGCGAATTGAAATAGCCGCCGGAAGGATCGGGATTGAGATTGCAGCCGACGAAGCCGAGTTGCGTGATGCAGCGCTCCAGTTCGGCCACCGAGTTCTTCGGCGGCACGCCCGGCGACTGCGGCAACTGGCATACGCCGATGAAGTTCTGCGGGTAGAGCGAGCAGACGCGATGGATGAGGTCGTTGCAGATTTGCGACCATTGGAGGCTGACGCTCTCGTCGCCGATGTGATGCCCCATGCCGGAAGCGCGCGGCGAGAAGATCGTGAGATCGGTGCCGCGCTCGCGCTGCAGCTTGAGCTGCGCGCCTTCGAGGCTGTCCCGGATCTCGTCGTCGGAAATCTTAAGCGACGCGCGAGACCGCTGCGGCGTGTTTTTCTCGGCGGCTTTGGTCTGTTCCTGCCGGAAGCGCTTTAGGT
>JBEKSB010000236.1:0-6099 GCA_049517455.1 Xanthobacteraceae bacterium
ATGTTCTCATTGCCCCATACGGACGCCCGTCTCGATAGCTACCTGACGTCAAGTCGTGAATGCTTTCACAAAGCAGCGAAACTGTTTTCGCCGCAAATCGAGGTCGTGAATATTCAATTCGGGCGCTGGCCCCGATGCAGGCCCTCGTCTTCGATTGGCTAGACAAGGCGCTGGGGGAAAACGAGCCTGAGCCTGGACTGGATGTGGGCAATTTCCTTGACGTGTTCACGCGGTACATGCGCAGCGGCGAATCAAGAGGAGAAGCGCAGGAGTTCGTGAAGAGCGTGCGTGCGGGAGCTTAAGTAACTTCAGCGGCGAGAGTGCGACTGCAATAGCTTTTTGGATGGGTTTTTGGTTAGTGCTCGCAAATTGGCCGATCCACGCGGCGGCGTGGCCACCTCAGGACGCGGTTTTCACCCCTGTGCGCGTGCGCCACGGCGGGCGCTTAACTCCACCGCGCGGTCGGGAATGGTGAGGCGGAGCGTCGCGCCAATGGTGCCTTCGACAAGGCGGATATCGCCGCCATGGGCGCGAACGAGCTCGGCGGCAATGGCAAGCCCTAGACCGGCGCCCCCGGTGCGGGTCGAGCCCTGGAACGCTTCGAACAGATGCGCCTGCGCCTGGTCGGAAAAGCCCGGCCCGGTATCGGACACCTCGATTACCACCACGGCGCCCTCGCGGCGGCCGGTGATGCGGATCTGGTCGCGCCCGCGGTCGGGTGCTGTGTGGCTTTCGAGCGCCTGCACGGCATTGCGCGCGAGGTTGAGCAGGATGCGGAAGAGCTGGTCGTAGTCCGCTTCCACCACCAGCCCCCGCTCGACCGCGCTGATCCAACGGATCGGCGCTTCGGGGCCGAGCCCAAGCGTCTCGTGTACTTCTTCGACCAGCGGCTCGAGCAGGATCGGCTTTCTTTCCGGCGGCGGTTCCTGGACGCGTCCGTAGGACAGCGTCGATTGGCAGAAGGCGATGGCGCGCTCGAGCGCGCGCACCAGCTTGGGCGCAAAACGCTGTACGTTCGGATCGGGAAGGCTCAGCAAGCGATCGGAGATGAGCTGTGCCGAGCCGAGCAGATTGCGCAGATCGTGATTGATCTTGGCGACGGCAAGGCCGAGCGCAGCCAGCCGGCTTTTCTGCTGCAGCATCGAGGCGAGCTCGGCCTGCATAGTGGCAAGCTCGCGCTCGGCGATGCCGATCTCGTCGGCCCGGCCGGACGGCACGATGATGCGGTCAGCATTCTCCGGGTCAGCGCGGAACGCCGTCATGTTGGCGGTGACGCGACGCATCGGGCGCACGAACAGATAATGCAGCGTCAGATAGACCAACACTCCAGTGATGCCGGAAATGAGCAGCGAGATCAGTAACAAGTCCACCGAATAGCGCAGCATGGCTTTGCGCAACGGCGGCTCGTCCAAGATGATCTCGATGTAGTCGCCGCCCATCGGAGCGGGGCCGACGACGCGCATCACTTCTTTCTTGTTGTTGAGCATCATCATGAAGGCATCGACGATCGAATCGAAGGCGTAGACGTGGCGCATGTCGAAGTCGTCGGCGATCGGCGGCGGCGCGTCGCCGACGGCGAGCAACCGCCGCTGAGTGCCCATCTTCATGGCGACCGCGCGCGCGCCGATGCTGTCGAGAATTTGCTTAGCCAGGCTGTCGGGCACCATTCCGTTCGGCGCAGCGTCGAGCACGAGAGCGGCTGTGTAGGCGCTAGCCAGCCGGTCGTTAAGCCACATCAAACGGTAAATGGCGATCGACGGCACATAGATCAGCACTTCCGCGATCATCACGAACAGGATCGTGAAGACGAGGAGTTTTCCGGAAAGCCCAAGGCGCGGCGCACGGACCGGTTCCGGTCGCGCGGCTAAATCATCGCTCATCGGTTAAAGCTCGCTGCCTTAACGCAGACGACGCAACCATCCCATGATGTGACGCGTACGGGGCGTCGTCAAACCTTGGGTGAAATAGGTAATTGCGGCACGTTTTCCCACCTCGGCATAGGTTGGGTAGGGCACGACGAGGCCGGCAAGTGCCCGGATATTCAGTTTTTGGCTGATCGCCAGCGTCCACGCGGTCAGGGATTCGGCGGCGCGCGGCCCGACGATCGTCACGCCGAGGATCTCGCCGGTGCGGTCGGTGACGACCTTGATGTGGCCATCGGTCGCCCGCTCGACCTGCGCGCGGTCGTTCTCGCGATAGGGCCAACGCAACACGCGGATGACGCCGGAGTGTGCGCGCGCCTCGTCTTCGAGGAGGCCGACATGGGCCAGCTGTGGATCCGTAAACGTCGCCCACGGAATGATCTCGTGATCCATCTTGACCGGTGCGCCGAACAGCAGGTGACGGATCACCAATCCGGCATGGTAATGGGCGACGTGGGTGGCGTTCGGCCCTCCGGCCACGTCGCCGACCGCATAGACGCGCCTGTTGGTCGTGCGCAGATATTTGTCGAGGATGACGCCGCCCTGGGGCGACGTGCGAATGCGGGCGGCGTCGAGATTGAGGTCTTCGACGTTCGGCCGCCGTCCGGTCGTGACGAGAAGATGCGAGCCTTCGATCGTCTCGACGCTATCTTGAGCGGTGAGCACGACCTGTATCCTCGACAACGCGCGGCCGATTTTGGCGATCTCGACTCCGGTGCGCAGTTTGATGCCCTCGCGATCGAGCGCGTCGAGCACCACGGCGGCGCCTTCGGGATCGGCGCCCGCAAGCGGCGTCGCCGCTTCGAGCACGGTGACCTCGGAGCCGAGCCGGCGAAACGCCTGCGCCAATTCGAGGCCGACGGGTCCGGCGCCGATCACGATGAGATGGCGGGGTATTTCGGCGAGATCGAAGACGGTCTCGTCGGTGAGGTACGGCGCGCCAAGGAGACCGGGAATCGCCGGCATGACCGACGAAGAGCCGGTGGCGATAACGAAGCGGCGCGCCCTGATCGTAACGTCGCCGACCGCGACCGTACGCGGATCGGTGAAACACGCCTGGCCGGCGATGACGTGCACCCCGAGGCCGGCGAGCCGTTCACGCGCTGCGTTCGGCGCCAGCGTGCCGACGACGTCGCGCACGTGTGCGTTGACCGCGGCGAAATCGACCGAGAAACGTCCCGTTTTGATGCCAAAGCGAGTGCCGGTGCGGGCGGCGTTGGCGCGTTCGGCCGCCGCGATCAGCGCCTGCACTGGCACGCTGCCGCGGTTGAGGCTCTCACCGCCCATGCGGCCCTTTTCGATGAGCACCGCGTTAACGTCAAAAGCGGCGGCTGCGGCCGCGACGGAAAGTCCGCCGGGGCCTGCGCCGATAACGCAAATATCCGGTCTGAGTTCTTTGTTCTCTTGCGCCATTAGTCCGCCGAACTCACTGCAATTGACGCAAATCCTGGCGGAGAATCTTCACACCCGCGTGATGCGGAGGTCTTGATACCGAAGTCTTGATATCGAGGTCCTGATATCGAAGCCTTGGCGCCGAGGTCTCGGTCCTGTCACACATATTCTATACATCCCGCGGCCGGCAAGCCGTTGCAAAGTCGCGGGGCATCGCATTGACGAGCCGGGAGGGCTCCCGTATAAGCCGCGCCAATTGCGCGCCAGCGCGCTGAATTTTGCGTGCGTGATCGATAACGGGCGTGCGGCGGAGAAAAGTCCCGTGAAACGAACCTATCAGCCGAGCAAATTGGTGCGCAAGCGCCGGCACGGTTTTCGCGCGCGTATGGCGACCAAAGGGGGCCGCAAGGTTGTCGCGGCGCGGCGTGCGCAGGGGCGCAAGCGGCTCAGTGCGTGAGCGCGACGCCCGTTCCCTCGTCCGTTGAGCGGTTAAAGCGCCGCAGCGATTTTCGGGCCGCGTCGAGCGGTGTGCGAGCTTCCGGCCGCGCCTTTGTGCTACAGGCGCGGCAGCGCGCCGAAGACGGCGCGGTCCGTATCGGGTTCACCGTGTCAAAGCAGGTGGGCAACGCCGTGGAACGTAACCGCGTGCGCCGCCGATTGCGGGAGATCGTGAGACTGTCGGCGGCAGCCGGCGGCGGCGGTCAATTGACGCCCGGCCATGACTACGTACTGGTCGGCCGGCGAACCGCGCTGGCGGCCCCCTTCGGCGACATGATGCAGGAACTCGATGCGGCGCTTACCCGGATACACGCTCCCGAACGCGGGGGAACTGGTGGCGCCCGCCGCGGCCCCCTACATGAAGCGGGTTCGCCGTCCCGGCCGCAAAAGCCTCGCCGCGGCAGCAGAAAGCCGCCAAAGTCGTCCGCAGAGCCGCCCGAACTCCCGCCGCAAGAGCGCTGAATGATTGAGCATAAGAACACCATCCTGGCCATCGTGCTGTCGCTTATCGTCGTGGTCGGTTGGCAATATTTCGTCGGCTATCCGCAGATGGAAAAGCAGCGCCACGAGGTGGAACTCAAGCAGCAGGAGCAAGCTCAGCTACAGCCCCGAGGCCAGCCCGGCGCGGCACAGCCTGTAACGCCCGCGACGCCCGGCAGCGCTCCCGCGGTGCCGGGCGGACCAACCACGCCTGCCCAGCCGCTGGCGAATACGCGCGAGGCGGTGATCGCGGCTTGGCCGCACATCGCTATCGACACACCACGGCTTAACGGCAGCATCGACCTCAAAGGCGCGCGCATCGACAATCTTTCGCTCGAGCAATACCGGGAAACGGTCGAGCCCAGCTCGCCGCCGATCGTACTGCTGTCACCGTCCGGATCGCCTGAAGCCTATTATGCGGAATTCGGCTGGGTGGCAGCGTCCGGCACGACGGAAAAGATGCCGGGACCGGACACGGTGTGGACGCAACAGGGCACCGGCACGCTCGGCGTCGATCATCCGGTTGCGCTGACTTACGATAATGGCGCTGGATTGGTCTTCCGCCGCATCATCACGGTCGATGACCATTACCTGTTCACCATCAGGGACCAAGTACAGAACAAGAGCACCAGTCCGGTCACGCTGTTTCCTTATGCGCTGATCTCGCGCCACGGCACGCCGAAGGTGCAGGGCTACTACATCCTGCATGAGGGCCTGATCGGCGTTATGGGCGATCAAGGCGAGCAGGAAGAGACCTACAAGAAGATCGAAGACAAAAAAGACGAGCACTGGGACGTCACCAATGCCTGGCTCGGCTTCACCGACAAATACTGGGCGACGGCATTATTGCCCGACCCGGACGCCAAGGTGCACGCGCGCTTCTCCGCAGGCGAAGCCGGCGGCCAGAAAACCTATCAGACCGATTACCTTCTCGATCCGCAGACCGTCGCGTCCGGCGCGACCGGCTCCGTCAATGCACGGCTGTTCGCTGGCGCCAAGGAAGTCTCGGTGGTCGGCGTCAATTTCCCGTTCGCGACCGCCGGCGGTTACAACCAGGCGCTCCACCTCAATCATTTCGATTTGTTGATCGATTGGGGTTGGTTCTACTTCCTCACCAAGCCGATGTTCCTCGCCATCGACTTCTTCTTCCATCTCGTCGGCAATTTCGGCATCGCCATCCTCATCGTCACGGTGCTGGTCAAGATCCTGTTCTTCCCGCTCGCCAACAAGTCCTATGCCTCGATGGCTAAGATGAAGGCGGTGCAGCCGGAAATGACCATGATCCGCCAGCGCTACGCTGACGACAAGATGAAGCAGCAGCAGGCGATGATGGAGCTGTACAAGAAGGAGAAGATCAATCCGGTGGCCGGCTGCCTGCCGATCGCGATCCAGATTCCGGTGTTCTTCTCGCTCTACAAGGTGCTGTTCATCACCATCGAGATGCGGCACGCGCCGTTCTATGGCTGGATTCGCGACCTGTCGGCGCAGGACCCGACCAACATCTTCACCTTGTTCGGGCTGATCCCGTTCGACCCAACGGTGTTGCCGCTCGTCGGCAGCTTCCTCCACCTCGGCATTTGGCCGGTGATTATGGGCATCACCATGTGGGTACAGATGAAGCTCAATCCGCCACCGCCGGATCCGACGCAGCAGATGATCTTCAACTGGATGCCGTTGATCTTCACTTTCATGCTGGGGAGTTTTCCGGCGGGACTGGTGATCTACTGGGCGTGGAACAACTCGCTCTCGGTGGCGCAGCAGAGCGTGATCATGCACCGCAACGGCGCCAAGATCGAGCTGTGGGACA
>JBEKSB010000237.1:0-6093 GCA_049517455.1 Xanthobacteraceae bacterium
GACAGTTCGGCGATCGCCCTTTGCAGCAACAAATGATTGCCCGGCTCGGCGCCATCGCGATGCAGCCAATGCGTCTCGAGACGAGCACGCGTGTCGAAGCGCTGCTCCTCGGCGGAATTCTCGACTTCAACAATGACGATTGCCCGCGTGCCGGCCGGCAATTCCTCCAAACGGCGTCCGATCGCCGGCAATGCGGTCTCGTCCCCGGCGAGAAGATACCAATCGAAATCGTCCGGGACGACGAACGATCCGCGCGGGCCGCCGACGCCGAGAAAACTTCCCGGCCGCGCCTGCGCCGCCCATTGCGTGGCCGGCCCGTCGCCATGGATCACGAAATCAATCGTCAGTGTATTGGCCGCTGCATCGTAGCGGCGCGGCGTGTAATCGCGGGCGGCCGGCAGCGGCGCGCCTTCGGGATAGACTGGCCCGTTGGGGCTCGGCGTCGGCAGCACCGGCTTATCCTGGCCCGGCTGCGGGAAAAACAGCTTCACGTGGTCGTCATGCGCGGCACTGACAAACCCGGCCAACGCTTCGCCCCCGACCACGATCCGAACCATTTTCGGAGTAATCCGGCTCACGTCCCGCACTTGCAGCAGGCGTGTTTTGGTTTCGTGGCGAATGCGGCGAGCGGTGCGTTCCGTCGTCTGGGTCATTTCGGACATGGATTACCTTGGGAGTGATTGCGTCATCGAAAAGATAAGCGCGATCGTTGTCATATCAATGCGTTGTCGCAACCGGAAGAGCGATTCCAGCCTGCGTATGCACGGATATGCGCGCGGGCGCGCGCGGCAAGCTGGCGGCAGGCGGCTTCGCCGCGGCCGAGTGCGCGGCCCACTTCGACGAAGTCGAGACCGAACACGTCGTGCAAGAGAAAGCTCGCGCGCTGGAGCAGCGACAGACGTTCGAGAACCAGGATCAGCGCGACCGAGAGGTCATGCGCGAGATCGCCTGTCGCGTCCGCATCGAGGGCCTCATCCACGACCGGTTCGGGCAACCAGCCCGCGGCGGGATCCGTGGAAGTGGCGGAGGGAAACCAGGCCATTTGCGCTATATCAAAGTAGCCGGGTGGTCTTGCGACCATATTTAATTTGTCTGCTAGCGTGAGCGTAAGGAAGTGACGCGGCCATGGCCGAACCGCAGACCTAAATGTGCGGCCGGTTCCATCCACCGATACTCGGGAAAACAACAGGCAGCCTCACCATGACCGTGAACCATGATTCCGACAATCGCCGCGTTCCTGGACAAGTCGAAAAATCGATACACAACCATTCGACCATATTTCTTGTCGAAGGGGTGGCCCTCATTTTGTTGGGGCTGCTCGCAATCATCATCCCATCATTCGCCAGTGCAAACGTGACGGTCGTTCTGGGTTGGCTCTTTCTCGTCAGCGGAGCCATAGGTTTGGCGACCACCTACTGGGCGCGACAGGCGCCGGGGTTCTGGTGGTCCCTTGTATCGGCTTTGCTCGCGATTATAGTCGGCGTGGTGTTGATCGCGCACAAATCGCAGGATTTGTACGGCGGTCTGATGGGCTGGCCTTTTGACAAGGTCGGCCACTTGCGGCTGATATTGGCTTTGTTCTTCCTCGTCGAAGGGGGCGCGTCTATCTTGTTCGCTTTCGAACATCGACGTCATTTCTCCGGGCGCTGGGCATGGATGTTGGCAAGCGGTGTCGTCGACATTGTCTTGGCGAGTGTCATTATTTTCGATCTTCCGGGGACTTCTTCCTGGACGATGGGCCTCCTCGTCGGCATCAACCTGATTCTTGGTGGCGTCGCACTGACCGCGATGGGATTGCATGCTCGCGCAGAACGTACCGGTTCGAATGCAATTCCACAGCAAAACGCGTGATCGATTTCGGCCGCTGTGCCTCCGCCCGCCTTCAACAACGAGCGCCATTCAAAAGTTGGCGGTTCCGTCGCCGCATGCCTTCGGCGATCAATAATGTTCAGCAGGTGGCCGACGATTGGCTGGCCGGGGCGCAGGTTCGCCGGCAAACAAGCGGATATTCAATCGACGGCGGACCCACCCTCATCTCCCACGGATGACGCCCAACCGCCGCCGCAGCTCAGGAGAAGCCAGGCGCGTACGATTGGCATCGCCTCGGTCATTTGGGCGGTCTCGATTTTCCTCAGCCGCGTCATGGGCCTGCTGCGCGAGCAGATCATCGGCCGAACGCTGGGCGCCAGTCGAGAGGCCGACCTCTATTTCGCAAGCTTTACGCTTCCGGACTTCCTGAATTACCTGCTGGCGGCCGGGGCATTATCGATCGTGTTTATCCCGATCTTCGTTAAGTACCTCGAACGCGGTGACCGCGAGGGCGGCTGGAAGGCCCTCAGTGTCATCGCGAATTTCATCCTCGTCGCGGGCAGCATCGGGATCGCGCTGCTTGCAGTGTTTGCTCGGCCGCTGGCGGGTCTGGTGGCGCCGGGTTTCACGGGACCGGGCGAGGTCGACACGCTGGTGCGGCTGATACGAATCATTCTGCCGGCGCAATTCTTCCTCGTGATTGGCGGGCTATTGTCTGCTGCGCTGCAGGCCCAGGACCGACACTTCCTTCCGGCGATGGCGCCCCTCGTATACTCGGCCGGCATCATCGGCGGTGGTCTCTTTGGTGCGCGCTATCCGGGAATGGGAGCCGACGGATTTGCCTGGGGCGTGCTGGCCGGCGCCGCATTGGGGCCGTTCGCGCTGCCGCTTTACGGTTGCGTCAAGACGCGAATGCGCTGGTACCCGATCCTGTCATTCCGGAACGAGGACCTTCGGCGTTACCTCTGGCTTTCATTTCCGATCATGATCGGCTTTTCGATCGTGGTGGTCGATGAGTGGATCATCAAAAACCAGGCCTCGTACCTCGCGAGCGGCGCGCTGTCGTATCTGCAATACGGACGGACCTTGATGAAAGTGCCGATCGGCGTGTTCGGCATGGCGGCCGGGGTCGCGGCCTTTCCCACAATGAGCCGCATGGTTGCGACAGGCCGTGTGGCCGAAGCATATGGCCTGCTGTGCGGGGCGGTGCGGCTGATGCTGTTCGCAACATTTGCGGCACAAGTATGCATGACGCTGGCTGGGTTCGAAGCGGCATACTTGATCTGGGGTCTGCTCTCCAGCCGATTTAGCGTTGCCGACGCGCAGGCCACCGCAACCGTGCTTGCGTTTCTATGCCTGGGTCTCGGCGGCTGGGCGGCACAGACAGTCATCAGTCGCGGCTTCTACGCGCTGGGGAGCACGTGGTTGCCGACGATCGTCGGTACGCTGGTCGCGTTCCTTGCCGTGCCTCTTTACGTCATTCTGCGTCAGCAATGGGGCGCGATAGGTCTGGCGATCGCCAGCTCCGTAGCCATTCTCGTCTACGTTCTGCTGCTCGGCTGGTTGCAATATCGTCGCTTCGAGAGAGAGGCGACAGCCCGGGGCAGCACGCTCAAAGCTGGGCCCGGCATGCTGGGGCCGGCACTGGGCATGGCGGTGGCGGCCGGCATCGCGATCGGTGCCGGGCTTTGGGTGCGCGCCTCGCTTCTTCAGTTCCTGCCGGGCATCCATCTCGCGGTAATTCTCCTGCGCGCCACCGTGCTGTGCGCGGTCGGGATCGGCATCTATTTGGCTTTGACTCGGCTTTTTGGAATACACGAGCTGGGCAGGTTGCAACGCATAGTGTCGCGGAGGCTGGTTTCACGGTGAGCTCTACCCATTCCCCAACACACGCTTCCCAACCGGCCGATAAATTGATTGAGTCCCGGCTCGTGGTATCGCCTCTTCGCGCGCCCCAGAGGCCACAATGCCGTCTTGAAAAAAATGCCGGACTATTACGCGATCCTGTGGCGAGCCTTGAAAAAGGGCGATTCCAGAAACCCGCAATGGCGCAACAGCGTCTTTGACCGAACGCGGGAGATGCTGGGCAACCAATTGCGGGCTCGGCAACCGCCGCTTTCGAATGCCGAAATCGGGCTTCACACAGCCGCACTGCAAGCCGCCATAAAAACAATCCAATCCGAATTCGCGCAGAACGCCGGCAACGACGGATCGCCGCAGGATGAATTTGCCGGCGGGTCACCGGCCAACGCGGACGGAGCGTCGACCACCACGCCGCCCCGGTTCAATCGTGTCGCGTGGGTCGGCCTCGCCGTTGTTGTCGCGGTCATAGCCGCCGGCGTCTACGCGTTGGTGGCAACACGACACAACAATCAGGCGCCGCCTGTAGCCAAGGCCGAAGCCGCGCATGATCGGGCGGCGACGGCGCCCCCGAACCGCCGAGCCGCCACCAAGACGCCTCCTGACGGGGACCTCGCACCCGGCGTCGATGGCGGTTCGACCGATGCTGACGTGCCGTTTTTCTTTCGTCGTCAACCTGTATTTTACCGGACGACACATCCGGCCGGGACGATCATCGTCGACAAGCAACAACGCTTCCTCTACTTCATCCAGCCCAATCTGGTCGCGCTGCGCTACGGGATCGGCGTCGGTAAACCTTGCGCCGATGTAGCCGGATTGCGGAAGGTGTCCAGCAAGGTGGAATGGCCGGAGTGGCAACCTCCAGCCGACATGGTTGAGCGCAAACTCGCTTCGCCGGGCATTATGAAGGGCGGCCCTGGCAATCCACTCGGTGCGCGCCTCATCGGCCTTGACGATGGAAGCTCGCGCATTCACGGCACCAATGCGCCGAAGACGATCGGAAATGCCGTGAATTCCGGCTGCATCCGCCTGGTCAACGATGATGTCGTCGATCTGTACAATCGCGTGTCGATGGACGCGCGGGTGATATTGAGCGACTAGACTTCACAACGGCTGTGCGTCGAGCGCGCGCGCGGTTTGCCGGCGCCCGCGACATCGAAATCACGGCGCCGAACCGCGCTGGAAACAGGTCCGGGGCGTGTCGAAACCGGTTCTCGTCCTTGGAAATTGGTTGCGGGGATAGGATTTCAACCTATGACCTTCAGGTTATGAGGTGAATTTCTGGCTGGCCTCAGCGTTCCCCAATGTTCCCCGGCATACCCAACCTCGTGAAAATACTAAGATTCGCCATTACGTCGATGGCTGACGTTGCCGCTGGTTTCCTTTTCGGTGGCGACATGGTGGCGACACGGAAGGCCACGCGATGCCGGTAGCAAAGCTGACGAAACGCACGGTCGACGCGATCAGTGCCGGCGATTGCCCACTCATTATATATGACATCGACCTGAAGGGTTTCGGCCTGCGGGCCGCACGGCGTGGGACAAAAAGCTGGTTTGTCGAATACCGGCCGGGGGCCCGTGGCCGCGGTATTGCAAAGCGGCGAATGGTGCTTGGCCCGGTCGGCACGCTGACCCCCGACGAGGCCCGCGCCGCAGCACGAGAAATCCTCGCCGCAGCGGCGCTCGGTGACGATCCGGCCGCATCACGTTCGCGCGCGCGAAAAATTCCAATATTCCGCGAGTTCGCCGAGCGCTACCTGGCCGAGGAGGCCATCGCCAAGCTGAAACCGAGAACGGTGGTCAATTACCGGATTTATCTTCACAAGCACGCGGCTCCCGTCATCGGCGGCATCAAGCTCGACATGGTAACGCCGGCCGACATCGCAAAATTGCATCGTTGCATCGGACTGACAAAACCGATGACGGCGAACCGGGTCATCGAATGCATCGGCTCGGTCTACCGCTACGCGGCGACCTGCGGCTTGGTAAAGCGTGGGCATAACCCGGCTGGCCATATCGAGGCCTTCCGCGAGCAGCGCCGCGAGCGCTTCCTGACCTCGGAGGAGCTTGCGCATCTTGGAGATGCCATCCGCGAGGCGGAGACCATCGGGATCCCATGGGAGGTCGACGGAATGAAGCCGACGGCCAAACACATTCCAAAGAAGAACCGCGTCACCAACATCGGACCGCACGCGGCGGCCGCTCTTCGGCTCCTCATCCTCACCGGCGCCCGCCTGCGCGAAATCCTCGGGCTCAAATGGAACTATGTCGACTTCGAGCGCGGTCTGTTGCTGCTGCCGGACAGCAAGACCGGTCGCAAAACCATTGTGCTCAACGCGCCGGCCTTGGCCGTTCTGTCTGAACTTCCGCGCATCGACGCCTATGTGATCGTGGGTGACGACCCGGATAGCCCACGTCACGATCT
>JBEKSB010000238.1:0-6554 GCA_049517455.1 Xanthobacteraceae bacterium
GCCACGTCCCAGGAAGCCTGGCCTGGAGCTGCGCCCAACGGGCGAAAGCCCCGACGGCAAGAGCCGTGGTGGAACGCCGACAGGCGAGCGCGTCCGCAAGACGCGCGCCGCGCGCAAGCGCGGAGGATGGACACATACGCCTGCCGGCGTTCCGCTTCCTTTTTTGTAGTTTGTAGCCCGGATGAAGAACTCGGGCGCGGAATGCGTCGCGGGAAGGATTTTGCATATCGTCATTGCGAGCGAAGCGAAGCAATCCATTCGGCGGCGCGTGCCATGGATTGCTTCGTCGCTACGCTCCTCGCAATGACGAGGACCGTCTCAATACGGATCGCTGGCTTCGAGGATTTCCTGGCCCATCAACACGCACGAGCCCTTGATTCGGGCGTAGATGAAACGCATCCGGTAGGACGCCTTGTAGATGTGGCCTGCGACTTCGAGCACGTCGAAACGGCCGTTGCCTTTGAGCGCCTTGATCGGCGGCAGCACCTTGACGTCTTGCTCGACGTCGATCGGCTGGCCGGGTTCATCGTTGTAGTGAAAGCGCAGCAGCAGCGGCGCTTTCGCCAGCGCATCGGCCGCGCAGGGCGGCGTCTGCGCGTACGCGGCGGCGGTGACAATCAGCAGGAGCGTTGCGATCGCGAGCTTCGTGGATGCCATGTCGGTTTGTATCGTTCGCGTAGCGGTGGGGTTTACTGTGAGGCCGAAGCCCCCTCCACCGCTTCGCGGGGGCCGATAAAAAACTACAGCGGAATGCCGAAATAGCCGAGCGCTTCTTCGAGTTCTTCCTGTTCGTAGCCGAAATGCGAGCGCACGACGCGGTCCAGCGCGAGAAAAGCCGCCTTCAGCGCCGCGAAGGTTTCGCGGTCCGGTTCCCGCACCGCGTTCACGGCCTTGTCATGCAGCGCTTCCAGCAGCTGATGGATGATCAAATGCTCCTGGCTCAGCCGGTCGACGACCTTCCTCAATCCGTCGCTGCCGTGGCGGAGCTCGGGAAAGATGCTCTGGTCTTCGATGGTGTGATGCAGCGTCAACATCTGGCACTCGCGGCCGCAGAGATTGCCGAACACCCGGTAATTGGCGGCCATCTGCAGCGAGGAAATCACTTCGAGCAACGTCTCGGCGCTTTGCTCGCCGGCTTCGACCTGCTCCATGACCCAGCGCACCTCGTTCATCTGCTCGAGGTGATGTTCGTGGATCAGCGCCAGGCGCTTGCCCTGCCGCCGCTGCGCCGGCGTGATGCCCTCGATTTTCGGCGCCTTCGGACGGGTCGCGTCGTCAAGGAGAGTGATTGCAGTATCCGTGTCATCGCGTGCCATGCCGCCCGCCTGCCTCGAAGCTCGATTTTGGCTTGATCCGGAGAGGAAGAGTTGTGCTTGATATGATCGGCGCGGCAAAGATGCGCAAGGGAGAGACAATGAAAGCGCTGCTGATGCTCGTCGGAATCGTCGTTCTGGCCGCGGGACTTTTCTTCATGGGACAAGGCGCGGGATTGATCCGCCGGCCCGCCGAAAGCTTCATGATCAGCGCGACCCAGTGGATCTATTACGGCGGCGGCATAGCGGTCGCCGGGATTCTGCTTATTGTCATCGCGCGGCTGTCTAGGATCGGCAGGATTCAATAAGAGCGTCGGCAATTGCAGGCGTAATTGCGAGCCCCGTCGCCGCCTCCACCCACATATACGCCCCTCCCGGATTAACCTCCAAGAACACGTAGCGGCCGTCGGGGGTCACAATGAAATCGAACGCTCCATAGACCAGTCCAAGGGATTTCATGAAGGCAAGAATCTTCGCGGTAATTTCATCCGGCAAAGTCACCGCTTCATACGTCACATCGTGCTGCGCGTGCCGCCAATCGAGTTGGGTCTCGGCCAGCACCTGGGAATCGATCTTAACAGCAAAGACGCGCTCGGCGATAACCGTAATGCGCAGCTCGTAGGACTTGTAGATGCGCTCCTGAAAAATTCCGGGTGTAATCCGAATGAGATCGAGATTTGCCAGTGTTTCGTCGGTGATCAGGCCGGTGAACAACGCCTTGTCCGGCGCAATATTTCGCGGTTGCGACGAAGCTTTGTAAACAATTTGCCGCCGCGCCGTGGCGATGAAACGGCGAACCTCATCGGGGTTGTTGGTGATTACAGTCGGCGGGATCTCCAAGCCGACCATACGCGCCGTGAACAACTGAGCGGGTTTGGAATTGGCCAGCCGCTCGCATGCCGGGGGGTTGATCCACGCAAAATTGCCTATCGCCGGCAGCGCGCTCAACGCAAGTTGGGCTTCGCGTTCGGCAAAACGCCGTTCCGGGGCATTGAGTTCGGGTGGGAATCCGGCGGGCTGATCCCACTGCCACCAGATGCTGCCGATCGAAGCGAGATCGACCGTCCGCCCGTCCGATATGATTTCGGCGCCAAACCCGCTGTTCGACGCGCGATAAGTCAGGATCGACGAGATCGGAAATTCATAGGTATTCCAACGCACGCACGGAACATTGCGCCGCCGCAGTTCCGCGATGAGCAGGTCCGCTTGCGGGTCAAAGGACGCGGTGATGATAAGAACGGATTTCATCACCGCGCATCGAGTTTCAGCAAGGTCCGCTCATGTCGCGGACCAAGTGAGCGCAAGGCAAGCAAATGTTGCAGCGATCAAACGTATCGTGCCGTAACAGTTCGAAGATTAGTTGGCGTCGTATTTCGGACACTTGTCGCAGCCGGCTGTCACCTTCGCCATCTTTAGTTGGTTGTTGTTCTGATAGATCGGCCGTAGCGTGACGGGGTCAACCATCATTTGCAGATTTGGATCATAGACCATTTCCGGGATGTCCATGGCCGCCGCCTTGTCGAGGAACTGGCAGGCAAAAACATTGCCAGACGAGGCTTGAGTAGGCCCTGTCGCTACTGCGCCAACCGCGCCGATTCCGATAATCGTCAACAGAGCGCGGCGTACCGACTTGGATTGGAATATGCTCGTTCGCATGATTATGCCTCTTGCTGAGCCGATTCTCCGGGGGCTCTAAAACACTAGCATACTATTCAGGCAATCTGAACCCGAAAGACGGCAGCCGAAACATACATTTGGAGAGAAAATGACAGCGCTGCTGACGATCATTGGAATCATCATTCTGGCCGCGGGACTTTTCTTCATGGGACAAGGCGCGGGATTGATCCGATGGCCCGCCGAAAGCTTCATGATCAGCGCGACCCGGTGGGTTTACTACGGCGGCGGCATAGCGGTCGTCGGAATTCTGCTTATCGTCATTGCGCGGCGGTGAGTCTGTTAACCATTCGCATACGCGGACGCCTTAGTGAGCCAGCCTGTGGGCGCTTGTTTTTGCCTGTTCGATTCGATCGCGATTGGGGGGCGGCATGAACTGCATTCCGTGCATCGTATTTCCTACGTCCAAGCGGGAATGGATGGCGCAGCTGGAAAACGGCTCGGCCGGACCGTTCATCGACCTGGATTTCGCCTTGAAAATCGCGACAACCGAAGCGTTGCAATTGCGCAAATCGGGCCGGCCTGCCCGTATCGTCGTGATCGACAAGGATGGCAGGACTTGCGCCGAACGATGCCTGTGCGGAAAGTTTGGCCGCTGATCGCGGCAATCCCGCGCTACCTCAAAATGGCAGCCGCCAAAAGGTCTTATCAATAGATTTATGGCAGCTTTTCTCTACCGATGTCCCAATACGCGCTTGAATGTGCAGGGCCGGGTCGCCGACGACCCAACCGACCTAAGCGAAGATACTTTTGAAGCCGTGACCTGTATGGCCTGCACCAGGGTGCATCTCGTCAGTCCGAAACCGGCAAGGTCTTGGGAACCGACGAGGATTAGCGTTTCGTCCGCGGAACGGCCTGCAATTGACCGGCAAAGTCTTTCGTGCCACGTCGCCTAGCCTTTAGTTAGGCATGATCTTTTCCGAAAACCGTTATCCGCTTTTCGGGATCATGCCCTAAATGGACCGGTGACGACATTTAAGATGGCAAATGAACGCTACAACGCCGCCGAAGCGGAGGTCCGCTGGCAAAAAGTCTGGGACGAGCGCGGCATCTTCGCCACGAAGAACGACGACGTCCGCAAGAAATACTACGTGCTGGAGATGTTCCCCTACCCGTCGGGGCGCATCCATATGGGCCACGTCCGCAACTACACGATGGGCGACGTGGTGGCGCGGGTGAAGCGGGCGATGGGCTTTGCCGTGCTGCATCCGATGGGCTGGGACGCCTTCGGCATGCCGGCGGAGAACGCCGCCATGGAGCGCAAGGTCCACCCCAAGGCGTGGACCTACGACAACATCGCGGCGATGAAAGCGCAGCTCAAATCGATGGGCCTGTCGCTCGACTGGAGCCGCGAGATCGCGACCTGCGACCCGGCTTATTACAAGCATCAGCAGAAGATGTTTCTCGATTTCCTCGGCGCCGATCTGGTGGAGCGGCGCAAGTCGAAAGTGAACTGGGACCCGGTCGACCAGACCGTGCTGGCGAACGAACAGGTGATCGACGGCCGCGGCTGGCGCTCCGGCGCGTTGGTCGAGCAGCGCGAGCTGACGCAATGGTTTTTCAAGATCACGGATTTTTCGCAGGAGCTGCTCGACGCGCTCGACACGCTCGATCGCTGGCCGGAAAAAGTGCGGCTGATGCAGAAGAACTGGATCGGCCGCTCGGAAGGCTTGCTGGTCCGCTTCGCGCTCGATGCGAAAACGACGCCGCGCGGCGAATCGGAACTCGAAGTCTTCACCACGCGGCCGGACACTTTGTTCGGCGCGAAATTTGTTGCCGTCGCGCCCGATCATCCGCTCGCCGCGGCGGCGGCGAAGAAAAATCCGGCGCTCGCCGCATTCATCGCGGAGTGCAAGCACCGCGGCACGGCGCAGGCCGAGATCGATACCGCGGAGAAGATGGGCTTCGACACCGGCATCAAGGCGGTTCATCCCTTCGATCCGAACTGGAAGCTGCCGGTTTATGTGGCGAATTTCATCCTGATGGAATACGGCACCGGCGCCATTTTCGGCTGTCCGGCGCACGATCAGCGCGACCTCGATTTCGTCAACAAATACGGCCTTGGTAATACTCCGGTGGTGTGCCCGCCCAGCCAAGATCCGAAAACCTTCGTCATCACCGACAAGGCCTATGACGGCGACGGCCGCATGATCAATTCGCGCTTCCTCGACGGCCTGACGATCGCGGAGGCGAAGGAAGAAGTCGCGCGGCGGCTGGAGAAGAAAAAGCGTCCCCTCCCTAACCCTCCCCCGCATGCGGGGGAGGGAAGGGTGGGGGCCGTCGCCCAGCGTCAGGTGAATTTCCGCCTGCGCGACTGGGGCATTTCGCGGCAGCGCTATTGGGGCTGCCCGATCCCGGTCATCCACTGCGAATCCTGCGGCGTCGTGCCCGTGCCGGAAAAAGATCTGCCGGTGACGCTGCCCGAGGATGTGACCTTCGACCGCCCTGGCAATCCGCTCGACCGGCATCCGACCTGGAAGCACGTTCGCTGCCCGCAATGCGGCGCGACGGCCGTGCGCGAGACCGACACGATGGATACCTTCGTCGACTCGTCCTGGTATTTCGAGCGCTTCACCGATCCGTGGATCAAGACTGCGCCGACCGACTTAGCCGTAGTCGATGCCTGGATGCCGGTCGATCAATATATCGGCGGCATCGAGCATGCGATCCTGCATCTGCTGTACAGCCGCTTCTTCACCCGGGCGATGAAGAAGACCGGCCATGTCGGTCTCGACGAGCCGTTTGCCGGCCTGTTCACGCAGGGCATGGTGGTGCACGAGACCTATCGCACCGTAAGCGGCGAATGGGCGGCGCCGGCCGAGATCAAGATCGAGACGCAAGGCGACGCCCGCCGCGCCACGCTGATCGCAACCGGCGAGCCGGTCGAGATCGGTCCGATCGAGAAAATGTCGAAGTCGAAACGGAATACGGTCGATCCCGACGAGATCATCGCCGGCTACGGCGCCGACGTTGCGCGCTGGTTCATGCTGTCGGATTCGCCGCCCGAGCGTGACGTGGAATGGACCGAACGCGGCGTGCAGGGCGCCTGGCGTTTCGTGCAGCGGCTGTGGCGCCTGGTCGGCGAGGCGGCCGAGATCGCCCACCGGCGGCGGCGGCCTTGCGCAAGGCGACCCATCAGGCGCTGGCCAAGGTCACCGATGACATCGAAAAGCTCCACTTCAATGTCTGTGTGGCCTACATCTACGAGTTCGCCAATGCCCTCAATGACTTCATCGGTAACATCGACTCCGAGGAGGGGGGCATTGCGGCGGACCTGCGTTGGGCCATGCGTGAAGCGGTTAACGTTCTCGTGCAACTGTTCGCCCCGATGATGCCGCATCTCGCCGAGGAATGCTGGGCGGTGCTCGGCCACGAAACGCTGGTCGCGGAAGCGGCCTGGCCGCAGGTCGAGCGCGATCTCCTGATCGAAGACACGCTCACGCTGCCGGTCCAAATCAACGGCAAGAAACGCGCCGACGTGACCGTGGCCCGCAATGCCGGGAACGCCGAAATTGAGACTGCCGTCCTCGCGCTCGATGCGGTAAAAAGGGTGCTGGACGGCAAGGC
>JBEKSB010000239.1:0-6076 GCA_049517455.1 Xanthobacteraceae bacterium
GCTTCGATGGACGCTTCTTCACCGGCGTCAAAACCACGGGCATCTATTGCCGTCCGGTTTGCCCGGCGCGGATACCTCATGCGAAGAACGTGATCTTCTTCCCGACCGCGGCGGCGGCACAGGAAGCGGGATTCCGTCCCTGCCTGCGGTGCCGTCCGGAGACGGCGCCCGATCTGGGCGCGTGGCGGGGCACCTCCAACACCGTCTCGCGCGCGCTGAGCTTGATCGAGCTGGGAGCATTGGACGAGGCCGACGTCGATGGGTTGGCCGGTCGTCTCGGCCTCGGCGAACGGCAGCTCCGGCGTCTGTTCCGCCAGCATCTCGGTGCGTCGCCGGTGGCAGTCGCGCAGACCCGGCGCGTTCTGCTTGCCAAGCAACTCATCCATGAGACGCGGCTGCCGATGACCGAAATCGCGTTCGCCTCTGGGTTCGGCAGCGTTCGCCGTTTCAACGAAACCTTCCAGGCGTTGTTCGGCCGCCCGCCGAGCGAATTGCGGCGCGCCAGCGGACCTGACTTTCGTGCCGGGCCGGCCGGCGAGATTGTTCTTCTGCTGCGCTACCAACCGCCTTACGACTGGGCCGCTATGATTGAGTTTCTGCGCCGGCGCGCTATTGCGGGCGTTGAACGTGTTACCGCCGAGCGTTACGCGCGAACGGTTCAGCTGGACGGGTTGCAGGGGACCGTCACCGTCCAGCCGGGCGATGACAATGCGCTGCAAGCGACCGTGCGCTTCCCCAAGCTCTCGGCTTTGCCGGCCATCATCGCGCGGCTGCGGCGCGTGTTCGATCTTGGCGCTGATCCGCTCGCCATCGCCGCCCATTTGGCCAAGGATCCAACATTGGCGCCGTTGGTCCAGGCCCGGCCGGGATTGCGCGTGCCGGGCGCATGGGATGGCTTCGAGTTGGCGATCCGCGCAGTGCTCGGGCAACAAATCACCGTTCGGCGGCCGCTCAAGTTGCCGGCCGCTTGGTTGCCGCATATGGCGAACGCTTTGCGGCTCCGAAAGATGAGTTGACGCATGTTTTTCCGAAGCCTGTGGTGCTGGCGAATGCAGACCTAGCGTCGCTCGGCATGCCTCGCAACCGGGCGGCCGCACCGTCGGCGGTGGCCGCCGCGGCGGTAGCAGACCCGCATCTCTTCGATGCGACTTGCGGACTCGATGATGCGGTAAAACGGCTGCGCTCGATCCGCGGCGTCGGCGAATGGACGGCGCAATACATCGCTTTGCGTCAGCTGCGCGAGCCGGACGCCTTTCCTGCCGCCGACGTCGGTCTCATGCGCGCCATGGCCGGCCGGGAGGGTCGCGGCCATTCCACATCCGAGCTCCTTGACCGCGCCGATGCGTGGCGGCCTTGGCGCGCTTATGCCGCGCAATATCTCTGGGCGGCAGCCTGAGGAGGCCTCGCATCTGAATCGTCGTTGTCAGCCGCGTTCGACCGGAAGGTCGGGGCGCGAGGCCCATTCCGCCCAGGAGCCGTCGTACAGACCCTTCGGCTCCTTGCCGATGGATTCGAGCGCAAAAGTGAGGATCGCGGCGGTGACGCCGGAGCCGCATGAAGTAATGATCGGCTTGTCGAGATCGACGCCGGCTTCCGTGAACGCCGCCTCGATGCGCGCCCGCGGCGCAAGGTGCCCGTTCTCAATCAGCCGCCCAAAAGGCACGTTGAAAGAGCGCGGCATGTGGCCCGAGCGCAGACCAGGGCGCGGTTCGGGCGCGGTGCCGGCGAAGCGTTCGGGCGAGCGCGCGTCGACGATCTGGATGCTGTCGTCAGTCTGCGCCATGCGCATGTCGTCGAGGAGCGCAACGGCGCCGACATTCATCTCGGCGGTGAATTTTCTCGCGGCCCGCTCAGCGTCGCCCGTCTCGAGCGGACGTCCTTCGGATTTCCACTTCGGCAATCCGCCGTCGAGGATGTAGACCTTCTTCGCGCCGAAAAGCCGAAAGGTCCACCAGACGCGCGCGGCCGAATAGAGACCGACGCTGTCGTAAACGACGACGGTGTCACCATCGCCGATGCCGAGTGAACCGACGACTTCGCCGAATTGCGTCGGCCCCGGCAGCATGTGCGGCAGCTCCGTCGAATGATCGCTCACCGCCTCGATGTCGAAGAACACCGCGCCGGGGATATGGCCGCCACGATACTCGGCATGAGCGTCGCGTTGTTGCATCGGCAGGAAATAAGAGCCGTCGACGACGGTTAAATTGCCATCACGCAAGTGGTCGGCGAGCCAATCGGTCGAAACGAGCCAGCGGCTCGTGGGGGAGGGGGCGAAGCTATCGTCGGGTCTCAGCATGGTGATCATCTCATGACAACGCGCGCGCCCCCGCGATGTTCACGCGTAGGGAACTTTGATTTGTGAGCGGCTCTCGAGCCAGGGCGGTACCGGCAGGTTCTTTTCGCGCAGAAACTGCGGATTGAACAGCTTCGATTGGTAGCGCGTGCCGTAATCGGCGAGAATGGTCACGATGGTGTGCCCCGGTCCGAGCTCCTTGGCGAGGCGAACGGCGCCGGCGACATTGATGCCGGACGAGCCACCAAGGCACAGACCTTCGTGCTCAAGGAGGTCGAAGATGATCGGCACCGCCTCCTCGTCAGGAATCTGGTAGGCGGTATCGATCGGCGCATCTTCGAGATTTTTGGTGATGCGGCCTTGGCCAATGCCCTCGGTGATCGACGAGCCTTCGGATTTTAGTTTGCCGGTTGTGTAGTAGCTGTAAAGCGCGGCGCCCATCGGGTCGGCGAGCGCGACGCGCACGGCGCTATTGTAGGATTTAAGCGCCATGGCAATGCCGGCGAGCGTGCCGCCGGTGCCGACGGCGCAGACAAAGCCGTCGACCTTGCCGTCGGTCTGGCGCCAGATTTCCGGCCCGGTTGTCTCGATGTGTCCCTGGCGGTTGGCGACATTGTCGAACTGGTTGGCCCAGATCGCGCCGTTCTTTTCGGTTTTCGCTAATTGCTCGGCGAGCCTGCCGGACAGCTTCACGTAATTGTTTGGGTTGGAGTAGGGGACGGCGGGCACCTCGACCAGTTCGGCGCCGCATAGCCGCAGCGTGTCCTTTTTTTCGTGGCTCTGAGTCTCGGGGATGACGATCACGGAGTGAAATCCCATCGCATTGCCGACGAGGGCGAGCCCGATCCCGGTGTTGCCGGCCGTGCCCTCGACGATGACGCCGCCAGGCTTGAGCTCGCCGTTCTTGACCGCGTCCAAGATGATGAACAAAGCGGCGCGATCCTTGACCGACTGGCCGGGATTCATGAACTCGGCCTTGCCGAGAATGTTGCAGCCCGTCGCCGCCGAGACGCGTTCGAGCTTGATCAGCGGCGTGTTGCCGATCGCCTCGACGATTCCGTTGCTGAACTGCATCGCCGCAATATCCCGGAAGGGCGCTGACACTAAAAGGGCGCCGACCCTAAATGACTAAACCCTTGGAAAGCAAGAGTAGATCAATTGCCGTGAAGACGCGAAAGATTGTCGAAACCATAGCGCCGCAAGAGTTCCATCAAGCTACGTCTATTCACCGATTGTTTCCGCCCGCGGGGCTATCCCAAAACCATAACGGGATTTTCCAGGATCGCTTGGCCATAGTCGGTCAAGCTGGTGGAACGCGATGAATCTCGACGTCAATACACTTTTCCTGGTGACCATTTACGTCGAGGCAATCCTCGGATTGCTGCTTTTGTTCGCTTGGGCGCAGAATACCGCGATTACCGCCGTGGCGTGGTGGGGATTTGCGCACCTGCTGCGGGCGGCGTCGGTGACGCTGTTCGGCTTGTACGGCTCGGTCTCCGATTTCATCTCCATCGATCTGGCCAATGCCATCGTGTTCACGGCCTTCGCGGTGACATGGAGCGGTGCCCGCCTGTTCGATCATCGCCGCATCAAGCCGGTGCTGCTGTTCGCCGGCGCCGCCTTTTGGCTGGTCGCCTGCCGCATCCCGGGCTTCGCCGATTCTTTCGACGTGCGCGTACTGGTAAGCTCCGGCATCATCACCGCCTACACCTGGGCCACTGCATTTGAGTTCTGGCGCGGCCGCAGCGAGCCCTTGGTCTCACGCTGGCCGGCGATCTTCATGCTGTTCGCGCATGGTGCGCTATATCTGTTGCGTACGCCGTTCGGCGCCATGCTACCAGGGTTGCCGACGACCAATCAGGTATTTGCGAGCGTTTGGCTCACCGTGCTCAGCTTCGAAGCGCTGTTGTTCACGATCTCCATCGCATTCATCCTGCTGGCGATGGCGAAAGAGCGCACCGAGTATCGCCACAAGACGGCGGCTCTGATCGATCCGCTGACCGGAATCTCCAACCGTCGGGCATTCCTGCAAGACGGTGAAGCACAGCTCAGGCGGCAGGCGACCGACCCGCGCCCGACCGCCGTGATGCTGCTCGACCTCGACAACTTCAAGTCGATCAATGATCGCTTCGGTCACGCGGTCGGCGATCGCGTGCTGGAGACTTTCGCCGACGTATCGAGCGGCTGTCTGCGCCGCATCGATCTGTTCGGTCGCCTTGGCGGCGAGGAATTCGCCGCACTGTTGCGCGACACCACGCGCGAGCGGGCGTTGGCCGTCGCCGAGGAGATCCGGACTTCCTTCGCCGCAGCTACACGGGAAGTCGAGGGACGATCGGTGGCCGCCACGGTGAGCATCGGCATCGTGATCAGCCACGACGCCGTGCTCGACCTCTCGGCGCTGTTGGCGCAGGCCGATCATGCGCTCTATCGCGCCAAGGACTTTGGCCGCAATCGAGTCGAGATCGCTTCGATCGAGCTTATCCTCGATCGTGCCCGGCGCGGCGCGGCCGATCTCATCGCCGCCGTCGGCGGCAAGTCCGCGCCTGCCACGCCGACGAGGCAATCAGCAGCCTGAGCCTCGGACGCGCGCTTCCGTTGGATAATGCGCCCGTCGTACCACGCCGATCAAACCGGCCCGCACGTCGAACACGTAGTTTTACGGACGTATTTGCACCTACGCGGTATTCGTTGCGCTTTTAACAGAACGGTGACGCTGCCGCTGTTCCACTCAACGCGTTTCATCGCGAAACAATCGAGCGGAGCACGGCATGATCCATCTTCATGTTCTGATCGTCGATGACGAGATGCATGCGCGGCAGACCATCGAGGCGGCGCTGTCGCTCGATCCCTTCTTCACGGTGCGCGACTGTGCCTCGGGCGCGGAAGCATTGACGGCGGCCATCGCCTGGCGGCCGGGTCTCATCCTGCTCGACGTCATGATATCGGACTTGCATGGCCCGACGGTGCTGGCGCGATTGCGCGCCGACAAACGTTCGGCGCCAATCCCGGTCGTGTTCCTGACGGCGCGCCGGGCGGTAAGCGAGCGCCACAGCTTCAAGGCGCTCGGCGCCGCCGGTGTGATCGCGAAGCCATTCGATCCGATGACACTTGCGGCCGAGGTGCGCCGCTTCGTTGCCGTCGAAGGCGTTCTCTCGCCGGCGCGCGAGAGCTTCATGCAGCGGCTCAAGGCCGACGCCTCAGCGCTATCGACTTAGCGCTGGCGCTTGACCCAGACACATCCGGAAGCCGCGGCGATGCACACCAGCCAGATCGCGCATTCGCTCGCGGGCGCCGGCGGCATTTACGGGTTTGCCGGCATCACCTGCGCATCAGCGGCGCTCTCGGACGCCGCCGAACGCAATCTCGCCGGGCGGGCCCCGCCGCTCGACGTCGAGCGCGCGCTCAACCGGTTACTCGAACGCATCTCGCTCTAGCATGACCTAAATGGGCTGCGGCCCGCGCCATCTGCATCGGCCGCCTGCCGCTTTCCCCGCCGCACCGGTCGAAACGGGTTCATATCCATCCCCGGCTTTGATAGGGTCGGCAACCCTTTGCACCCGGGAGATCGACCATGCTCGACGTCACCAAGCCAAAAAGCATTGCGCCATTCGACACCGGGCGGCTCGACCGGCTGATGGACGAGGCCGGATTGGACGTGCTCGTCGCGACCTCGAAGCACAATGTCCAATATCTCCTGGGCGGCCATCGCTCGTTCTTCTTCGACAACATGGACGCCATCGGCATTAGCCGCTACCTGCCGGTTTTCGTCTACCCGAAAGGCGC